>NZ_JBQSYR010000115.1:0-207 GCF_052379505.1 Glutamicibacter sp. 363 | reverse complement strand
GCCAGGTCAGCCCACGCCTGATTCGCGGTAAAAGACCAATACGGCAGCTTGCCCAACCCCGTGCTCTTGAGCGTTTTGATCCGATTTTCGCACCGGCCACGCGCACGATGCCGAGCATCGAGGAACGCCACGTTGAACCGCGGAGCATTGGTCAAGAACGCCGTCACCCGATTCCCGTCCGTATCGAACAAGTTCGCTTTCGCACCG
>NZ_JBQSYR010000114.1:0-215 GCF_052379505.1 Glutamicibacter sp. 363 | reverse complement strand
CAGGGCTCTGGACATCGGTAGAAAATTAATGAGTCGCCGCTAAGCCCTTCACCCGATACCGCAACACCCGATCCGTCCCCGGATACACGGTCCGCGTACCGCTGAGCAACTCACACAATTCACCCAACGCCACCGTGGCACGACGCGTCGGCAAAGGATCCAACAGCACCTCCAGCACCCCGTCCTGGCGTGGGTCCAAATCCCCGCTCAGCTTT
>NZ_JBQSYR010000113.1:0-216 GCF_052379505.1 Glutamicibacter sp. 363 | reverse complement strand
TATCCCGAATTCGGGATAACTCAGAGTCGTGGTTTAAGACTTTGAAGTATATGCCGGCGTTCCCGGAGAGGTTTGGTTCGTTGGAGCACGCTAGGGATTTTATGGGCCGGTTTGTTCATGCGTATAACACTGAGCATCGCCATTCAGGATTGGGATTTCATACTCCTGCCGACGTGCATTTCGGGATGACTGGGCACGTGGATGACCAACGCCTAG
>NZ_JBQSYR010000112.1:0-243 GCF_052379505.1 Glutamicibacter sp. 363 | reverse complement strand
AGGCCAAGCCGCTACTCCCAGCGCGAAGAGCCAAACAAGCCCTGAGAGGCAACCCCGCACCCCCGCGCCATCCGTGCCAGAACAGCTTGCCCTGCCGATCCTGGCTGATCCAGAACCACGCACCACCGAACGCGTAGCCGCATCCACTGGGAACTTGGACGAAGCGTCCCCGGTGTTCACTGCCAGCTCCCGCATCCCTTATGCCGGGCTGCTCTTGGCCTTGCCCGCGGTGGAAGCTACCGC
>NZ_JBQSYR010000111.1:0-245 GCF_052379505.1 Glutamicibacter sp. 363 | reverse complement strand
TTGCTTCCTGTCGCTTGTTCATTTGTGCCTCCTCCGAACGAAAAACCGTACAGAGTCATCATGAAACACCACCGCGATTATGCCGAGTAGTTCAGGCTGCGGCAGCCCGCTGACCACCACGAATCCATCCAGTCAGGTTCGAGCTCGGCATAATCACGGCCCCGGCATAATCTGAGTACGGATTGTCATTGCTCACCTTCGGCCGGGAATGCGAACGCAACACATCCAAATCAGAGAGCAACGAG
>NZ_JBQSYR010000110.1:0-252 GCF_052379505.1 Glutamicibacter sp. 363 | reverse complement strand
CCTGCTGATCGTGGCATCCGACGCTACTGAGCCAAAGAGTTCTGGTGCGGCTCGTAGCTGGTCAATATCTGTGGCTTGTTCACCGCCGGCCGCCAAGGACAGGGCCAGTGCGCCGAGGATCTTGCCTGGACGGTGCGTTGCGGTAGCGGGTACGAACTGGCTGAACCTGTCTTCGCAGAGCCTGCGGAAGTCCACCGCGTTCAGGAAGCTGGTCAGCACCGACAACCCTGCGTGAGAGACCAGAGATTGACT
>NZ_JBQSYR010000109.1:0-252 GCF_052379505.1 Glutamicibacter sp. 363 | reverse complement strand
TCGGCTAACCGTGGCATCCGACGCTACTGAGCCAAAGAGTTCTGGTGCGGCTCGTAGCTGGTCAATATCTGTGGCTTGTTCACCGCCGGCCGCCAAGGACAGGGCCAGTGCGCCGAGGATCTTGCCTGGCCGGTGCGTTGCGGTAGCGGGTACGAACTGGCTGAACCTGTCTTCGCAGAGCCTGCGGAAGTCCACCGCGTTCAGGAAGCTGGTCAGCACCGACAGCCCTGCATGGGAGACCAGGGTTTGGCC
>NZ_JBQSYR010000108.1:0-258 GCF_052379505.1 Glutamicibacter sp. 363 | reverse complement strand
CCGGTAGCTTCCACCGCGGGCAAGGCCAGGAGCAGCCCGGCATAAGGGATGCGGGAGCTGGCGGTGAACACCGGGGACGCTTCGTCCAAGTTCCCAGTGGATGCGGCTACGCGTTCGGTGGTGCGTGGTTCAGGATCAACCAGGATCGGCAGGGCAAGCTGTTCTGGCACGGATGGCGCGGGGGTGCCGGGTTGCCTCTCAGGGCTTGTTTGGCTCTTCGCGCTGGCAGTGGCGGCTTGGCCTGTTGCGGGGTTCAAA
>NZ_JBQSYR010000107.1:0-259 GCF_052379505.1 Glutamicibacter sp. 363 | reverse complement strand
TATCCCTGCGTGCCGCGCCCGCACCGGTGATCGCCACCGGGTTCGGCATCTCCACCGCAACTCTGTGGCGCTGGAAAAGCGCGTCAGACACCGCTGGGATCACCGGGCTGCTCAGTGAGAAACGTGGTCCGCAAGGAAACTCGAAACTTGATGGTGAACTGATCACCCAGATCCACCAGCTCAAAGCCTCCGGCCTTTCAAACCGCGCAGCAGCCAGCGAAGCCGGGGTCTCCGAGTTCAGCGTACGCCGCGCCATGAC
>NZ_JBQSYR010000106.1:0-265 GCF_052379505.1 Glutamicibacter sp. 363 | reverse complement strand
CCAGTCAGGTTCGAGCTCGGCATAATCACGGCCCCGGCATAATCGGAATTATCCCGAATTCGGGATAATTCCGAGTCGTGGTTTAAGACTTTGAAGTATATGCCGGTATTTCCTGAGCGGTTCGGTTCGTTGGAGCACGCCAGGGATTTTATGGGCCGGTTTGTTCATGCGTATAACACTGAGCATCGCCATTCAGGATTGGGTTTTCATACTCCTGCCGACGTGCATTTCGGGATGACTGGGCACGTGGATGACCAACGCCTAG
>NZ_JBQSYR010000105.1:0-268 GCF_052379505.1 Glutamicibacter sp. 363 | reverse complement strand
GCCAGCTGCTTCTCAGCTGCCAATACCGGAGCGTTCAATTCGTTGAGCATCTTATTAGTGATCGTCACCGCCTCCCCTGGTTCCGGGGAACACAGGGCAAGCTCCTGAACGTCCGCGGCAGCGGCCAACGCCCGCACTTTCGCGGCCAGCGCGTCGCGTTTCTGCTTCGCCTTGTCCTTCAAAGGATTCGGCACCCGACGTTCACTATCATCAGTGAACGCTTGGTAACTGTCATGGGCATCCAACGCGAAATGCTGGCGCGCATACC
>NZ_JBQSYR010000104.1:0-268 GCF_052379505.1 Glutamicibacter sp. 363 | reverse complement strand
CTGCGGGACTTGATCCTGAGCAAAAACCTGCTTCATGAACGCTTCAGCCAACGCCCCAGACTCCCGCAAATGGACCTGGCAACCGACGACATAACGAGAATAAATATCGATCATCACGTACGCATCAAAGTAAGTCCCTTTGCGCGGACCCGCCAATTTGGTGATATCCCACGAAAAGACCTCACCAGGCTGATACGCCACTAATTCAGGGACTTTCCGTGCCGGATGACGTGCCTGCCGCCGGCGCTCAGCTACTTGTTTTTCACGT
>NZ_JBQSYR010000103.1:0-271 GCF_052379505.1 Glutamicibacter sp. 363 | reverse complement strand
TGAAATAGTTTTCATGCCGCCACCGTGCACTCATACGAAACACGATCTCGGCTGCTGGCAGGTCCGTGTTGGTGGTGAGGATATGAATCTGGCGATGCTCTTGGCCGGTGGCTTCGCGGACCTGCTTCCCAGCGGCCACGATCCGGCTGATCTGCCGCATCTGGAAACAGGTTTCCTGACCCGCTGACCCGTAGGCCAGCGTGACGGTGGTGTCGGCAACCTTCCCGTACTCATGCTTGGTACCGAACTGATCAACGTACTCAACCTTGCT
>NZ_JBQSYR010000102.1:0-271 GCF_052379505.1 Glutamicibacter sp. 363 | reverse complement strand
GGAAATAGTTTTCATGCCGCCACCGTGCACTCATACGAAACACGATCTCGGCTGCTGGCAGGTCCGTGTTGGTGGTGAGGATATGGATCTGGCGATGCTCTTGGCCAGTGGCTTCACGGACCTGCTTACCAGCGGCCACGATCCGGCTGATCTGCCTCATCCGGAAACAGATTTCCTGACCAGCAGGCCCGTAGGCCAGCGTGACGGTGGTGTCGGCAACCTTCCCGTACTCATGCTTGGTACCGAACTGATCCGCATACTCAACCTTGCC
>NZ_JBQSYR010000101.1:0-289 GCF_052379505.1 Glutamicibacter sp. 363 | reverse complement strand
CTTTCAAAACCAAAGAAACAAGGAAACACCACTGCCAATTCAAGCAGCCAGCTCACCGCGCCGCCACCGCTGAAACAACACGCCAACACCCTCGTTCAGTTGGCATAACAGTTGTGCTTCTGGTGCTCTTGCCGAGATCAACAGCCGGCGTTGCCGCCCACCAGAGACGATTTTCCCAGCCATCGAAAACAGCCGGTATCGCCACCGCTTCAGATCCCAACACCCAGCTTCATGACCACCGGGTAGCACGGCCAGCTGCAGCCATGCGACCAAGTTCAAAGCGAACATT
>NZ_JBQSYR010000100.1:0-291 GCF_052379505.1 Glutamicibacter sp. 363 | reverse complement strand
CTTTCAAAACCTAAGAAACAAGGGGAACAGCTACTTCCCGTTCAGGCAGTCAGCAATCCGTGCCGCCACCGCTGGAACAGCTTGCCGATACCCTCCTGCAACTGGCATAGCAACTGTGCTTCTGGCGCTCTCGCCGGGATCAACAGCCGGCGTTGCCGACCACCTGAAACGATTTTCCCTGCCATCGAGAACAACCGGTACCGCCACCGCTTCAAATCCCACACCGAAGCCTCATGACCACCAGGCAGCACCGCCAGCTGCAGCCAAGACACCAAATTGACCGCGAACATC
>NZ_JBQSYR010000099.1:0-295 GCF_052379505.1 Glutamicibacter sp. 363 | reverse complement strand
TGGGCTCATCAATCAACCGGCGGAGCACTACACAGCGCCGACAAGAACAAAGCCTATGCAGGAAGATGGAGTAGTGACTATCGCGCCAGAGCTCTATGGAGTGCACCATCGCGGGGAAGGAGTCGTCGATCAGAACGACTGGGTCAAGATCCAGAAATTCAACCCTGGTTAAAGCACTAAAAGGTCCCGCCTCGCCAGGCAGAACCACACAACCCACACACCCCCGCACACCCCCGCGGGTTAAACAGGTGAGGCCCCCACACCAACAGGTGCAAGGGCCTCAAACCATCATACT
>NZ_JBQSYR010000098.1:0-300 GCF_052379505.1 Glutamicibacter sp. 363 | reverse complement strand
TACCGGTTCTTTACCCACTCTTTCGAGCGGCAATTTCGTCCAGCGTTATATTTATATTCTATACCGTTGAATTCCTGAAAGTCAAATCAATTATTTGTGATTTGAATCGGTATTCTTGGTTCCCATTAATTTCGTTTTATCCACAGTGACCTGTGTAAAACTCTTGATTTTCTGGGGATTATCACCGAATTTTGTACCGGTTTTTGTTCCGGCCTTGTTTCGGCGACAGATAAAAACTATACACAGATTTGCGGGATGTTTCAAATCGGGAGGCCCTTTTCCGAGGTGACCGTGCACACA
>NZ_JBQSYR010000097.1:0-308 GCF_052379505.1 Glutamicibacter sp. 363 | reverse complement strand
TTACTTCTTGGAGACAGCAGCCTTCAGCTTCGAACCAGCGGTCAGCTTGACCGAGTGGCCAGCTGGGATCTGGATAGCGTCACCGGTCTGTGGGTTACGCCCGGTGCGAGCTGCACGATCGGTGCGCTCCACGGCCAACCAACCTGGGATCGAAACCTTCTCACCCTGGGAGATCTGGTCAACGAAAACTTCGAACAGCGCATCCAGCACACCGTTGACGGCTACCTGGGAGTTTTCGGTCTTAGCTGCAACAGCGGCAACAAGTTCGCTACGGTTCATAGCCAATGTGTGGTCCTCCTGGACTAGTG
>NZ_JBQSYR010000096.1:0-350 GCF_052379505.1 Glutamicibacter sp. 363 | reverse complement strand
TTATGTGCGGCAGCGTCGGGTAACGAGCCTGTCATTTCATCATAGTAGGCACGCTCAAATTCCTCGGGAGTTTGGTGATCCAGCGAGGAATGCAAGCGATCATTGTTGTACCAAAAGACCCAGTCGAAGACGACCTCAACGACATCTGATTCGGTCTTCAACGCACCACTACGGAAGGGAGAACCCTTGGCCACGGCTTCATTCTTGAATAATCCCATGACCGTTTCGGCAGCCGCATTGTCGTACGCATCCCCGACACTGCCAATCGACGGAACCAGCCCCTCAATTTCTAAGGTGTCGGTGTAACGGATCGAGGTATATTGCGAGCCAGCGTCCGAATGATGTAGAAG
>NZ_JBQSYR010000095.1:0-374 GCF_052379505.1 Glutamicibacter sp. 363 | reverse complement strand
CATGGGAAAAGCACACGCGCTCTTGGAGCAGATCTCGAAGAGCGCGGATTCAGAATAGACTCCCGTGCGTTCATGAAAAACGTCTTTGACCAGCTCGTTGAGTCTGGGATTTCGACTCGCCGAGCCAGTTCTCTGGCTGGTGTCAGCCGAGCCACGATGGCCCGCCACAAGCGTGCTGAACGTTTTCCACCCAAGCCAGTTGATGCGCCTCGGCCGGCACCGGCGAACAAGCTCACCGAGGCTGAAGAAGCGTTGATTCTTGAAACGTTGAATAGCGACCGGTTTGTGGATCAAGCACCAGAACAGATCTATGCTGTGCTGCTCAGCGAAGGGACCTACTTGTGTTCGGTGGCCAGCATGTATCGGCTTCTGCG
>NZ_JBQSYR010000094.1:0-374 GCF_052379505.1 Glutamicibacter sp. 363 | reverse complement strand
GCACCATGAGCATCACCACCTTGAAGCAACCAGCCCCTGATGTGTCCGAGAATAGAATCATGGATTCTTCTCCACGCTCGGACCAGCCCCGACGCCGTACCATCAGCCCTGCTCAGAAACTTGCCTATCTTGAAGGCTATGAGCAAGCCATCCAAACAAGTGAAGGCGGCAGCTACCTACGCGCCAACGGGATCTACTCCTCCCACATTGCTGAATGGCGCAAACTCCGCAACGCAGGGATCCTCGACGAGCACGCCACCACAGGCCAGTGCGGAACGCCACGAACTACGAAGAGCAAACTCACCAAAGAACAAGCAGAAATCGCACGACTGAAGAAAGAACTCGCTGCCCGCGACGCGAAACTAGCGACCACT
>NZ_JBQSYR010000093.1:0-386 GCF_052379505.1 Glutamicibacter sp. 363 | reverse complement strand
ACTAATAAATAGGTTCCCGGTACCCTGAACCCATGGGTTCCCGATTCATCCGCAAGGTCCAGGGCTCTGGACATCGGCTCCCCATGAATAGTTAGAGTTCCCCGGAATGCTGGGGAAGAATCCACCTCCGGCACTATTGATCCAGTCATTCCTGAGATATAATTAACAAGACGAATGATACGGGTTCAGGTGAGGTGGGAAGATGGTTCTGATGACAACACAACCACTACTTGCCTTCGCGCCCACTGGCAGCGGAACCACCATTGGCGCCGCTGTGGAACTCGTGGAAAACAATGACGGTGGACAGGTATTCATCCATGGACTACTCACTCATGTTTGGGCTGCCGGCGATGAAGAATCCCGCCGCTATGCCGCGGTGAACCTGC
>NZ_JBQSYR010000092.1:0-391 GCF_052379505.1 Glutamicibacter sp. 363 | reverse complement strand
CAAACCGCGCTAGACATCATGGGAAAAGCGCACGCGCTCTTGGAGCAGATCTCGAAGAGCGCGGATTCAGAATAGACTCCCGTGCGTTCATGAAAAACGTCTTTGACCAGCTCGTTGAGTCTGGGATTTCGACTCGCCGAGCCAGTTCGCTAGCTGGAGTCAGCCGAGCCACGATGGCCCGCCACAAGCGTGCTGAACGTTTTCCACCCAAGCCAGTTGATGCACCTAGACCGGCACCGGCGAACAAACTCACCGAGGCTGAAGAAGCATTGATTCTTGAAACGTTGAATAACGACCGGTTTGTGGATCAAGCACCAGAACAGATCTATGCGGTGCTGCTCAGCGAAGGGACCTACTTGTGTTCGGTGGCCAGCATGTATCGGCTTCTACG
>NZ_JBQSYR010000091.1:0-396 GCF_052379505.1 Glutamicibacter sp. 363 | reverse complement strand
ACCCCCGCCTCACCCCAGACAGGGCGAGAACAAGGAAACTCAGCGCACCATGAGCATCACCACCTTGAAGCAACCAGCCCCTGATGTGTCCGAGAATAGAAGCATGGATTCTTCTCCACGCCCGGACCAGCCCCGTCGCCGTACAATCAGCCCCGCTCAGAAACTTGCCTACCTTGAAGGCTATGACCAAGCCATCCAAACAAGTGAAGGCGGCAGCTACCTACGCGCCAACGGGATCTACTCCTCCCACATTGCTGAATGGCGCAAACTACGCAACGCAGGGATCCTCGACGAGCACGCCACCACAGCTCAGGGCGGAACGGCACGGACCACGAAGAGCAAACTCACCAAAGAACAAGCAGAAATCGCACGGCTGAAGAAAGAATTAGCTGCCCG
>NZ_JBQSYR010000090.1:0-401 GCF_052379505.1 Glutamicibacter sp. 363 | reverse complement strand
CCTGGCGAGCACCATGGCACGAAACCCCTCGTCATCAAGGACTTCGAACCCAAGCCGCGCATAGGCTGCGGTGAGGATGTCCCACAGTTCAGTGGCTGGAGATGCAACGACTTTCGCGGTGCCCGTGGCGCCGGTTCGGGGTCTTCCGCGGTCAGGAATCACGTCGGGCATTGCGGCGTTCTTGGTCCAGTCAGCGACTTCGTCCAGGGACGCGGGTTCTTGTTCCACATCGCCGAAGTCGAAGGCTTGCTGCCCTGGATGCAAGCGTTGTTCGGCGGAGCGTAGCAGCAGTGCTAGTTCGGCGTCGGTGTTCGCTGAGCCGATGTGTTCCACGGAGGTGGTGGTGCGTCCGGTTTGGTCCACGATTTGCACGGCGACAGCGCCGGATGCGGTGCGGACCT
>NZ_JBQSYR010000089.1:0-550 GCF_052379505.1 Glutamicibacter sp. 363 | reverse complement strand
CGAACGGCAGTATCACCACGGGAACGAACGATGCGCTAGCTGGTGGTTGAGTGGCCGGGACAGACACACGGCCTACCCGCATTGTGTCACTACAGTCGGTCGCGAATGCAACGATGCCTGTGGACCGGGTTTAAGTACTGCCGTAGTTTGCGCCCGGTGATGTCATCGAGGGCAGTGGGATCCACGAGATGTTCAGCAACGGGGATTCACTTAGCCAAGTTTCACCCTTCGACTGGTCGAGGTTCCAGCCCGGGGACGCCAGCTCAACGTCTGGGTTTATCAATTTCATCTCGGATGCCGGCCGGTGGAACCATCTCATCGGAAGGGAGTCTGCGTTTCCCATCTTCGCGCTGCCTGGCCTCTCAAACTGTTGGGCGCCTCGGCATGCCGAAATTGAACGTCACTGCGCATAAGCATCGAAGCATTCAGCGATAGTGATTATTCGGAGGTCAATAGTGAGCAAGCAACCGTGTGTCGGGTGCGGTCTAGGCCTGTTGAACTTTGACAGTGTCTACCGAGATGAAGTCCGGTCATAGAGAGAATAAGGGCC
>NZ_JBQSYR010000088.1:0-633 GCF_052379505.1 Glutamicibacter sp. 363 | reverse complement strand
TAGCCCAGGTATTTCATCGAGAGGCCAGTAATTAAGCGTCATTAACAAAGAAAAAGTGATCCTGAACTGCGAAAATAAAGGTATCTAAGCCATATTCTCAACAGTCCAAAGGATCACTCTCTCGGTGAACAACAATACCTCCCTTTACCCAGCCATACCAACCGTGAGCACAAACCAAGCACTCGTCTCCCACGCAGGACTCACCACCCTGAGCGACCTGCTCAACGCAATGGGTTTCCGCAAACTCTGCGAAAACCGATTCTCCCAATTCGTCCCGGCCGCGGCGGTGCACCGGCCAGGGAAGATGATCGCAGACCTGAGTCTGATGCTCGCCGCCGGCGGCGAGCAAGTCAGCGACACTGACCAGCTACGAACGGTTCAGGGGCTGTTCGGGCCGGTGGCCTCTGACCCCACGTTCAGCAGGTTCTTCGCCAGGATCAGCAAGCACCCGGGGGCTTTCGACTACGCATTCGCTACCATGCAACGCGAGGTACGGACCAAACTCTGGGCGGCTGCAGGTCAACGCAATCCCGCAGCACGAGCTTCCCGCATGAATCCTCTGACCGTGGATATCGACGCGTCCCTAGTCAACGTGCACTCAGATAAAGAAGGTGCCAAAGGAAACTACAAGGG
>NZ_JBQSYR010000087.1:0-655 GCF_052379505.1 Glutamicibacter sp. 363 | reverse complement strand
GAACAGGTCCGGGCTAACGTCTTCGGTGGCGCCCTTGCGCCAGGTGAGCGGATCAAAACCAGCCCGGGAGAGGTCATGGAATAGCTGCGGGGACCACCCTTCGCGGTCAAAGCCGATCAGCACGCGCCGCTCATCACCAATCATGTCCCGCAGTTTCGGGGTCAGCCGGCGCAGCTCGCCAACCAAGGAAGTGGAAGGTTTAGCCATGACCATGAACACCGGTGAACCATTCGCGTCAGCAACCCAGGATTCCATCGACGCCGGGACCGGGAACTTCAGCCTCGTGGAATACTGCTTCCCGGTCTTTTTCTTCCCCTGGTAGGAACGTACGTGGCCGTCCACGTAAAGCAGCAGCCCAAGCTTGTCCTCGGTGGTGGGTTGTGTGCTGGCCAGATGGTGGCGGCCCAAGGCAGTGAGCAAGTCGGCGGCTTTACCCCGGGCGGCGAGTTCCTGGTGCTTGCGGCGCACGGTCTTCACTTCCGGGGCCCGGTCCATGCCCAGGATCCGGCCGAACCCTGCCGGGTCCAACCGGGTAGCGCCTTCAGCACGCGGTTCACCGGCCAGGGTACGCAGCACGGTTTCCAAGATCATCGTGTTCAGCCCGTAGAACCCAGGCTTGAGCGAACCATAACTCTGCTGGACGCAGTCGGCCAGT
>NZ_JBQSYR010000086.1:0-680 GCF_052379505.1 Glutamicibacter sp. 363 | reverse complement strand
GGATGCAACGGCTCAGCACGCAGGTAAATCCGAGTTCCAGGCGGGTATTGCCTCAACTCCAAGACCTTCGTTGCATCAATCACCCACGCATCATCACGCTGATCTCCGTTAGCGTCCAGGGCTGGTTCCCAGTACTTCTTCTGATCGATCCACCGGATGAACCGCTCCTTGAGCACCGGCAGCGAATACGACGTGGAGAATTGGATCCCCAGCGAATCCAGGTGGTGCAAGAACTCCCTGGAGGAGCCGGCACTATCGGTACGGACCAGGATCTTCTCACCACGAAGGTTCCCGTGCTCGTCATAGAAATCATCAGGCAACTGAGCCAGCGCTTGGCCGAGCACCTCGATATGCGAGGCGGCGGAATTAGCGCCCCGGTTTCCCGGGCGCAACTGCACGGCGAGGACTTCGCCGGTGCCGTTGGCTTTGCCGTAGTCAGCCATGGCAATCATCGGTGAAAAACCGTACCCACCTTTATACGTCCCAGCGCTGTTTTCCTTCTCAGAGTGGACATGCACTAGCGACGCATCGAGGTCAATAATCAGCGGATTGGCTGCCGTGGCCAGCCGGGCTGGATTCCGCGGCCCGGCCGCATTCCAGACTTTGGAGCGCAGGCTGCGGGTCATGGTGGCGAACCCGTAGGAGAAAGCTTCTGGCTGTTCTTTGATCCGGCCCATGAA
>NZ_JBQSYR010000085.1:0-731 GCF_052379505.1 Glutamicibacter sp. 363 | reverse complement strand
TATCAGCATCCTTAGCCAAGCGCTGGAACAACTGCCCGACGATTTCTATGACCCAGATGGTGTGCTGATTGGTGAAAAGATCATGGTCCGCACCGATAGTGCCGGTGCCACCCGTGAGTTCTTGAAGCATGTTGATTCGCTGGGCCTGCAGTTCTCCACCTCGTATTCACTGCCAGTGCTGAAGGAACGATTTGTGCGGTGGATCGATGAGAAGAAGTACTGGGAACCGGCGCTCACCGCCGATGGTGAGCATCGTGATAATGCGTGGGTGATTGATGCATCCAAGGTTATTGAACTCATTGGATACCCGCCAGGTTCCCGCATTTATCTTCGGGCTGAACCGTTGCATCCCGGGGCGAAAGCCAGCCTGTTTGATACGGACGGGAATAGAGTCACCGCGTTTCTGACGAACTCTCCACGCTACGACCCCGCGTTTTTGGATGCCCGTCACCGGGCGCGCGCAAGGTGCGAGAACAGGATCAAGTCTTTGAAGGCCGCGGGACTTGGGAAATTGCCTTTCACGTCGTTTGCAGCGAATCAAGCGTGGGCGAACCTGGCAATGTTTGCCTATAACCTGACTGCGTGGTTGCAGCTGGTCCTCCTGCCAGTTGGGCATGAAGCAGTCAGCTGGGATGTGAAAAGGTGGCGGTACCGTGTGTGGTCCATGGCTGGGAAGCTGACCAAGAGTGGCCGCCAACCCAGGTTGCTGATCAACCAGAAGGCACCGGAGT
>NZ_JBQSYR010000084.1:0-799 GCF_052379505.1 Glutamicibacter sp. 363 | reverse complement strand
GTGGACCCGGCCGGGTTCCCGCTGGAAATGCATATGTTTGCCGGGAACAAGGCCGAGACCACCACGATCGTTCCGGTGGTCCAAGCGTTTCAGGAGCGGCACGGTATCACCGACATGGTGGTCGTCGCTGATGCCGGCATGCTCTCCGCCGCGAATCTGACCGCTTTGGAAGATGCTGGGTTCAAATTCATCGTCGGCTCGCGTATGGCCAAAGCACCTTATGACTTGCAAGAACATTTCGATACGAAGGGCAACCGGTTCGCCAACGGGCAGATCCTGGAATCGAAGCGCGTCATGGGCACCGGTGCAAAAGGCCGAGAACGCCGAGTGATTTATCAATGGTCTGCGAAGCGTTTCGTCACTGATAATCGGAACATCAACCTGATGGAACGCCGTGCCATGGGCATTGCTGAAGGCACAAGCCAGATGCGTAAAGCACGGTTCGTGAAAACGACCGGGACGAAGCCTGAAGTCGATGAGGCACGTATTGAGCGTGCCCGTATGCTGGCCGGATTGAAGGGCTACGTCACGAATATTGACCAGTCGGTGATGAAAGGTCAGCAGGTCCTTGATTCGTACCATGACCTCTGGCAGGTTGAAGCGTCATTCCGTATGACCAAGAGTGACCTTTCCGCTCGTCCGGTGTTCCACAGGGATGAGGACGCCATTGATGCTCATTTGACTGTGGTGTTCGCTGCGTTGGCGATTGGCCGGCATTTGCAGGAGATCTCTGGGATGAGTTTGAAGCGGATTATCACTGATTTGAAGGGTGTTCGTTCGGCGAAAATCCAGGTCAATG
>NZ_JBQSYR010000083.1:0-811 GCF_052379505.1 Glutamicibacter sp. 363 | reverse complement strand
GCTATTGGCCGGGCGACTATGGCCAATCACGGAATGCGGCAGCTCGATACGACTCTTCTATGTCTGTCAAGCCGCTTCCTGCACCTTTTTTGCTTGGGCCGCGACAGTCAGGATTCTGAAAATACGACGGGCAAGATAGCGCTTGACGCAACGTCGAATTTCCCTGTCGGTCTTGCCTTCGGAGCGACGCTTCTCGACGTAGTCGCAGGTCTCCGTATCGTAGGTCATCCTGGTGATCGCAGCCATGTGTAAGGCGCTGTTGAGCCGTCTGTCGCCGCCCCGGTTCAGCCGGTGGCGCACGGTGTTTCCCGACGATGCGGGGATGGGATTCACGCCGGCCAGACAGGCAAAGGCAGCCTCGCTACGGACCCGTCCCTCGTGTGACCACGCCACCAAGCATTTCGCCGCGGTCACCGCACGGAAACCCTTCTCCTCGAGCAAGGGTGCCGCCTCGCTGACCTTGACCAGCTCGTCCAACTTTTGCTCGTTAGACTTCAGCTGCCCATCCAGGTCCAGGATATGTTTTGCGAGGCGGACCGCCTCGGCACGTGCGATACCCATGGCCAGTTCTTCCTCGCGCTCACGCCACCGGGAGATCTCCTCGATCTGGACCGGGGTGAGCTTCTTGCGGGCATCGATGTCGAGGTCGTTGCTTCGCACCAAGGCGTTCAAGGCATTGACCGAGCGCGTCCGGTCCTTGGACATGGATTCGCGGGCGGTCACCAAGATCCGCAAGCCCTGGCGGATCCCTTCATTCAGGCGGGGACGGCGCAGTTTCTCCACCGGCAACGGCAGCACGGCCATAGCAATC
>NZ_JBQSYR010000082.1:0-831 GCF_052379505.1 Glutamicibacter sp. 363 | reverse complement strand
AGAAGCGGCTTGGATTAACGAACCGATCAAGCAGGAAGAAGGAGAAAAGATGTTGGCCTAAGACTTAGTGGTCTCACTTGACTTGAAAATTTCCGCTTGGCTGCCCTGTTACAAGAGATGAGGTCTACATGGATGACGCAAGCAGCCTTTTCAACCCAAGACCACGCGATATCACTGTACGCAGGACTCGCTACATTAAGGACCCCAGCATTAGCCGCAGCAGAAACCGACATATCCCCATTAGGCGCAAAAATTACGGCTACCTGCTCAGTTTCCATCTCATCAAACTCCTGCAACAGGATCTCCTGCTCGGATTCGCTCATCGCATCCAGCGCAACGAACGGATCGGCCGAGGTATTTAGCTGTTCCAGCAACTCAAATGGTTCAGCAACCTCAGACACGACCGAGGCATGGGCCGCAGACGAACCAGCGACAAGAGCGGCAGTGGCAAAGCCCGCCATCAACACAGAAGAAAATTTCTTCATACCTTTAACTTTCCAATCTAATCAGAAGAGAATTACTCCGCTGAATATATCAGTACCTGTCAGAATCTAAAAAATCACTGCACTTCTCTGTTCCTTCTGCCAATGATCACGCCACAAATCATGGCCTAGCGGCCTCTATCTCACTATTGCAATTCAGCGAGAGTGAGATCCATATGGCGTCCTCCACTCCGGAGAGCTACGCTAACCGGCTCAGGCATCTCTGCCAGAGTGGTTTGACCCTGACGCATTTCGCCGGCAAGCCTTACGGGGAAGAAATGAAGCTTTTTAGGGACACTATGAGAATGTAGAAAACCCGCTTCATAGCTAGACCGCCGATATACGACTA
>NZ_JBQSYR010000081.1:0-954 GCF_052379505.1 Glutamicibacter sp. 363 | reverse complement strand
ATTGAGCTGTCATGATGTTGTGAGACACGCGTATGTAGGAGAATGAGTGCATGTCCAAACGTCAGAAATTCACCCCGGAATTCCGTGCAGAAGCGGTGGAACTGGTGCTCTCCTCAGGAAAAAGCCTGGTCGAGGTTTCAGAATCACTGGGAATCAACGAAGGAACCCTTGGAAACTGGGTTCGCACCTACCGAACCGAGCATCCAGAGACCGAAACGGAAGAACGCGGACCGGTGGAATGGGCCCAGCACGAGAAGCTGCGCCGGGAATTGGCGGAGGTGAAACGGGAGAACGAATTTTTAAAAGATGTCAGCGCCTATTTCGCCTCGAAGGGCAAGAAATAAGCGCGATCTTCCGATTCATCAAGGAACACAGCGCGAAGTATCCGGTGAACTGGATGTGCCAGCAGCTAGAGGTCTCGCGCGCTTCGTATTACCGGTGGTTGAACCCGTCCACTGAGCTCAGCGAAGCCAAGGCCCTGCGGGCTATGCGCACCGTTCTGGTCCTGACCGAGTACGAGGCTTCTAACGGGGTGGCTGGTGCCGGTCAATTAGTGGATTTGATTCGCAACAACCACAAGCAGTACGTGCCGAAATCCACGGTGTTGTCGATCATGAACGAGCACGGGCTCAAGGCTAAACGAGTGAGTGCTTTCAAAGTCACCACGGTGCATGACCAGCAAGCCAGGACCGCTCATATCAAGAATCACATGGTCGATAAGCTCGGCCGCCGTGATTTTCGTTCGTCCCGACCTGGAACCAAGTTGGTGGGCGATATTACCTACTTGCGAACCGGTGAAGGGTGGCTGTATCTGGCGACGGTGATCGACTTGTATTCACGTCAGATCGTTGGGTGGTCAATGGGTGCGAACATGCAAACGCAACTGGTTATCGATGCGATGCAGCTCGCGATGTCGCGTGGTTTCATCAGCGCTGGGACTGTTTTTCATTCAGA
>NZ_JBQSYR010000080.1:0-977 GCF_052379505.1 Glutamicibacter sp. 363 | reverse complement strand
CCCCTTGTCAACTGGTCTTTTGGTGTGTTTTCGGCGCCATAAAGCCATCTTCAAGCGCTGTTCCACGAAGGCGGTGTCTTTCACCGTGGAGGTTTCCCACCCGACGATCGCCCGTGAATACAGATCGATCACCAAGGCCACGTATACGAACCCGGAATACACCGGCACGTAAGTGAAATCTGTGACCCAAATACGGTTAGGGGCACTGGCGCTGAAGTTCCGATTCAGTAGGTCGCCAGCTCGTTTGCCGTCCTTGCCAGGGATCGTGGTGCGGGTCTTACGTCCACGAATCAGGCCGTTCATGCCCTCGTCACGCATGAGTCGGTCAACGGTGTGTTTGGAGACCTCGGGGAAGCCGTTGCGCCGCAGCCAAGCGGTCATCTTTCGCCGGCCATAAAGGATTTCTGGCTTCGGTCTTCCTTTAGCGTCTAACACTTTGAGGCTGCGTAACGTGTCAATGACCTTGGCATCTTCAACTGCTCGCAGGGCCGGAATCCTTATTTTCCAGGCCCGGTAGGTTCGTGCGGCGACCTGCACGCCCTGCTCACGCAGGACGGCGCAGATCGACTCGACCGCATGACCTTCGGCCCGCTGCTCATCAACGAATCGGCAGATTAGCGGCGGCGAGGGTCGAGTTCCCTCGCGAAGAAAATCGATGCAGCTTTCAAGATTTCGTTGGCTTCCTTCAAATCCCGATTCTCCGCCCGCAACGCCTTGAGCTCATCGAGTTCGGTAGTGGTTGGGCCGTCCTTCTCACCGGTGTCGACCTGGGCTTGGAGCACCCAGCGACGCAATGATTCGGGGCCGACATCCAGCTTCGGAGCCAGAGCCTTGCACGCTGCATACACGGAAGGATATTCAGAGAGCCGGTCCACAACCATCGCTACGGCGCGGTCACGAACTTCGGCAGGATACTTCTTGGGCATGGTTTCTATCTTTCTCTCGAAAGACAGCGGCATCAAATCAGGGACGGTTCA
>NZ_JBQSYR010000079.1:0-1013 GCF_052379505.1 Glutamicibacter sp. 363 | reverse complement strand
AGAGATCGCGCCAATAGGTGAACGTCCAGCATTAAGGCTTTCGATTAGGCCGTGAATCCCACCGATACGTCACCCATGCTTCGCGAATCAACCTGCGGAGCACGATAATGCTGTTCGCCAAGCTGATCATTGCCTCAATAACACGAGCCCTTCGTTCGGTGCAGATCGCTAGCTTTTTGAACCCGCGGTTGTGCCACGAGTTGGTTCGTTCCACGACCCAGCGGACTCCGGCTTGCAAGGGTTCGCCCTTGGTGCTGATTTCCCAGTCGCATCCTAGCTCGGTGAGCAAGCCTCGGGTTTGCCGGCTGTCGTAGCCGGCATCCAGATGAACCTTGATCTGCTCTGGGAGCAGGTATCCAAATCGGGAAAGGCGTTCGAGGGTCGGGCGCAGCAACGGTGAATCGTGCCGGTTCGCTCCAGCGATCACGCAGCCGACGGGGATGCCTTTCCCATCGGTCATCAGGGAGCGTTTGGTGCCTTGCTTGCCGCGGTCTACTGGGGATTTGCCGGCAGCTTCGCCGCCGCAGGGTGCTTTGACCAAGCAGCCGTCAATGACGAGGTTTTCAAGGTCGAGCCCAACGATGCGGTCGTAAGCTTCCAGGCAGAGCTGTTCCAGGTCGTTGAAAATCCCGGCGGTGATCCATTCGTCGCGGCGGCGACGGATGGTGGTTGCTGAGCAGGTGGTGTCGCTGATTTTTGCGTAGGCCGCTCCAAGGATGAGGACCTGGATGAGTTTGTCGAAGATGATCCGGTCGCTGATTCTTGGTTTGTGGCATCCCCAGGGGTGTGTGACGTTTCGCTCTGGGAGCAGTGCTTCGAATTGGCTCCAGAGGGGGTTCATGATGGATGATGGTAGGGCAGGCACGTGACTTCCTGTGTCAAACTTTTTCTTGGTCGAAATATGTTTAACACTGTCCGTGCCTGCTTCACTGCTTAATGACGTTGGTGACTTGGTTAATTACTCTGGCATTAATAGTTACCGTGGTTTTGGCCCATCTATTGGCGCGATCTCT
>NZ_JBQSYR010000078.1:0-1154 GCF_052379505.1 Glutamicibacter sp. 363 | reverse complement strand
GCCCAAGCCAAACTCGCCTACCACTACGAAAAAACAGTCGTCCGCGACCACGAAGACCGCGGCATCCACATCGACCACAGCGCACGCGGCGCCGCCGCAGCCATCGCCATCAACCGCCGCCAATCCACCCACGGCGCCTGCAGCTACCTCACCTCCTGCCGCATCCTCAACGAAGACACCCCGCACCTGGCCCACGCCTTCGAACAAGGCGAGCTCACCGAACGCCAAATACTGGCCATCACCGCACCACTGCAAGAAATCGACACCAACCCACGCCGCGAATTCGACGCCCTCTTCGCCACCCACCCCGACATGTTCACCAACCTCGGCCTCAACGCCATCACCGACACCGTACGCAAATTCACCGAACGCCACCAAAGCAGCGAAAAAGCCATCCAAGCCGAAGACGAAGCCGCCAAACGCTACATCCGCTTCCGCAAAGGCAAAAACTGCGTCATGCTCAGCGCCAAACTCCCCCTCATCGAAGGCACCGCCCTGGCCAAATCCATCAAAGCCCGCGCCAAGGCCATCCACCGCACCGGAAACGACCCCCGCACCAAGAAGCAGCTCCAAGCAGATATGCTCATCTGCAGCCAGCTCAACGGCTTCCCACCCAAAATCCCGCTGTTCCTCGACGTGAAGCTCATCATGACCGACAAAGCCCTATTCCTCGGCGACCGGGAACCAGCGAACCTGCCCGGCTACGGCATCCTCCCAGCCCAATACGCCCGCGAACTAGTCGCCGGAGCCCGAGTAGACCTCAAAGACCCCTTCCACCTCAGCCGCCACGAGGACGAGCTGAACCGCAGGATCTTCACCTTCCCCGAAATCCAGCGCATCTACACCGCCCCGGGAAATCAAGACCTCATCGCCATGGACTCCAAAGCCCGCGAATTCCCCGAAGGCCTCAAAGAGTTCATCCGCATCCGCGACGCCCACTGCCAAACCCCGTACTGCAACGGAGTCCCGGAAGAAATCGACCACGTGGTCCAGCACCACCTGAACGGGCCGACCACCGTCCACAATTCCTCCTTCCGCTGCCCGTTCTGCAACAAGGCGAAGGAACTACCCGGATGGTATGAAAAAGTCGACCCCTACCTGCCGCATTCCATCGTCATCGACACCGGAGACGGGCGGACCTACCGGTCCCTGGC
>NZ_JBQSYR010000077.1:0-1159 GCF_052379505.1 Glutamicibacter sp. 363 | reverse complement strand
TATGGCGGTCACAGTTCAAAAGCGGTTCTGAAAAAGCATTGATCCCGGCGCGTTAAACCCGTCCCAGCACTGCAGGAATGTTAATTTTGGAAGCATGCGCACCCCACAACTTTCCGATGAAGAACGCCGACTACTCAAAGAGTACAAAGCCAATGCACCGCATAAGCTCGTGATCAAAAAAGCTGAGGCTTTGCTGCTTCTTTCTCGGGACGTTGCCCCGGAAATTGTTGCTGAATTCGTGGACCGTGAACCCTCAACACTGGTTGACTGGGTCACTGATTGGCACCAGCAACGCATGGCTTCGCTCTTGACCGGGCACGCAGGAAACCTGAACCGTAGCTTCCTCACTGAGGAACAACGAGCAACTGTCACCGAAGTCCTCTCCCAGCCACCCGGAGATGAGTATCTGCCGGCCCAGTTCTGGGATGTTCCGAAGCTGGACCATTGGTTATCGACCACGTTCAACATCGAGTACGCATCGAATTCTTCGTACCATTTCCTACTGCGCATGGCTGGACTCTCCTTTCATAAGCCGGAAAAGTTTGACCGTCGACGTGCCGATGAAAAGGCTATTGACCAGCGGGTGAAGGAAATCCGTGAAGAACTAGTCGCCCCGTTGGCTGACGAGGACACGTTAGTGTTCGCGGCCGATGAGGTGCGTATCGATCAGGAAGCTGTGGTGCGCAAAGCGTGGTACGAGAAGAACACGAAAACTGTGTTGAAGGTGGATCGGAAAACGGCTTCTCAGTCGTTTATCGGGTTTCTGAATCAGAACACGGGCCAATGCCTGCCGTTGCGGTTGGACTGGCAGAACAGCGCTACTATTTTGGAAGCGGTGCAGACCTTGGTGGGGTTGCATTCGGGGAAGAAGATCGTGATCGTGTGGGATAACGCTTCGTGGCATAAGAACAATCTGATCAGCGCGGAACTGGCCTCGGGTCAGACGTTGCAGGATGTTCATTTGATCAATTTCCCACCCTACGCGCCGGATCATAATCCGATTGAGCATGTGTGGAATGATGCGAAGAACGCGATCAGTAACGTGCAGCGTGATGATTTTGAGTCCACGGTTGCGGCGTTTGAAGCGCATATCGGTTCACGATTGTTTGATTACAAGATCTGACTGACCGGCTACCGTTCTTGAAAAACTAGAGCCATA
>NZ_JBQSYR010000076.1:0-1308 GCF_052379505.1 Glutamicibacter sp. 363 | reverse complement strand
GCCAGGTCCGCCCATGCCTGATTCGCCGCAAAAGACCAATACGGCAGCTTGCCCAACCCCGTATTCTTCAACGTTTTGATCCGATTTTCGCACCTGCCACGCGCCCGATGCCGGGCATCGAGGAACGCCACGTTGAACCGTGGGCTGTTGGTCAAGAACGCGGTCACCCGGTTGCCGTCCGTATCGAACAGGTTCGCTTTCGCCCCGGGATGCAACGGCTCAGCACGTAGGTAAATCCGAGTTCCAGGCGGGTATTGCCTCAACTCCAAGACCTTCGTTGCATCAATCACCCACGCGTTATCTCGTTGACCACCATCAGCGTCCAGCGCTGGTTCCCAGTACTTCTTCTGATCGATCCACCGGATGAACCGCTCCTTGAGCACCGGCAAAGAATACGAGGTGGAGAATTGGACCCCCAATGAATCCAGATGGTGCAAGAACTCGCGGGAAGAGCCGGCACTGTCGGTACGGACCAAGATCTTCTCACCACGAAGGTTCCCGTCCTCGTCATAGAAATTTTCAGGCAGTTGGGCTAGGGCTTGGCTGAGCACCTCGATATGCGAGGCGGCGGAATTCGCGCCCCGGTTGCCTGGGCGCAACTGCACGGCGAGGACTTCGCCGGTGCCGTTGGCTTTGCCATAGTCTGCCATGGCGATCATCGGTGAGAACCCGTATCCGCCTTTGTAGGTGCCAGCACTATTTTGTTTCTCGGAATGAACGTGCACCAACGAGGCATCAATGTCGATGGTTAAAGGGTTCTTTGCCGTGGCCTGCCGGGCAGGATTCCGCGGCCCGGCAGCATTCCAGACTTTGGTGCGCAGGCTGCGGGTCATGGTGGCGAACCCGTAGGAGAAAGCTTCTGGCTGATCTTTGATCCGGCCCATGAACCGGCTGACCGTGGCATCCGACGCCACGGAGCCAAAGAGCTCTGGTGCGGCTCGTAGCTGGTCAATATCTGTGGCTTGCTCGCCGCCAGCCGCCAAGGACAGAGCTAGGGCGCCGAGGATCTTTCCCGGCCGGTGGGTCGCGGTGGTTGGCACGAACTGGCTGAACCTGTCTTCGCAAACGCGGCGGAAGTCCACCGCATTCAGGAAACTGGTCAGCACCGACAACCCTGCATGGGAGACCAAGGTTTGGCCGGTGAGTTGGGTCGAGATGGCAGGGAAAACGTGGGTAGAATAGTTCACAGAAAAGGTGATCCTTCGAACGGGTATTTTGGAAGCTTAGACACTCCCATTTTCCCAGTTCAGGTCACCTTTTCATCTTTTAAGTCAGTTAATGACTACCGGCCTTCATGAAATACCCGGG
>NZ_JBQSYR010000075.1:0-1337 GCF_052379505.1 Glutamicibacter sp. 363 | reverse complement strand
AACCATTTCTAGAGACCTCGACTGTGCACCATTCTATCTATACCCCCGCAAATCTCACGACTTTCACCAACCTTGACGGACTGGGACTCACCGCCATCGGGCAGCGCCTCACGCCGAAGAAAGCTGAGATCCTCTGCCAAGTGACCAACCCTGACCCATGGTGCCAAACGTGCGGAACGCCCGGAAATCCACGCGATACCGTCACCCGGCGCCTGGCCCACGAACCGTTCGGATGGCGGCCCACCGTCCTGGTGATCAAGCACCGCCGCTACCGCTGCAACCACTGCCAACGCGTCTGGCGTGAAGACCTCAGCCAAGCGGTAGCGCCACGACAGAAAATCAGCCGGACCGGGCTACGCTGGGCTTTGGCCGGGCTAGTCACCCAGCACCTGTCAGTCTCACGGATTGCCGAAGGGCTCGGTGTCACCTGGAATACCGCCAACGAAGCAGTGCTGGCCGAAGGCCAGCGCCTGCTGATAGATGACCCAACCCGGTTCAACGGAGTCAAAGTGTTGGGAGTTGATGAGCACGTGTGGCGGCATACCAAAAGTGGAAACAAGTACGTGACGGTCATTGTTGACCTCACCCCGGTGAAGGCTGGCACTGGCACCGCACGATTGCTCGACATGATTCCCGGACGTTCCAAGGCCGTGTTCAAGACCTGGCTTGCTGAACGCGGTGAAGCATGGAAAAACAATGTTGAGGTGGTCGCGATGGACGGGTTCACCGGCTTCAAAAGCGCTGCTGCTGAAGAACTGCCCCAAGCCGTAGAAGTCTTGGACCCTTTTCATGTGGTCAAGCTCGGCTCCGAGGCGTTGGACCAGGCCAGACAACGAGTTCAGCGTGAACAATATGGGCGGCGTGGCCGGAAAGATGATCCGCTGTATAAGTGCCGGCGTACGCTGACTACAGGTTTATCGCTGGCCACAGAGAAACAGAAACAGCGCGTTGAAGACCTGTTCAACGTTGCGAAGCACGAGCCTGTGCAATTGGTCTGGAGCGTTTACCAGAGGATGGTTGATGCCTACCGGCAGAAGAAGCCCGAGATCGGGAAGTGGGCCATGGAACAACTGATCAACGAGATCGGTACCAAAGTGCCGAAGGGTTTACCGGAGTTGAAGAAACTCGGTGGTACGCTGCGCAGGCGGAAACCGGATATCCTCGCGTATTTTGATCACATTGGCAGTTCCAATGGGCCTACTGAAGCACTCAATGGGCGGTTGGAGCACCTGCGGGGTATCGCTTTGGGGTTCACGAATTTGGCGCACTATATCGCACGGTCATTGTTGGAAACCGGTGGCTTTAGATCGCGTTTACACCCTGAATCCTGAAGAGCC
>NZ_JBQSYR010000074.1:0-1338 GCF_052379505.1 Glutamicibacter sp. 363 | reverse complement strand
GGCCTATAGGCAATAAATGGTGTCTGCAATCTTGATCCTGCCCCGGAAAACCGGGGCAGGATCAAGACACACATGGATCTTGTTCCCATAGGCGTGACCCTTACAAGACAAAACACCCACCTATGCAGTATCTGCCAAAGCCCCCAAAAGAAAAACGGGAAACGCAACGGCAAGCAACGATGGCGCTGCCTCAACTGCAACGCCAGCACCACCTTCAAACGAGAAGACCTCACCGCACGCAACCAACTCGCCAGCTTCGTCAACTGGCTCATGAGCAAACAAACCCAAGCACAACACGGCGGAGGAACCGGCCGGACCTTCCGCCACCAAACCGCTTGGTGCTGGAACGTCCATCCCTTCCTGAACCACACCGCAGAAGTCTTCGACGAGATCCAAGTCGACGGAATCTACATCCGGCAAGGCTGGTGCCTGCTGATCGCTATCGCCCAAGGAAACGTCATTGGATGGCAATGGTGCGACCGAGAAAAATCAGCGGCGTGGACAGCGCTTCTGAAGCATTTCCCTGAACCGAAAGTCGTCATCACCGATGGCGGGTCAGGGCTGATGAAAGCGATGAAAGAGTTCTGGCCCAACGTGAAGATCCAGCGGTGCCTGGTTCATATCCAACGCAACGTCCGCACCTACCTGACCCTGAACCCACGCTTGCCAGCCGGTAAGTCATTACGCAGTTTGAGCCTAAAACTCACGAATATCCGCACCCAAGAAGCCGCGGCCCAATGGATGGCCGCCTTCGCGGCCTGGCATGCCCAGCACCAAGACCTCATCAACGAACGCACCTACGCAGCGCAATGGAACGGCGCGTTGCCCCAAGGCATTCGCAGCACCCGCACCTGGTGGTACACCCATGACCGGCTGCGCAAAGCGTACGAGAACATGCAGACCGCTTTGCGACGCGGTCACCTGTTCACGTACCTGAATGAAGATCTGAACGGGCTCGGGATCAGCTCGACAACGAACATGATTGAAGGCGCGGTGAACTCCGGGATCAGAGCGATGATTTTCTACCATCGCGGGATGCCCATTGAGCATCGCCGGCGTGCTTGCGAGTGGTTCTGCTGGACTCACACGGACAAGTCAGCACGGCCGAAATTCCCTGCGCTGATCAAGGCCGCCATCGTGCGTGCCGAACGGATTGCTACGGCCAAGGTAGCCGAGGAGAAACAGATCGGCCCTGAGCTTTATGGCACAGCCGCGGTCGCCGAGGAAGGGCTCTACGCCAGGGCTGGCTGGGGTGGACGTAGCCGCTAGCGCCCCGGTTTAGATGGGGTTTGTCCCGGGTGACACACCCGGGCAGACACCATTTCTTGCCTATAGGCC
>NZ_JBQSYR010000073.1:0-1362 GCF_052379505.1 Glutamicibacter sp. 363 | reverse complement strand
GCCCAAAAGACTCAGCTTCTCCCTAACCGATTCATGGAAGTGACTCTTGCGAACGTTCTAGTTAAGCCAGTTGATCCATTGGGTTAACAATAACTTTCATGTTCTTGCTCAGCCGATGGAACCTGGAATTCCAGTGAAGTTAAGTACCCAAACCTGCTCCGGCTACAGTTTCGTCATGAACGGGTGGCCTTCGGTGAAATGATCATCGCTCGACTCCATAAACTCGTTCTGATGCTGTGCATCTCGCTCGTCATTGACCATCGCTACGAGAACCTCTTCGTACGTCAAGAGCGCATCGTGCCGAGTTTTAAGTACATCATTCCCAGTTCTGTGCACAAAACTGGGAATGACTCCGCCCTCAGCTCAACCGCCATATTTCTCCGCTGGAGAACTACGCCCCGACGCCGGCCCGCAATCCCGCGAAAATTCCCACCTACGGAGATTCCGCTTTCACCAGACTTTGATCCCCCGCCCAGGCCGGTTAAATGCTTCGATAACAGCGCATTCCCAGCTGCTGCGCCTGTTTATTCTCGACGTGGACGGCTAAGCCGTTGCGGCGACGCTCGTCTCTCTGGCCCAGAGATAGGCACCACTTAGGGGATGAGTTGATCCACGCGATAGCGGTCGAACAGCGCCACGAAAGCATCAAATGTTCGACGATACCCGGTAAAGCCAGCCACCCTGCTCTTCCCCATGTCGGCCACCACTTCTATGTTTCGCCCTAGCCCAGATTTTTCATGAGGTCTCTGACGGCCGCCGAAATCCGATACCCAGGATTCCCGGTGGCCGTTACTGATTCCGCCCACGCCAAAGAGCGCCGAAACACCAGCGCTGGGTGCCAGGCTCCACCGACCTGGACTGAAATGATCTTTCAAAACCAAAGAAACAACAGGACAACCGCCAATTCAAGCAGCCAGCTCACCGCGCCGCCACCGCTGAAACAACACACCAATACCTTCCTGCAACTGGCAAAGCAACTGCGCTTCTGGTGCTCTCACCGGGATCAACAGCCGGCGTTGCCGCCCACCAGAGACGATTTTCCCAGCCATCGAAAACAGCCGGTACCGCCACCGCTTCAGATCCCACACCGAAGCCCCATGACCACCAGGCAGCGCAGCTAGCTGCAGCCATGCGACCAAGTTCAAGGCGAACATTGCCAGGTCAGCCCACGCCTGATTCGCGGTAAAAGACCAATACGGCAGCTTGCCCAACCCCGTGCTCTTGAGCGTTTTGATCCGATTTTCGCACCGGCCACGGGCACGATGCCGAGCATCAAGGAACGCCACGTTGAACCGCGGAGCATTGGTCAAGAACGCCGTCACTCGATTGCCGTCCGTGTCGAACAAGTTCGCTTTCGCACCA
>NZ_JBQSYR010000072.1:0-1429 GCF_052379505.1 Glutamicibacter sp. 363 | reverse complement strand
CAGGGCTTCCGCAAAGTCGCTGGTGACCTCCACCACTAACCTCCTGCTCGGATCGTCCCCAGCAGAAGACCAGCCATGAATTCCGGATCCCGTGCCGCCCTGCGTCGTGTCTTGGCGATCTGATCTAACCCGGCCAACCGCAACACCGAGACCACCAGGTTCGCTAATGATGCAGCCACTCTCGCAGCGGTTCCACGCCTGATCTGGTTCTTATCCTCATTGAACCCCACATCACGAACCCAGTGAACCTTGTTCTCAATACCCCAATGATTCACCAGCATCCGGTTGAGCACTGACGCATTGGCCTTGTCTGGCGCCAGCGACGTCACGACGTAAACAGTCTCCCTGCTGATCTTCCCGGTAGCTGTCCGCTGGCTGATGCGGGTCAACTGGCCGACCTGCACAGCCCACGGCCAAGCAATCTTCAACGCGCCGACCGGTTGCACCAGCTTCAACTCACGGCGCACATACCTGCCGTGCTCCCACTCTTCGATCCTGTCGGTCACCGGGATCTTCTCCCAGCCCAGCGCGGCACAGTCAGCTTGAAGTGTTCGTTGGTTGCCTTTCACGGTCATCACGTACTCACACCCGTAGGAGCGGACCAGGCGTGCGGTTTCCCGCTGCGTGTGTAGCGCGTCGATCGTGAGGACCGCACCGCGCAGGAAACCGGGCTTATTCTCGTTGATGGTGTGCAGCAGGTTCTTCAGGTACGGGATCTCGTTGGATTTCTCCCCGACAGCAACCTGGGCCAGCACCACGCCGGTGGCGTGGTCCGCGGCGGCGAGGTTGTGACTGCGGGTCCCGGTACCGTGTTTGGCGCTGCGTGATTCCTTCCCGTCAGCACTGATGGTGGTGAAGTCGGTGTGCCGCTTCACCCGCGGCCCATCGGGTGCTACCTGAGGTTGTTTGCTCAGTTGGCCGGTCACCCAGCGGGTGCTGGCCATATCGAGCTGGTCGGCGTCAATGAGAGCCAGGACTCGTTCGAACGTGTCTTGCGATGGTGGGCCGTGCACGAACTTCTCACCCCACCCGGGATATCGTTGCCACAGGTCAACGGCGTATTCACGCATTTGGGTGTAGCTGTGGTGGTTCGCCAGGTACGCGGCGATGGCGAGGGTCAGAACCAGGGGCAACGGGTGGCGGACCCCGCGCCGGCGGCGCGGATCCTTGATGGCGGCCAATACCGTGAACAGTGGACTGCCTGCGCGCGGGTCGTGAAGTTCTGTGGCGAGGCTGGCACCAGGGAATTGGCGTTGGAGCTGGTTGATCAGGGATGATAGCAAGAGTAAAGGCTTCTGTTAGGTTCTATTGTTTCGCAACTCCAGAATTAACAGAGGCCTTTGCTGTATCGCGATTTAATGACGTTTAATGACTTCGCCTAGTCAGCGTGTGGCTTGGGCTGAGTACCCGGACTTTGCGGTAGCCCTGG
>NZ_JBQSYR010000071.1:0-1495 GCF_052379505.1 Glutamicibacter sp. 363 | reverse complement strand
GGGCCAAGCCGCTACTCCCAGCGCGAAGAGCCAAACAAGCCCTGAGCAGCGTACCGGCACCCCCGAATCATCCGTGCCAGAACAGCTTGCCCTGCCGATCCTGGTTGATCCTGAACCACGCACCACCGAACGCGTAGCCGCATCCACTGGGAACTTGGACGAAGCATCCCCGGTGTTCACTGCCAGCACCCGCATCCCTTATGCCGGGCTGCTCTTGGCCTTGCCCGCGGTGGAAGCTACCGCACTGGTGCAATGCGTCCACCAGAGTTATGGTTCGCTCAAGCCTGGGTTCTACGGGCTGAACACCATGATCTTGGAAACCGTGCTGCGTACCCTGGCCGGTGAACCACGCGCTGAAGGCGCCACCCGGTTGGACCCGGCAGGGTTCGGCCGGATCCTGGGCATGGACCGGGCCCCGGAAGTGAAAACCGTCCGGGGCAAGCACCAGGAACTGGCCGCCCGGGGTAAAGCCGCCGACCTGCTCACTGCCTTGGGTCGCCACCACCTGGCCAGCACACAACCCACCACCCAGGACAAGCTCGGGCTGCTGCTTTACGTGGACGGCCACGTACGTTCCTACCAGGGGAAGAAAAAGACCGGAAAGCAGTATTCCACGAGGCTGAAGTTCCCGGTCCCGGCGTCGATGGAATCCTGGGTTGCCGACGCGAATGGTTCACCGGTGTTCATGGTCATGGCTAAACCTTCCACCTCCTTGGTTGGCGAGCTGCGCCGGCTGACCCCGAAACTGCGGAACATGATCGGTGATGAGCGGCGCGTGCTGATCGGCTTTGACCGGGAAGGCTGGTCCCCGCAACTATTCCACGACCTCTCCAGGGCTGGTTTTGATCCGCTCACCTGGCGCAAGGGCGCCACCAAAGACGTTAGCCCGGACCTGTTCAGCAAGGTCGAGTATGCGGATCAGTTCGGCACCAAGCATGAGTACGGGAAGGTTGCCGACACCACCGTCACGCTGGCCTACGGGCCAGCTGGTCAGGAAACCTGTTTCCAGATGCGGCAGATCAGCCGGATCGTGGCCGCGGGGAAACAGGTCCGCGAAGCCACCGGCCAAGAGCATCGCCAGATTCATATCCTCACCACCAACACGGACCTGCCAGCAGCCGAGATCGTGTTTCGTATGAGTGCACGGTGGCGGCATGAAAACTACTTCCGGTACGCGCGCCAGCATTTCGCGTTGGATGCCCATGACAGTTACCAAGCGTTCACTGATGATGCCGGGCGTCAGGTTCCGAATCCTTTGAAGGACAAGGCGAAGCAGAAACGCGACGCGCTGGCCGCGAAAGTGCGGGCGTTGGCCGCTGCCGCGGATGTTCAGGAGCTTGCCCTGTGTTCCCCGGAACCCGGGGAGGCGGTGACGATCACTAATAAGATGCTCAACGAATTGAACGCTCCGGTCTTGGCAGCTGAGAAGCAGCTGGCCGAGGCGTCCAAGGCCTATCAGGCGATTTCAACGAAACTCCCTTTGGGTGAGGTCAAT
>NZ_JBQSYR010000070.1:0-1676 GCF_052379505.1 Glutamicibacter sp. 363 | reverse complement strand
AGTGTGGTAACTTCCATTCTTCTGGAAGGCCTCGACTTTTTAATGCATTGACGACATGCCCGGGATCCGGGGTGTTGGGTTTAGGTGGCTACACTCTCAATTCTGAAGAGCCGTATTAGATCATGACCGCAGAATTTTTCACTCCTGCTTTGAGAAGTAAGCTCGCACGGGCATTAGGAAGCAACCAGTACATCACCCACAATGATCTAGGCGCTCTCTGGATTGAATTCGCACCTAAGATCGAAGAACCAAGCGTCTCAAAACCCAAAAAGGCGCTTGAGATGGTGAAAGCAATAACAGCCAAATTTGACGCCGATCATCAGTTCGTCAAGCTCGTCAACACCGTGTACTACGAGGATCCATATGGAGCGGAACGGCGCAACGAGGGGCAAGAATTCGATGATCTGGAAAAGGAACTGGAACGCTTAGGGTTTATTCTGAGCGACCAATCGGTCGCGTTACCAGCAACCGCAAATTCATCTCCGCCCGAGAAACCAGCACAAAACTGGGTCGCCTCATGGCGTGACACTAAAGCTAATGACTCTGAATCATCCACTCCGGAATGGATGAAACCATGGCCACGCGTCAACAATATAAACGAAATCAGTGAGGAAAGAATGCAAAAACTTAACCTTGATCCTCGCAGGGTTTTTATCGTTCACGGCAGAGACCTAGACTCCAAAAATACTCTTGAGCGTTTTCTAAAGCATGTCGATGCACTACCTTTGACCTGGACTGATGCACGTCAGCTTACCAATAAGCCCTCCCCCTCTACGTTAGAAATTGTTAAGGCTGGCCTCATGAACGCCCAGGCAGTGGTGGTCCTATTTACCCCCGACGATCAAGCCAGGCTGGATAAGCAGTTCGTCAAGCCAAGCGATCGAAGCCCTGAAAAAGAACTAACCGGCCAAGCTCGTCAAAATGTCATTCTTGAAGCAGGAATGGCATTAGCGATGGATGATCAACGAACCATCCTGGTCCGCAAAGGTTTCACTCGCCCCATCTCCGATATCGAAGGCGTCCACTGGATTGATCTAAAGGACAATTGGGATGATCGACAGATTCTTCTCAACGCGCTAGAAGCGGCCAACGTGGCGGTTAGGCGAAACGTTAACATAATGGACGAAAGTATCGGCTCCTTCGAAAATCATGTCCCAAAAACGTCAACAGTCTAGTAGTGATCTACGACCGTTTCAGGACATGGTTTCGGGAATCTGAAAATGCAGAAGAACCGCCGTTTAGCGCAGCCGCGCTAAACGGCGATTCTTCTTCCCGTAAACGATCGTTTTTGAATCATCTACACTACTCAAAGCATCGACTGTTCAAAATTTTTTAATTGCGCTCAATACCTCGTCAAATACGGATTAAATGTTGAAGCTCAGTATAAGCTGATCAATATGATTGACTAAGGCAACTAACAGATCGATGGGTGAAACTTTTGAAAAAAATCACTTCAATTGCTCTCGGCGCTCTTCTGCTAGGTAGCTCGTTGCTGAGCGCGCCAGCTAATGCAGCCCAGATGGAGCCAGAAAATTTCGTAGAAACACAGGCAGTCCCAGCCTATGCTGTCGGGGAAAGTGGAGAACGGTTCTACTTTGACAACATTGAACAGAAGTTAGGGGTCGCGCAACCCGCAGCATACTGGTCTGAACCGTCCCGGAAATCATGCCGCCGTC
>NZ_JBQSYR010000069.1:0-1691 GCF_052379505.1 Glutamicibacter sp. 363 | reverse complement strand
AGAAAACCGTTCGGGTGGTCTTGGCTTTCTAAGCTCACCTGCCGCATAGTCGTCCAGGATCCTTACGACTTCCTCGCCATGCCATTTCCCGTTGCTTTTCTGTCTTGAATGCTAAAAAATTCGTGTTCAGCCAACTGAGTCAACACGCGCAGCGCGATGGTAGTCGAAGCTTTCACTAGCTTCGAGACTATCTCGGTGTCCATCGCCTGTAATGCAAGCCTGAACAGAAGTAGCTACCAGGCCATAGACTGCGGAAGCAGCCCTTGGTGCTTTGCCCGTGCGGAGTCCAGATGCGATGCCATCTGATCGACAGGGATGTCGATGCTGGACACTGCATACAAGATGGCTTCCATGAATCCATCTAGGATTGGCGCCACTTTGCCATCACGGTACCGAGCAAGCGCCTCGAAAGATAAGCCCGTACACCGCAACAGCCCGGCGGATGGCGATGGAGATGTTGACCGGACCATTCCACGCTTCCACAGCAAGGACTGAACTAGGGGCCTTCCGGTACGACCATTGCCATCTGCAAAGGGATGAATCCTCTCGAACTTAGCATGAGCAATTTCCATCTGGAGAGCAGCAGGAAGATCCATGTGTGCCATGAATTCGAACAAGCCCTCGATCAGTTCAGCTTGCAGCCCCGACCGAGCAGGTGCATAACCGGTTTCTCTCGGGTTCGCTGCACTCGAACCCACCCACACGAAGTGTTCCCGATACGTTCCTGCCAGGATCTTCCACCCAGCTTGGCTCTGTAGTAGTTCTGCAAACATTTTCAGAATCGCATCGCTGCTGAGCTCATCTGCCTGCGCCAGCGTCGATTCCATGGCTCGCACGTTGGCCGAAACTCTTCGTGCTTTCTGAGAACTTGATTGTTGGAACCATCCACGCGCTAGGCCTCGAGCCCCGACATTCGGATTTCCCATCTGAGCGGACGAAGCGGATTCTGCTCCCAATAGGACCGACAAGAGGTCCGTGAAGCTGCGGAAGAACCCTGCTGCTTCATACCAGCCTCGTGCTCGAAGCTAATCCGCTCGTTCCTTGCCAGTTCCATCCATTGAACCAATTCATCTGGAATGTCGAAGTTTATTGGTCAAATTATCGGTGGGACGGCTGGCTCCTATTCACCGTTCCTCTTCGCTAGCCTCGTTGGTGTAGTCGAGCCGTCCTGTTCTGGCACCCTAGTGTTCCTCGTAGCCGAGAGCCGGGGCCGAAGGGCAAGCATGGCAGTTACCTTCTAGCTGTGAATATAGCTAGGAACAAGAAGATAGTTACCGCTTCCGTTGCCAACAGGGGACGCCGTAAACTGCATGTGCCCGCACAGGGTTGCTATGACTAAACGTCAGCTCCACCGTCCACGTAAATGGTCTGGCCTGTTGCAGGTGCATTCTCGACTCTCGCAAGCCATAGCAATAACTTTGCAGTGGCGCTGGTTCGGAAGGGAAGTTCAGCTCAATGCCGGCAGCTTGTCATCAATCCGCTATACCTTGATTCATCGTCGGCAAGCATAGCTCCTACAAGTTCCGTTGAATTCTCTTGAAGGATGGCCATCGAGGATATAGCCCCTCCGCGAGGATCCGCAGGTTCTCCAGGCTACGGTTGGAGTCCTTCAGGAAAGCGCATCGCCAAACACGCAAGTTCCAACCATCCTGGTAGAGCCAGCAATATAGGATCGAACGACAAACAGAAAA
>NZ_JBQSYR010000068.1:0-2028 GCF_052379505.1 Glutamicibacter sp. 363 | reverse complement strand
AGAATAATTCGGAATTAATTTCAGTTTTGGATCCGCTCCAGTACGCCATTAACCAGGGGGTCGCAGACCGGCTAGAGCCGCTGGGCGGAACTAGAGCTGAATCGCATGTTTATGCTTTCCTGGATCAACGGGATGGGTAGGTGGCGTCGGCAGCTTTGAGAGCATTCATCGCTATACCTCTTGCATTCGCGCCCTACCGCCTACACACATCGCCAATCTGTCGATCAGCTCACACATCAATGGCTCGATTCGAATCTTGTTGCTCCTGATACCACTGCTACGCTTCGATTCACCGAGCCGCTGCAATGCTTCTAGGTCCTTTTAGGCCGAGCTGGGCTGCTTGCCGGCCATCTCCATTGCCCGGCCAATGCCACAACTCTCCGTGCCTTCGAAGGTGCAGAATTTCATCTCGGCCCTACCCTGAACTACGGGAGTGCTCCAGCCCTTTTCTCCCGGCAAAGGCGCCACCGATTGATAGCCCTCCACAACAGGAAGGGACGCTGTCGCCTCCGGTTTCTACCCAATTTCCATGCGTCGAAACCGTAGTTCGCGTTGGGTCCCGCGGAGGGGCGATCCTTCAAACGGGAGCTCACTTAGATCAATAAGACTTGCTGCTTTTAGCGCCAGCTGATTCGCCGACTGAGCCGCTCTATCGGTGAGTCCCATCGTCCGCGCCAATTCTTGCCAGTGCTTCCTCTTGAGATTCTTGACCTTGCCAGCGACAGTCAATGCCATGGTGTCATCGCCGTAAACCAGCGTGCAGGGTATGTCGTAGATCGGCGCTATTGAAAATCTTCCATGCGTATCAGCCAGCATAGAAACGTTCTTTCCGTGCAGGTCTCCGTTGCCTGTCAACCACGCAAACAGAAATTGAAGATATAAATTGCGCTTAGCCAGTATCGGCGCCTGGCAATGCGAAGCAAGAGCCTCTGAAATCTGCTCGGCACTGACTGAATACTTTAACGCTGGAGGCAAATCGAGAACCTGCAGTCCATCTTCCTGCGCATACCGTGCCACTACCGTGCTATCCGCAGAAATCTGCCGGTCAAAGCGCTCGACGAGCAACCCTTCGACATTACAGGTGTCGAAAACAAGCTGACTCTTGGCCACTGGTAACTTCAGAGCTCGAGCCCCCCGAAGATGCAGCGCTTCATTGGCAACCAAATGCGCATGATCTCGCGGATTCAGTTTAAGTAGATACGCCCCGCCATCCAGGGCCAAAGGCGTGGTGAGCATTGTGGCACTGATTTTTTCCTGCACGCCGGGAATTGAATGCCGGTCAAGGCCTCTCGCCAGCATCGCGAAGTCTAGTTCTTTCGAATCAGCAATCGCAGCCACTGCAGGAGGTGGAATCAGTTCGGTACCTGCCGGAGCTACTCGAACATTGCCTGGAGTATCGCCACCCACAATCATCAATAGAGTTAGCTCATCCGACAAACTAGTCTTTGCTGCATCTTTCAGTACCGTAAGCCGATGCCCCTCTGGTAATAGCCCAGAGAAAAATGCCGGCAATCCACCACCCGGACCTACATAAGGAACTGGGGAAGAGGGCAATGCGGATGCGATTCCACGTTCACCAGACTCTATGTAGTCATCGGTGTACGAAAACTCGATTCCTCCGTCGCGCAGACGCGTCAAGTGCCCAGCGAGCACCGACCCCTGATAGACATCGGCTCGCTGCACTCGCTTGAGGTTTTGGATCTCCTGGTTCATTTCTCCACCACAATTTTCAGTCCTAGAACTGCGACCGCCGACAGCACGGCCGTGATAGAGGGGTTTCCGACACCAGTTTCAATTGCACGCAAAGTGCGCTCGGAGATATCCGCCAGCTCTGCTAGCTGCTCTTGAGTCAGCCCGTTCTCTTTTCTTGACTGCTGTATAGCGAAGCCTATTTCTGACAGAGAATTCACGACGTACTCCAGTCCGGCAAAATATCGCCGATTTTTACGCTTGTCCTAACCATAATGCCTCATTAGGATATTTACGGCAAGATACTGCCGAATCACTGCCCAATCCGACTCTTTGTGT
>NZ_JBQSYR010000067.1:0-2279 GCF_052379505.1 Glutamicibacter sp. 363 | reverse complement strand
CTGGCCGTCGTGCTCGCGGTAGCGGTCGCGGTGATGGTGGTCGAGGACCAGCGGGTGCAGGACCAGGCCTATGCGCGGGTCGGCACGGTGGCCAGCCATGTGGGCAATGAGCCGGCGGTGATCGCGGCGCTGAACACCGAGGACGCCGCGCAGGTTATCGCGCCGATCGCCCAGCTGGCCCGCGAGGTGTCCGGAGTGGACTACGTGGTGGTGGTGGGGCTGGATAACATCCGCCTTTCGCATCCCGACCCGGAGCAGATCGGCCGGCCGGTGTCCACCGATCATTCGCTGATGCGCCAGGGGGAGAGCTTTTCCGGGATCGAATCCGGAACGCTGGGCCCCACCCTGCGGGTGAAGGCGCCGATCCGTGCCGACGGGGAGATCATCGGCACGATCTCCGTGGGGATCTTGCAAAGCGAGGTGCGTGCCCAGCTGAACTCCATCGTGGTGGGCTTCGCCCCGTGGATTCTGGGCGCCGCCGGCCTGGGCACGCTGCTCAGCCTGTCCGCGGCGCGCGCCATTCGCCGCCGCATCTTCGGGGTGGAACCCGATGAGGTCCCCGGCCTGCTCCAGTCGCAGAATGCGCTGCTCTACGCGGTGAGCGACGGGGTGCTCGGCGTGGGACCCGCGGGGCGGATTACCTTGTGCAACGGGGAGGCCGAGACGCTGCTCGGATTGCGCGAATCGGTGGTGGGGCGCATCGCCGATCAGGTGCTGGATCCGCTGCTCGGCACGATGCCCGAGGAAGGGGCCCGGCAGGTGCTGGTGGGCGAACGGGTGCTGGTGGTCTCGCGGCGCAATGCCGTGGCCGGGGCGGCCCGGGCCGATGCAGGTTATACGCTGACCCTGCGCGATCGCACCGCGCTGGAGGCTTCGCTGCGCGAGCTGGCCGGCCAGCGCGGACTGGCCGACGCCCTGCGGGCGCAGACCCACGAGTTCGCCAACCGGCTGCATGTGCTCTCCGGCTACCTGTCCGTCGGCGCGCACCAGAAAGCGCAGGAGTACATCGCCCGGATCGCCGGTCCGCAGGAGCGCACCGCGGTGGAACTTCCCGATTCCGGGTTGGCCGGGGTGCTCTCGGCCAATGCCGCGGTGGCCCGGGAACATGGGGTGTCCTTCGAGGTTTCGGCGCAGTCGCTGGTCGCGCCGGGCACCGGAGCCGACGACGACCTGCTGACCGTGCTGGGCAATCTGCTCAGCAACGCGATCGAGGCGGCCGGGGACGGGGGCCGGGTTGAGGTCTTTGTCCGGCTGGCCGAGCACCGGGTCGAATTGCGGGTGGAAGACAGCGGTCCCGGGGTGCCCCCGGAGCAAGCCGAACGCATCTTCACGCGCGGAGTCAGCGCCAAGGATCAAAGCATCCAGCCCCATGGGATCGGGCTGGCCCTGGTCCAGCGGATTATCCAGCGCAGAGGTGGGACAATCGAGGTTGGAGACTCGGCGCTGGGCGGCGCGCAATTCGCCGCCCGGTGGCCGGCGGCAACAGGGCAGGGGAACTAAGTTATGCGCCAGATCGAAACGCTGATCGTCGACGACGATCCGGATGTGCTGGCCATGCACGAACTTTTTGTTGCATCCACCGACGGCTTCCGGGTCGCCGCCACCGCCACCCGCGCCGCCGAGGCGCTGGCCTGCCTGGAGGCGAATGCGGGAATCGAGCTGATCCTGCTCGACGTGCACCTGCCGGACGGAAATGGCGTCGAGGTCCTCGCCGAGGTGCGCGCCCGGTTCAGCCAGGTGGGGGTCATCATGATCACCGCAGCCGCGGATGCGGCCACGGTGCGCAGAGCCATCGGCCAGGGGATCGACGGGTACCTGGTCAAGCCCTTCGCCGTCGGGGAATTCCGCAGGCGGCTGGACCTGTTCCGTCAGGCGCGGATTGCCGCGCCGGAACGCTTGGCACAGTCGGCTATCGACGTGCTGCTGCGCGAAGAGGCCGAATCGACGGGATCCGGGCCGGCGCCCGCCCCGACCGGCAGTCTGCCCAAGGGCTACGCGCAGGCCACCCTGGATCTCATTGCCGACGCGGTGCGCGGGGTGGACGCGGATATTTCGGCGGCCGAGGTGGCCGAGGCCTGCGGGGTCTCCCGGGTCAGCGCCCGACGCTATCTGGACCTGCTGGAGCGGCGCGGGCAGGTGGAACTGCGCCCGCGCTATGGTTCGGCGGGGCGCCCGGAGCACCGCTATCGCTGGGTTCGCCGCTGAGCCGCCGGCGGCTCGCGGCTGTCAGCTGCCGTCGCTCCCATGTTCCTTTGACTCCCCGCGGGCTTTCTTCTTGT
>NZ_JBQSYR010000066.1:0-2330 GCF_052379505.1 Glutamicibacter sp. 363 | reverse complement strand
TTAGTAAGTACTTCCAAACAAGGTTGAACTTCTTTCGCAGAGCGCGGAGAAGGGTCGTCGTCCTATACATGATCATTGCTCCGAGCCCCAAGGAATGGGTTCGGTAGGCGTTCATTGCTTTTGCCAGGGTGTCATTGTAGTCCTCGTCATGGCAGCGATGCAGGCTGCGAAAGAGAGTCCGTAGAGACTTGTGCGGTGCGGAGATGTCGTCGAGCACTCTGATGGTGTCTGCTTTGGACGTCGGCTCGATGAGCCTGGCCAGCTCCATGGCAAGAAATCCCTCGTCATCATGGACGTCGATTCCAAGTCGCGCATAGGCTGCAGTGAGGAGTTCCTTCAGTTCAGTGGCTGGGGACGCAACGACTTTCGCGGTGTCGGTGGTGCCTGTTCGGGGTCTTCCTCGGTCAGGATTCGCCGCGGGCAGTTCCGAGTTCTTGGTCCAGTCAGCGACTTCGACCAGGGATGCGGGTCTTTCTTCCACATCGCCGAAGTCGAAGTCTTGTTGCCTTGGATGCAAGTGTTGCTCGGCGGAGCGCAGCAATAGTGCGCGTTCGGTGTCGGTGTTCGTTGAGCCGATGTGTTCCACCGAGATGGCGGTGCGTCCGGTTTGGTCCACGATTTGCGCGGCGACAGCGCGGAATGCGGTGCGGACCTTACGGATGAATCGGGACCCCATGGGTTCAGGGTACCGGGAACCTAAATAATAGTAGGTATTTCGGTCAAGACGTGAAAGCATAACATCAGGTCATCAACCTATTGAGATTTTCAATCACAAACCGGGGCAAGAACCAGGCTCTGTGTTGCTGGAGTTCATGGAGCATCGCTTGGCGAAACATCAACAGTATCCGCAGAAAGACAGACCCCACTATTTCTCGGGACTCCAACTCCTGGCCTTAGGTTCCCGATATTTCGCCCCAGGACGGCGCAACCCTAACGAGGTCACTGAGCAGACTTTCGTAAGTTTTGAGCGGCGGAACAACGTGCCCCTGCCCCCAATCATCAGTAACAAAATGCACGTCGTCACGACCTTCAACAGCTTTAACAAAATGGGCGTAGTGGTTGCGCTTGTAAAGTTCGTCTTGCATGTTCTGCAAATAGACCACAAAGTTACCCTGCGGTTCACCGTATTTTGCTGCTTGATTGTATGGTAGCGCCCGCACAGCTTCTTGAAGGGGAGCGCCAGGGAACGTGACAGGAATATACCGTGGTGCGTGCTTAGGTGCGTTGAGCACGTTGATTCGTGGGTTCATGACAAGAGCGGCGGACCCCAGAAATTGTGCACTATAATTCAACGCTGCAAAACCGCCAGCAGACGAACCAAAGAACAACATTTGTTCTCCGCTACCTTCGGACATCGCTTTGGAAATAACCTTCGGGATAATCTCGTGAGATGGAATTTCAGCTGTGCCTAGGTGCCAGAACGTTGCCAGTGCTTTATCGCCACCCGAAGCTGGGTCTGCGAAGGAAAGAAAGTTTGTATTTAGACGTGATGCAATAGCGCGGCTAGAAAAAATCGGGTATTTGACAATTTTAGGGCTTATAGCCGCAGTGAAAGTTATGAAAGTCACCGATGCGCCACGGTCTTCATAGAAGAAGTCAAGCACGCGACTGCCGAAACTAATTGTGCTCAGACCCTCCGAAATTGGGTTGCTCATAAATTCTTCGAAGTCATCGTATTCATGCACACCAAGATCCGAAAATTTCGTGGTGTCTCTCTCACGCTTATACACCAAAAAATTATAACACTCTACAATCAACGATATCTAACCCAGTTTTTCATTAATGCGGCTCTTCAACGATGCAGGGGCAGACCAGGTGCTGAATCGCATCTGGTGGTACTCCTGTTCCGTGGACCCACCGGTCTCCGAAAGCCACCGTGCGATACAGCGCGCGAAATTCTTGAACCCCAACGCGATCACCCGCAAATACTCCAGCCGGCCGTTCAAGGCCTCAGTGGGACCAATGGAGCTTCCAACATGTTCAAAGAACGGAAAGGACGTTCGTCTTCTCTCTTCTCACCGTTCCGGGGATTCTTCAGCTCCGGCAACGACATGGGTACCTCCGTGCCGATCTCACCGATTACCTGCTCCCATGTCCAACCGCCCGATCTCGGGCTTCGCCTGCCGGTAGGCATCCACCATCTGTTGGCAAACAGTCCAGACCAGTTCAACCGGTGCATACTCCGGATTTGCGAACAGATCCTCAAGTGTCAGATAGCCGATTTCGGTACCGCGAATCCACCAATCACACTAAGCTATGAGATCGGTTGTCTATGAAGTAATGAGATTCTATACGATGTAGCGAGATTACACACTGAATCACTCTGCTAA
>NZ_JBQSYR010000065.1:0-2525 GCF_052379505.1 Glutamicibacter sp. 363 | reverse complement strand
TCAGGGTTCTGGACATCGGCTAAAAAATAAACTCAACACTCAGCAATGATTCTTCACCCGATACCGCAACACCCGGTCCGTCCCCGGATACCGGGTCCGTGTCTCAGAGAGCCGTTCACACATTTCACCCAACGCCACCGTTTCCCGCCGGGTAGGTAACGGATCCAAGGCGACGTCCAAAAAGCCGTCGGTTCGTGGGTCCAAATCCCCACTACCGGTCAACGCTTGACGCACGAACTCATTCGCGTCCTTGAACACAGATTTCAACCCGGTGTGTGAGCGAATGTCAGCGACCATGGCCATGGACGCATTGAATGCGGACATCCGCACCGCATGAAGCAACTGCTTATGCTCTGTTTCCAACACCAGTTGTCCCGGATTTACTTCGCCTAACGGCAGCCGGGCACCGATCTTCTCCCACTTCTTTGTAGCCTTGTGCAGTGCTTGTTCCGCTTTGATCACCGGCGCGTTAATCTGATTAACCTCAGCGTTACTGACCACCCGGGTTTCCCCTGGTTCCGGAGTGTTCAACCGCAACATCTGTGCGTCAGCGACGCTGCTCAGCGTGCTCACCACTGCTGCTGCCGCATCTCGTGCTTGCTTCGCTTTCTCTTTCGCCGGGTTCGGCACGCTACGGGTCACGTCATCCACGGTGTGCTGATAGGTGTCGTGGGAGTCCAAAGCAAAGTGCTGGCGGGCGTATCGGAAGTAATTTTCTTGCCGCCAACGCCTGCCGATATGGAAGATCAACTCCCCAGCACTCAACGTAGTATCCGTAGTCAGCAGATGAATCTGTCGGTCGGCTTCCCCGGTACTCTCACGCATTTGCTTGCCGGCAGCAACGATCCGGCTGACCTGCCGCATCCCAAACATCCCGTCCACGGTGACGCCAACGGACGGAACCAGCGCCCCTGTTTCATCCGATGCTTCGCCGGCCGCTTCAGCGTTCTTACGGGCCTTGGCATCCACCTCAACCCCGACGACAGTGTCAGCAGCCTGCTTCCACTCATGATCCTGGCCCCACTGATTAGTGAACCTCGCCTTACGGAATATTCCTGGATCAAGGTCCGGGATACTGCCCTTGCGCCAAGTCAATACGTCAAACCCTTGCTCATACAAATACTCGAACAACGCTGGGGACCAGCCTTCACGGTCAAAGCCAATCAGCACCCGCCTCTGGTCACCCACCAGCGCACGCAACTGAGGAACCAGGCCGCGCAGCTCACCGACCAGATTCTTGGACGGCGCGGCCATCACCATGAACACCGGCGCACCAGACGCGTCAGAAACCCACGTTTCCATGGACGCCGGCACCGGATATTTCAGGCGGGTCGAGTACTGCTTACCGATTTTTTTGGACCCTTGGTAGGAGCGTACGTGCCCGTCCACATACAGCAGCAACCCCAGCGCATCGCCCTCACCTGTTGGTTCCGTGCTGGCGAGGTGGTGTTTTCCTAAGGCAACAAGCAGTTCGACGCCATGGGTTTGGGCGGCGAGTTCCTGATGCTTGCGGCGGATGGTTTTTACTTCCGGGGCACGGTCCAACCCCAGAATCCTGCCCAAATCTGCTGGCTTCAACCGCCTCGCGCCTTCGGCGCGTGGCTCCCCGGCCAAGGTGCGCAGCACCGCTTCAAGGATGGTGGTGTTCAGCCCATAAAATCCAGGCTTCAATGCGCAATACACCTGATGAACACAGGACAGCAGACCGGTGGCTTCCAACGCTGGTAATGCGAGCAGTAGTCCGGCGTAGGGGATCTTCGCGGCTGGAGTGAACACCGGGACCGCTTCGGTCAGGGTTCCGGTGGACGCGGCGAGGCGTTCTTCGGTGCGTGGCGCCGGGGTTGGCAGTATCGGTAGTTCTTCTTGGATTACTTCGGTGAGGTCAGCGGTCCTCAAATCCTGGCCAGGTACTGGTGGTTGGCCAGTGGCGGGGTCCAGCTTCATGGCGCGGCGGACACTGAATTCCGAGACACCGGTTTGCGCGGCAGTTGCCGTCAGAGTCAGGCCGCTGGCGCGTAGCTGTTGAATGCGGGTGATGACCTCTTTGGTGAGTTTGGAGCCGCCTTTCGGTCCACGTTTCTCACTAGTCAACGAGTTCAGGCCGGTGGTGTTCAGCGTGCGGTGCCAGTGCCAAATAGTGTCTTCGATGACGCCGAAGGCGTGGCCTATTTCTGCGGCTGAGGCCGCTTTCATCCGCCACAACGACACAGCTGCTAATCGTTTGGAGGTGTCATCGCCGGTGGTCCAGGAGTGCCAGAGCATTCCGTGGATGAACACTTGCCCGCCGTGATCATCTTCGAGTAAACCTGCCGCGTGTCCGATGGGTGTTGCTTCGGGGCGTGGGTTGAAGGTGAGGAAGGGTTCGGCGTTCATATATGCCATCTTTCCACCTCCACGCCCCGACTAGTATGTTCAGTTAAATTCTATCGAAAGTGGGTGTGAATTAATAGAGGTTTAACGCAAAAGATCCCCGATTTCTCGGGGATCTTTTGTGGGTTCTGTTTGAGCATGTCCAGAACCCTGGG
>NZ_JBQSYR010000064.1:0-2720 GCF_052379505.1 Glutamicibacter sp. 363 | reverse complement strand
GTTCTGATGTTCGCTGATGCTCATGCCCATAGGCAGGGATCTTCGACCCGCGTTTTGTTATATGGCGTAAGTTCATCCGTCAATATACGCGGCGTCGACTCCGACCTTGTGGCACCAATCGATAAGTGCTTGACTCTGCTTTATTCGAAACCGTACAAGGTTAGTCACGCGCGAAATGGCGTTAAACAGGGATGCTTGGATAATGGGTGGACGGTATGTCCGACGATGACGACAGCCGAATGCATTTCCTCATGGTGTGATTCTACGTTCACGAGTATAGAGTCATCGCTGCCTAGATCTCGACGCTACCAATTCGATTCCCGTCAAGAGAAAACACATCGAGAAGATACTACCTGCTCAACAAACACTGATCTATATGTAACGACAGGATATGCTCGACTTCCGAGGTAAGTAGCAGATTCAGTTGGTATGGAGCCTAGCTGGGCCCCTGGGTTGATTACGATGACAAGATATCTTCCCGACTGGAAGTATTCGATTAGGCTGCGGAAGATCGACGACCACAGAATCTCCGGATCATACGACAAGGACGTCTTATGTCAGAAACGCAGTCAGATTTTCTTATCCAACTGAACACAGTGCTTTCTGCTGAGCAACTGGAACAGCGCGCAGAAGTACTACTGGAGAATTCCCGGGACTTCGGGCAATTCGTCGGCGACCCCATCATGCCTCTGGCCGTGGTTTACCCCCGAACGGTTGAAGACGTCCAAAAGGTAATGCGACTGGCCTACGAACATCGCATGCCCGTTGTTTCGCGTGGTGCCGGTACCGGTGTATCCGGAGGCGTTCACGTAACCGGTAAGTGCATTGTCCTGAACCTCATGCAGATGAACCGAATCGTGGAAGTTCGCCCCGAAGACGAAGTCGCGGTGGTGGAACCTGGAGTGATCAACTATGACTTGAACGTAGCTGTCTCCGAACACGGTCTCATGTACGCACCGGATCCGGCCAGCTATAAGATGTCTACCATTGGTGGCAATATTGCCACCAATGCTGGTGGTCTACGCTGTGCCAAATACGGAGTGACACGTGAATCGGTACTTGCTGTAGACGTTGTTCTGTCGGATGGCCGTTTAGTTCATCTGGGACGTAATACCTTCAAAGGTGTTGCAGGCTACGACCTCACCGGATTGTTTACCGGTTCGGAGGGAACACTTGGCGTCGTGGTGCGCGCGGTGCTGCGCTTACGATATTTGCCGGTGGATGAGCGCGACATCTCGATGTTATTCCCAAGTTTGGAAGCAGCAGTCCTTGGCGTTCAACGCATAGCCCGCGCCCGCGTACAGCCGGCCATTCTGGAGCTCCTTGATTTGCCGACTATCGAAATCTTAGATGATCAATACTCGACCAACTATGCAGCGCATGGTGGTGCCATGCTCTTAGTCAGGGTGGATGGATATGGCGCCGAAAAGGAAGAAGCTGTCATTCGCGAGACCTTCGAGAACCAAGAAGTAACCCTCAGCGACTCCGGTGCGGACGAAGCCACAACGCTTATCGAAATGCGGCGAACAAGCCGTGGAGATACTAAAGACGATGCCTATCGCATGGGGGAGGACATTGCAGTGCCAAAGAGCAAGATGTCCGACTACGTGCGAGAACTGCGACAGATCGCTTACTCTCACGAGGTAGATGTCAGAGTCATTGCCCATGCGGGGGACGGCAACCTGCATCCTACATTCTCGGTTGAACCCGGTGCCGGAGTCGATCCTCTGGCGAGACTTTCTAAGGCATTGGAAGGATCAATTCGATTGGCCATCGAGATGGGCGGAACCATCACCGGTGAACATGGAGTCGGCCTTATCAAACGCGATTGGTTGAGCTGGGAACAAACTGCTGACGTTCTGCTTCTCCAGCAAGAAATCAAAGCGCTGTTTGACCCGAGGAATATTCTCAACCCCGGCAAGGCACTTTAGTTTCCTTGAACGACGTCCGTTCCTTCTTCAATAGCTCACTGGCAGATTTAGCACAGACGCATCCCCGGGTGTAGTGTATAACCGTTGTAGAGTTACGGGATATAGCGCAGCTTGGTAGCGCGCGTCGTTCGGGACGACGAGGTCGCAGGTTCAAATCCTGTTATCCCGACTAGCAAATGAATAAGGGGGTCCCTAGGGACCCCCTTATTTTTGGTTGAGGGTGTCGTGCGCATATTTCACCGTCCATCGCCAGAGGTATCCAAGCCCGCCGTTCCACTCCCCGCGTACCTGTAGTCGGGCTCTGTTTTGACGTAAAACTGCACCTCAACACAATAGAGCTGTAGATCACTCGAGGAGAAGGGCTCAAAAGATGCCTAAACGAGTTTTCTTATGTATAGTTATATCTCGTGCTAAGGCATTTCGAAGAGAATGATCTTGATGGTCTTCACTGAGGAAGCCAAGTCACATTGGGATATGGTGTAATTGGCAACACAACGGTTTCTGGTTCCGTCATTCTAGGTTCGAGTCCTGGTATCCCAGCGCTTCACCAGAGTAATTTGGTGAGTTGAAGAGAAATCTTCGGCGTACGGCCCCATCGTATAGCGGCCTAGTACTCCGCCCTCTCACGGCGGCAACACGGGTTCGAATCCCGTTGGGGTCACACATCAAAACGCGGAACTTCGGTTCCGCGTTTTTTGCTTTAAGATTACGCTCATCGAACTTCGTGGCCATCCTTTGCGCACGCGTTACTGTTACTTCAGCATCTTCTGTCGGAGCGAGGCGAACGGC
>NZ_JBQSYR010000063.1:0-3127 GCF_052379505.1 Glutamicibacter sp. 363 | reverse complement strand
ATGGATTCGTGGTGGTCAGCGGGCTGCCGCAGCCTGAACCGCTCGGCATAATTCAGAGCGCTTCAAGGTAGTCAAGAAGCGAGTCAGGCGCTCGATAGCGGTTCCGAGTTTCTTTGAACGACGTCATTTTGTCCAACGCGCGTTGTTTGACGGCAAGATCGGCGTGCATATAGATCTGTGTCGAGGCGATGCTCTCGTGGCCGAGCCAGAGCGCGATGACCGAGATGTCCACACCGGCTTCGCGCAGGAACATGGCGGCGCTGTGGCGAAGGACATGAGGGGTGACTCGCTTGGTCGCCAATGATGGGCATCCAACGGCAGCAGTGGTGGAATATTTTGTCACCAGCCATTCAACGGCGTCGGTGCTCAACGTCGTGCCATTCCGGCTCGGGAACAGGGGTGCATCGGGTTGGACGCCACTGGCTTTGAACCACGCCCGCATCGTGGCCACGGTTCCCGTGGTCAGGGGCGTGGAGCGCTGTTTTCGGCCCTTGCCACGGCAGCGAACATGCGCACCGATTCCCAGGAACACATCTTCTCCGCGCAGGCCGGTAAGCTCGCTCACGCGCATACCGGTTTGGACGGCGAGAGTGAGCAGTGCATGGTCGCGGCGACCGATCCAGGCGCTGCAGTCGGGGACGGCGAGGATCGCCTCAACCTCCTCTTTGGTGAGGAATTCTACGATTCCCCTCTCGAACCGTTTCTGTGGGATCGACAGGACCCGGGCAATCAGCTCGGCATGTTCGGGGTGCTGGAGAGCGGCGAACCTGAAGAGCGAATGGATCGCGGCCAAACGGGCATTTCTGCTCCGTATGCAGTTCTTCCGCTCAGTTTCCAGGTGGCTGAGGAACGCTCCGATCGTCGGGGCATCCAGGTCGCGGAAGTCGAGGTTCGCCGGGGCGATCCGCTTTGTCTCAAGGATGAATGCCAGCAGCAGCCGGAACGTGTCACGGTAGGCAGCGACTGTGGCGGGGCTGACTTGTCGTTGGGTGATGAGGCGGTCGGTGAAAAACTTTTGCAGGGTTGGGGCGAGGGCGCTCATGGTAGTTCTCCCAGGAATTCTTCAAGGTGCTGCCCGACGATGGCGAACAGCTCGGGTGAGGCTTGCAGGTACCAATAGGTGGAGGCCGGGTCGCTGTGCCCAAGGACTGCCGAGAGCAGCGGTATCCGCGCGTCGACATCGACCTGTTGTTGGTGCCAATCGATCAACTGGCGAACCGCGTAGCTGTGTCTCAGGTCGTGGATCCGGGGGCGTGCTCGTTCTCCGCGCCCCGTCAGGCCGGCCTTGTCGATCAGGGAGGGGAACGTTGCATTGAGCGAATTCTTGTTCAGTCTGGTTCCCCGTGTAGAGACGAATACCGAGGGCGCCACGGGGAGCTGAAAGTGAAAGTCAACGCAGTCAAAGTAGTTTTGGAGTGCCTGAACGGTCGTTTCATGCAACGGCACTTTTCGGCCGCCACCTTTGGCATCACGGACTACCAGTAGTGATTGCTCCCGGTCGAGGTCCTCTCGGTTCAACGCCAAAGCTTCTCCCCGCCGGAGACCCGTGACTGAAAGCAAACCGATAAAGGCCTCGTAGGTGGCCGCACGCAGTGGCGGGTTCAGAGCCCGGGCGGCCTCCATCAACGCTCCGATATCGACATCGGAATATAGATATGGTGCAATTCGTTGCTGCCGTGCCGGAAGCAGGTCACGTGGCGGCACCTCGGTGTCAGGGTCAAGGTTGCGCAGGTATTGTGCGAAGCCGCGCACGAAACCCAATCGTTGGCGCCACCAGAGAGGTTCGGCATTCACCGGCTGGGTAGCCCACGCGAGAGCCAGCTCGGTGCTGACGTGCTCGGCGCCATGGTTGTGCAGGAAGCTGACGAAGTCGGGCAACAAGGAGCCGGCATCGACGAGTTTGAAGCCCAAGCCCCGGCGCATGGCGAGGTAGGTGTCGACGGCGGCGGAAAGATCGATCATCGCGCACCTGGCCAGGGTCGTGCCAACTCGCTCGTCCAGGCAGGGTCAATGGTGGTGTAGGAGACCGTGACTGCCAGGCTCCGGTGCCTCATGACTTGAGCGATCTCCAGCCACGAAGCGCCAACGCGCGCCAGCTGTGTTGCCGTGCCGTGCCGCAGCAGGTGCGCACCCATCGGTGGCAGCCCAACACGGTCGGCCACGCGTGCCACGACATCACCGACCCCTGTGGGGCTCATAGCGCCTTCTGGCGCTCTGACGTGAACGAACAAGGCCCTGCAACCGGCCGGGACGCGACGATGGGCCTCGTGGAGGTAGTGCACGAGCGCTTCACCGACATCGGTCGGGATTGGCAGAACTTCGTGGCGATTCCCTTTTCCCCGGACCGTGATTTCACCACGGCGCCAGTTGATGTCATCGACCCTCAAGCCGGCCACCTCGCCTCGGCGTAGTCCCATCCGCCACAGGACCGTCAGAATCGCACGGTCGCGTAAACCGACGTCGCTGGCGCATTCACAGCCATCGAGCAGGCGCAGGAAGTCGCTTTGGGTGAGCTCGCATGGAACGTGGGGACGGTGTCCGGTGAGTTTTGGCAGAGCCGCGGCGAGCGGTGCGGTGGTGATTCCGGCGACGTGGAGGAATCGGAGAAATGATGCCAACGCGGTCACGGTCTTCTTCGACCACCCGATACTTGAGCGCGCGCAGAGCGCCGCAATATACGTGGTGACCTCGGCCGCTGAGAGCTCCTCAAGCCGGAGTGTCCGCTGGTTGCAGAAAATATCAGCGACACGCATGTTGGCCACGATCGAGCTTTCAACAAGCCCACGTTCGGTGGACAGGTAACCGCGATACTGCTCAAGGATCTGTGAGGTCGGATCCAGCGGTGTGATCTTCGGAGGCACCACACCGATTTGGCGCAAATACGCGATCGGAACCGAAAAGTTTGCGACAGCCACAAACGTCGTTCGGTGTGCGGCTTGCCGGGCCGCGACGAACCGATCCACGCAGGAATCGTCCAGGTCGCTGGCAGTCAAACGATGCTCGTGCAACCACCGATCCAATGCCGCAAGTTGACGCAGCCGCCACCGAACCGAGTCCGGCGCATAACCGCGGTCTTCGAGATGCTTGCGAAAGCCTTCCACATACAGCGAAAGCGGGCTGGCTTCCC
>NZ_JBQSYR010000062.1:0-3266 GCF_052379505.1 Glutamicibacter sp. 363 | reverse complement strand
CGCTCAGAGCTGCTGGCTACATGGAATCGACGATTGGCCAATACCAGAAGTCGATTAAGCAACTCGGCCTGCTGGCGGCCCACCAGGATGGGATCTATACCTGCGAGCTGGGTACGCGATTCGTCTCGATGACTACCAGTCCAAGGACGGGAAAATTCAGCCAGCAACGTAGCAACGACTATCGACGGCTGATTCATTTATGTGATGCATATCTGCTGACGGGATGCGTGGACTTGGCCGTGCGCCAACGTCCCTCAACGATGCCGTCGCCGAAGACCCCGGAGTTTTGCCAACTGCTCAGTTTATGGGGTCAAGACATGAAGCAGCGCGAACTCGCTCAGGTCACGCTTTATTCATTCGGTTCCATGGCGACACAATACCTGGCCTATTTGGAGGCTCAAGGAATCTTCACGTGGGACAAAGCCGATGGAGCCAGCGTTCTGGGGTTTCTCGAATCCCTACGCGGACAGTGGGCGGAAACTACGATGTGGTCCGTCGTGGCTAATTTTCGCCCGTTTTTGAAGTTTATGCAGCGCACTGATTTGCTCGATGCTTTAGCACTGGCCAGGGCGCGCAGGCATCATCAGATCCACGAAATACTCTCTCCTGCCTCTGAACGTATCGTGGTCGAGTTCTGCCGCGATAACCCGGCAGTTTCGGCTCGTGATGCGGCCATCGTGTTGCTGTGTTTAGTCTCTGGGCTGCGTGCTTGTGACATCATCAGCCTCAAACTTGAAGAGGTTGATTGGCGCGGCTCGACACTGGGAATCGTCCAGCAAAAAACGGGGAACCCTCTCACGCTTTCGCTGCCTTCCCTAGTGCTGAAGAAACTGGCGGACTACGTACTGCACGAGCGGCCAGAAACGACGGCCGCTCAAGTCTTTATTAGGTGGAAAGCTCCCCACCAGGCATTCGGTGGCCATTCGTCAATCTATCGAGTGATCAGCACGGTGTTCCGCACCGCAGGGGTGGACGATATGAAGGTTGGCTCGCGGATGCTTCGATATAACGCAGCATCCAATCTGCTTCGAGCCAGCACTCCCTTGCCAACGATTTCTGCCGTATTGGGTCATGCCAGCGCTGATTCCACCAACGTGTATCTGAGCACAGACGTGGAGCAGCTTCTAGCTTGTGTCCTGCCGTTGCCAGTAAGCCAGAAACAATGAAAACGCCAACTTTCACCAGCGTCTTCGCTCGCGACTTGGAACGATTCATCGAATTCAAGCGGAACATGGGCTGCTACGGGGCATCACGGATCCACTATCTGCGCAGCTTCGACGAGTACTGCACCAAACATCAAGCCCGCGTCCTTAACCAAGAAACCGTCGTCGGGTGGGTCGAGGAAAAACGTGCCGCGCAACCTGGATCGCCACCTTCATGGATGTCGTATATTCGCGACTTCGGCCGGTGGATGCGCACCCATTCACATCCTGAAGCTTATGTGCTTTCCGAGCAGTGGCGCGCAGGTTTCCACCGGCCGCAACCCTACTTACTCAGCCAGTCAGAGATCACCGACTTCTTTGCTGCGGCTGAACATCTAGCATCGAAAACACCATGGCAATGGCAAGCCACGGCGTTCTTCGGACTCATGCATTCTTGCGGGCTACGCACTTGCGAGGTGCAGCGCTTGGCCGTGGAAGACGTTGACCTAGAGAGGAAACTATTAAATATCCTCTGGTCCAAAGGCAATCGGAGCCGTCGAATCCCATTCGACGATCAGATCCGGGAAGTCTTGTTTCGCAGCGATCAAGCAACGAAATCCAACCTCGGCCCGCGGCGCCAAGCGTTCTTTACTACCTCGACTGGTGCTCCTCTCGGCAACACTGCAGTAGGGGTGATGTTCAATAGGATTTGGGACCAAGCTGGCCTGCCCCGCACCGAAGGTGGGCCCAGAGCGCGCCCCTATTCATTCCGGCATCACTTTGCTTACGCGAACATTGAACGGTGGATGGCTCAAGGCCAAGACGTCAACGCGATGCTTCCATATTTATCCCGATATATGGGGCATGCCTCGTTGGACAGCACCTTTTACTACGTGCATACCTCTCCGGACTTTTTGAAGAGCTACGCACAGTTGAGTCAGCCTTATCAAAGCCTGTTTCCGGAGGTGGGATTCGAATGAAAAAACCAGCAACACCCACGTCATCCAGTTTCTGGAGCTACGCACGGAGCTATCTTCACGACTACCTGCCCAAAGTCCGTGGTGCGTCACCACGGACTATTGAGGCCTACCGGATCAGCCTGGAAAACTATGTGCACTATCTAACTTCAGTTCAAGACATCCCTCGGGAAGTGATCAGTTTTGATCATTTCAGCAGGGATCTGTTGAAGGGATGGGTGAAGTGGATGCAAGAAACTAAGAACTACCAGCCGCGGACTGTTGGCTTGCGGCTGACCTCCATTAAGGCCTTCTTGCATTACGTTTCGGCCGAAGACATTGTCCTGATGGCTGTCGATGAGTCTGCACGGACCGTGAAAACACCTGCGGCTGCAAGAAAGCCCATTGATTACTTGGACACCGAGCAAACCACTCACCTTCTGGCAGCGTACAGTGGCGAAACGTTGAAATCTCGGCGCAATCAAATGCTGCTGATCTTGCTCTATGACACAGCAGCACGCGTCAGCGAGCTGACTGCGTTGACCCTCGCCGATATTTCTTTTGCAGAGCCGGTCTGCGTGAGGCTGACCGGCAAAAGGAGCAAAAGCAGGATCGTGCCGTTGAGCAGCAAGACGGTAGAACATCTGGAGGTTTATCTTGCGCAGTTCCATCCCGAACCTGAGCGTAGGCACGGGAACCGACCATTGTTTTATAGCTACCGTAGCGGCCAAGAAACAGCTCTTTCAGCAGACTCCGTGAGCTTGATCCTGAAGAACGCCGGCGATAAAGCACGTCTCACGTGCCCGAGTATGCCGGAGCATCTGCATTGCCATATGCTGCGTAAAACGAAGGCGATGGACCTCTATAAGCAGGGGGTCGCGTTGCCGTTGATAATGCAGCTTCTGGGGCATGAGAACATGAGCACGACATCATCGTTTTATGCGTTCGCGACGCTGGAGATGATGCGTGCTGCGATGGCCGCGGGAAACCCAGCGATTGAAGAGGTCCAGCAAACTACTTTGAGCAGGGAGGAACTCGACCAACTCTACAGCCTGCGTTAGGAAGAATAGTTAAGCCGAGGAATACTGGTTCAACCAGCTATTGACCAGCGCGGTCCTGGTTTTCTCGGCTTAACGAAAACCTCGGCATAATCCGAATGATGGAGAAT
>NZ_JBQSYR010000061.1:0-4496 GCF_052379505.1 Glutamicibacter sp. 363 | reverse complement strand
ATCATTTCAGTCCAGGTAGGTGGAGCCTGGCATTCAGCGTCGGTGCAACGGGCGCTCTTTGGCATGGGCGGAATCAGAAACGGCCACCGGGAATCCTGGGTATCGGATTTCGGTGACCGTCAAAGACCTCATGAAAAATCTGGGCTAATTCAACACCTAGTGAATTACTTGGCGCGACCCCGACTACCCTTACGCATAGCTGCGTTATAGGCGTCAACAACATCAGCATTCAAGCGCCCGCGGGCGTTGACCTTAATGTTGTTTTCCTTGGCCCATGCGCGAATTGCAGGAGCCTCGCTCGCGCTACTCTGCTTAGCCGAACGCGCAGCATCGATATATGGCTCTAGGGCCGCACGGAATTCGTCGGCGTGCTCCGAGTTCAAGTCAATCTCGTAGTGCTGACCAGCAATACTGAACGAAATCGACTCAATCGCTTCGCTGCCATCAATGTCGTCAATCAGGGCAATCTGAACCTGACGTGCCATTATTCTTATTCCTCCATGCGTGGATTTGCTGAACTAAGTCCATAAGAACTCAAAGTTCATTGCAAAAATCAAGTATAGTCAGATTTTGCAATAAATTCGAACGCATCAAACAATTAAGAGGTAATTACTAGGATTATCCTAATTTCCGGACGTGCTGGTTTCTGAATTACCATGATGTGCGATTTTAGCTTCGGCTTCGGCCTGGGCTTTACGCTCATTCCGATCAGCGTTTGAAATCGCCTTGATCGCATACCAAAATATGAGCGCCAGCACGATAGTTGGAACAATTGCCTCTACATATGGCATGGGATTTATGCCTCCGGCTTGAGTAATGGGAACAGGATCGTTTCGCGAATTCCTAGGTCGGTGAAGAGCATAACCAGTCGATCGATGCCCAATCCGATACCACCCATTGGTGGGGCACCGTATTCCAGTGCGCGCAGGAAGTCTTCATCCAGTTGCATTGCTTCCGGGTCGCCACCGGCAGCCAACAACGATTGCTCGGTCAGGCGCTCACGCTGGATGACTGGATCGATCAGCTCGGAGAACGCGGTACCGCGCTCCATGCCACCGATAATCAAGTCCCACGCTTCAATGACGCCGGGCTTTGAACGGTGTGGCCGCGCCAGCGGCTGCGCCAGTGGCGGGTAATCGCAGACGAAGGTCGGGTCGATCAGCTTCGGCTCGACGATCTCGCCGAATAGTTCGATGACAAGCTTCTGCGCGCTCCACGCTGGGTCGATCTTGACTTGGTGCTTTTCGGCGACGCCACGCAATACCTCGGCGTCGGTCTCTGGGGTGATCTCCACACCCACGGCTTCGGAGAGGCCCGGGTACACGCTCAACCAGCGCCATTCGCCGTCCAGGTTAATGGTGCCGTTCGCGGTCTCGATGGTACGACCGGCACCGATGGCGTCCGCCGCATTCAGGATCATCTGCTGCATGCGCTCCGCCATCACATACTGGTCCGCGTAGGCTTCGTAGCATTCAAGCATGGTAAATTCCGGCGAGTGAGTGGAGTCCACGCCCTCGTTGCGGAAGATGCGCCCGATTTCGAAGACCCTGTCCACGCCGCCAACCACTGCACGCTTGAGGTACAGCTCCAAGGCGATGCGCATGGTCATTTCCTGATCGAAAGCGTTCAGGTGCGTCTTGAATGGGCGGGCCGAGGCTCCACCGTGCACCAGCTGCAGCATCGGGGTCTCAACCTCGACGTACTCGTGGTCTTCGAGGGTTCTGCGCACCGCACGGATGATCGCCGCTCGCTTGTACACCATTTCGCGGGCTTCGTTGCGAACGATCAGATCCGCATAGCGCTGACGCACACGGGTTTCTTCGTTCAGGTCTGCGTGCAGCACCGGCAACGGGCGCAGGGCCTTGGAAGCCATTTCGAAGCCATCTGCCATCACCGACAGTTCGCCGCGACGCGAAGAAATTACCTCGCCGGTCACGAATACGTGGTCACCGAGGTCGACCAGGGACTTCCACTGGGCTAGGCGCTCTTCGCCGACAGTTGCCAGCGAAAGCATAACCTGCAGGCGGGTGCCGGCACCCTTCGGGCCGCCCTCCTGCACGGTGGCGAAGCAGAGCTTTCCGGTATTGCGCATGAAGACGATGCGTCCGGCGATACCGACCTTGACGCCGGTCGCCTGATCTGGCTCGAGCTCTGGGAACTGTTCGCGGACTTGCTGCAAGGTATGAGTGCGTGCCACCCCAACCGGGAAGGCTTCCTCGCCGTTCGCCAGCAGGGCGTTGCGCTTATCGATGCGGACCTGACGCTGGTCGTTTGGATCGGTGCTATCTGCGGAATTATTTTGGGAAGTCACAATAGTCCATTCTACTTGCCATTCTTAGTCATTTGGCAGGATCATGATGCGCCTTACACGGTGATCTCCGCGCCTTAACGAATTCAAGGCGCAGAGATCGCTCCCTGCGCCTTGCCTGGTACTACCAGATGGTCACTCGATCTGCCGGATCAAGCCACATTCCATCGCCCGGCTTGGTGTCAAAGGCCTCGTGGAATGCAGCCAGGTTCTTCGGCACCTGATTGCAGCGGAACTCGCCCGGCGCGTGCGGGTCGGTGGTCACACGCACCACTGCGGTCTCCGGTCGGATCAGCGTGCGCCAGCACTCGGCCCAGGAGTAGAAGAAGCGCTGATCGCCGGTGACACCGTTGATCACCTCGTCCTCTTCGATGCCGCGGGCGGCCAGCTCAAGCTTGTAGGCCCGGTAGGCGATGCCCAGCCCGCCGAGGTCACCAATGTTTTCGCCGAGCGTCAGTTCCCCGTTCACCTGGTGGTCCGGCGCCTCGGTGGGGCGCAAAGCGTTGTACTGGTCGACCAGCTTGCCGGTGAGCTGCTCAAAAGCCGCGCGGTCCTCCTCGGTCCACCAGTTGGTTAGCTGGCCGGTTCCGTCATACTGTGAGCCCTGGTCATCGAACCCATGGCCGATCTCGTGTCCGATGACCGCACCGATCGCCCCGAAGTTCGAGGCGACGTCACGGTCCTTGTCGAAGAATGGCAAGCGCAAAATGGCAGCCGGGAAGGCGATCTCATTGAGCAGCGGATGATAGTAGGCGTTGACGGTCTGCGGATACATGAACCAGAGTTCGCGGTCCACCCCGTCATCGATCTTCTTCAGCTCACGCTTGAATTCGAATTCGTTCGCGGCCGCAAGGTTCGCGATGACGTCCACGGGGTCGGTCTCGACTGAGGAGTAATCGATCCACTCGTTGGGATAGCCAATCTTAGGCCGGAACATCGACAGCTTCTCAAGGGCCTTCTCGATGGTCTCCGCTCCCATCCACGGCAGATTCGAGATCGAAATGCGGTAGGCCTCGATAAGCCGCTCAACCAGTGCATCCATCGCATGCTTGGCTTCTTGTGGGAAATGCTTGGCCACATAGAGTTGACCAATATCCTCGCCTACGCCGCCTTCGGTGAAGGCGACACCACGCTTCCAGCGTTCCTTCAGCGTTTCCACCCCACCGAGCTTGGCCGAGTAGAAAGAGAAATTCTCATTTACAAACGCACTGGACAGGTATGGTGCGAAGGAGCGCAGCGCCTGAACGGTGAGCCAGTTCTTCCAGCTCTCCAGGGGTTCTGCGCCGAGCAAACCGGAGAGCGCTTCGAAGTAGCTTGGCTGCCAGAATACTACCTCGGCAGAGTACTTCGATTCGATGCCGGCGCCCTTCAGCCAGGTACGCAGGCCGGGGAACAACTTGAAGACTTCTTCTTCGGTCATGAGGTTATAGCGTGCCTGAGCATCACGGACCTTCACCCGATCCCAGTGATGACTGGCTATCTTGGTCTCCAACGCAGTCACGGAGGCTGCCGCCTGCGCTGGATCGGGAATGCCGCCGAGCGCCAGCAGACGGGTTAGGTGTTCTTCATAGTCGGAGACGGTCTGTGCGAACTGTTCTTCGCGGTAATAGGACTCGTCTGGCAACCCGAGACCGCCCTGCAAGAAGGTCAACAGGTTTCGTTCCGGGTTTCCGGCGTCGTTCATTGCTCCCGAGGCTAGGAAGCCACTTATGCCCTTGCGATAGAAGGAGCCAGAAAGCTCAAGCAGGGATTCGACATCTGAAACGTTCGAAATTGCCTGCAGGTATTCGGCGACCGGATCAGCACCGCGCTGTTCGATGACTTCTTCGTTCATGAAACTACCGTATAAATCGGCAATACGCTGTGACGGACCCGCTAGTTCTGATCCGGAATCGTGGGCTTTGACTGCATCTGTAATGATCGCGTGGACCGCGTCTTCAGCGTCGTCGCGAAGCTCCATGAAAGATTCGTAGAGCCCTTGGTCGCTCGGGATGGAAGCCGATTCGAACCACTTTCCGTTCGAATGACGGTAGAGGTCGTCCTGGGGGCGGATGGAATCATCACGATATTTCAGCGCATCTGTCGTCAACGAGGGGCTCCCTATATAGCGGATCTAGCAGTACCTATTATTCACTGTATCTATTAGATCTCTAGCCCGAAGGAAGTCGCACGTATATGCGCCGAAGGC
>NZ_JBQSYR010000060.1:0-5574 GCF_052379505.1 Glutamicibacter sp. 363 | reverse complement strand
AAGTTAAGTCCGGCGGTGACCTACTCTCCCACACCCTCACGAGTGCAGTACCATCGGCGCAGTGGGCCTTAGCTTCCGGGTTCGGTATGGGACCGGGCGTTTCCCCCACGCTATGACCGCCGTAACAGCCTCGAAACAACACCAGGCATCCCAGCATCTGTCCCAAAAAATCATGTACCAAACCCCAGGCAGCCAGCCAACCGAACACCACACCCACCCAAACAGGCGAATATCATGAACAGCCAACCCCTACCAAAGGATCAGTGTGTTACAAGGTTGTTGTCTCGTAACCGTATAGTGAACGCGAGCATCATTGTCTTCAACGATTGCTTTACTGTGTGTTGTAAGTCATCGGCCTATTAGTACAGGTCAGCTACACAAGTCTTTAGTCCTTGCTTCCACATCCTGCCTATCAACCCAGTGGTCTAGCTGGGGGCCTCTCACACTCAAGGTGCATGGAAATCTCATCTCGAAGCAGGCTTCCCGCTTAGATGCTTTCAGCGGTTATCCCTTCCAAACGTAGCTAATCAGCGGTGCACTTGGCAGTACAACTGACACACCAGAGGTTTGTCCGTCCCGGTCCTCTCGTACTAAGGACAGCCCTTCTCAAATTTCCAACGCGCGCAGCGGATAGGGACCGAACTGTCTCACGACGTTCTAAACCCAGCTCGCGTACCGCTTTAATGGGCGAACAGCCCAACCCTTGGGACCTACTCCAGCCCCAGGATGCGACGAGCCGACATCGAGGTGCCAAACCATGCCGTCGATATGGACTCTTGGGCAAGATCAGCCTGTTATCCCCGAGGTACCTTTTATCCGTTGAGCGACGGCCCTTCCACGAGGTGCCGCCGGATCACTAGTCCCGACTTTCGTCCCTGCTCGAGCTGTCACTCTCACAGTCAAGCTCCCTTGTGCACTTACACTCGACACCTGATTGCCAACCAGGCTGAGGGAACCTTTGGGCGCCTCCGTTACATTTTAGGAGGCAACCGCCCCAGTTAAACTACCCATCAGGCACTGTCCCTGAACCAGATCATGGTCCGAAGTTAGGTGACCGGTACAGCCAGAGTGGTATTTCAACGATGACTCCACCCGAACTAGCGTCCGAGCTTCACAGTCTCCCACCTATCCTACACAAGCTGCACCGAACACCAATACCAAACTATAGTAAAGGTCTCGGGGTCTTTCCGTCCTGCTGCGCGTAACGAGCATCTTTACTCGTACTGCAATTTCGCCGAGTTCATGGTTGAGACAGCGGGGAAGTCGTTACTCCATTCGTGCAGGTCGGAACTTACCCGACAAGGAATTTCGCTACCTTAGGATGGTTATAGTTACCACCGCCGTTTACTGGGGCTTAAATTCTCAGCTTCGCAACAAGTTGCTAACCGGTCCTCTTAACCTTCCAGCACCGGGCAGGAGTCAGTCCGTATACATCGTCTTGCGACTTCGCACGGACCTGTGTTTTTAGTAAACAGTCGCTTCCCCCTGGTCTCTGCGGCCCACACCCGCAAAAGAAGAGCAAGTCTTCCTCACGGGGCAGGCCCCCCTTCTTCCGAAGTTACGGGGGCATTTTGCCGAGTTCCTTAACCATGATTCTCTCGATCGCCTTAGTATTCTCTACCTGATCACCTGTGTCGGTTTGGGGTACGGGCGACTAGAACCTCGCGCCGATGCTTTTCTAGGCAGCATAGGATCACCAAATCACCCACCAAAGTGGGTGCCTATCAGGTCTCAACCATAAATGAGAGACGGATTTGCCTATCTCTCGGCCTACACCCTTGGACCAGGTCAATTCCATTGCCTGGCTCGGCTACCTTCCTGCGTCACACCTGTTAATACGCTTACCTCACAAAATCGGTTCCCAGCACCTCACACAAAAGCAGCCCGAAGGCCACAACATCATGCTCAATGGTGGTTAGCATCAAAAGCTCAGTATGGGCGGTTCTTCGCCGGTACGGGAATATCAACCCGTTGTCCATCGACTACGCCTGTCGGCCTCGCCTTAGGTCCCGACTCACCCAGGGCAGATTAGCTTGACCCTGGAACCCTTGATCATTCGGCGGACGGGTTTCTCACCCGTCATTCGCTACTCATGCCTGCATTCTCACTCGTGTGGTCTCCACCGCTGGTTTACACCGCGACTTCACCGTCCACACGACGCTCCCCTACCCATCCAAACGCCCAATCGAAACCAGGCAAATATTTGAATGACGCAACTTCGGCGGTGTGCTTGAGCCCCGCTACATTATCGGCGCGGAATCACTTGACCAGTGAGCTATTACGCACTCTTTCAAGGGTGGCTGCTTCTAAGCCAACCTCCTGGTTGTCACAGCAACTCCACATCCTTTTCCACTTAGCACACGCTTAGGGGCCTTAGTTGGCGTTCTGGGCTGTTTCCCTCTCGACTATGAAGCTTATCCCCCACAGTCTCACTGCTACGCTCTCACTTACCGGCATTCGGAGTTTGGCTAACGTCAGTAACCTTGTAGGGCCCATTAGCTATCCAGTAGCTCTACCTCCGGTAAGAAACACGTAACGCTGCACCTAAATGCATTTCGGGGAGAACCAGCTATCACGAAGTTTGATTGGCCTTTCACCCCTACCCACAGCTCATCCCCTCCATTTTCAACTGAAGTGGGTTCGGTCCTCCACGCGCTCTTACACGCGCTTCAACCTGGCCATGGGTAGATCACTTCGCTTCGGGTCTAGACCGTGCCACTCAAACGCCCTATTCAGACTCGCTTTCGCTACGGCTTCCCCACACGGGTTAACCTCGCGACACAGCACTAACTCGCAGGCTCATTCTTCAAAAGGCACGCCATCACACCCCACAAGTGGGATGCTTTAACGGATTGTAAGCGCACGGTTTCAGGTACTATTTCACTCCCCTCCCGGGGTACTTTTCACCATTCCCTCACGGTACTGATTCACTATCGGTCATCAGGTAGTATTCAGGCTTACCAGGTGGTCCTGGCAGATTCACACAAGATTTCTCGAGCCCCGTGCTACTCGGGTACCCACACTAGAACGGCAGACACGCATTACACCTACGGGACTATCACCCTCTCTGGTCCGGCATTCCAACCGATTCACCTATACGCCTGCACCTCATCCCGCTAACCAGATAGGGTTAGCACATGTAGGCCCCACAACCCCGGTGATGCAACGCCTATCCGCTATCACACACCAACCGGTTTAGCCCCATCCGCGTTCGCTCGCCACTACTAACGGAATCACTATTGTTTTCTCTTCCTGCGGGTACTGAGATGTTTCACTTCCCCGCGTTCCCTCCACACAGCCTATACATTCAGCTGCAGGTCATACGGCATGACACCGTACGGGGTTTCCCCATTCGGAAATCCTGGTCTCAACGTCCGGTTATCGACTCCACCAGGCTTATCGCAGATTCCCACGTCCTTCATCGGCTCCTGATGCCAAGGCATCCACCGTGCGCCCTTAAAAACTTCAACACAAATCAAAGTCTCAGATTGAGCAATAAAACAATCAACAAAATCACAAAACAACCACACCAAAAACCCCAAAAGGCCTTGGACATGGTCATCTTATAAGATGCTCGCGTTCACTATACAGTTCCCAAACAACAACCCCACACCCCCACACCACCGACCAAAGACCCCACAAGGGAACCCAAAAAGACCAGCGCGCAAAGACACAGGACAAACACTGAAACACCAAACACCCACCCCCAAAGGGACAGGACGCTTGTTGCCTCAAAACCCAACAGCATGCCAAACCATACAAACCGCACAACACCCACACCCTCATTCCAACACCCCCAAAGGGACGCGTACTAAAAGAGCATGAACACCATGCAGCCATAGCCAATACCCCACACCAACCATAAAGTCGACGCGTTTTCCGGTACTGAGTTCATTGATATTCCACCCATGAGCAACCCGCCTGCCAACACTCGTGACAGAAACGGGCAACCAATAATTGGTTAGCTCCTTAGAAAGGAGGTGATCCAGCCGCACCTTCCGGTACGGCTACCTTGTTACGACTTAGTCCCAATCGCCAGTCCCACCTTCGACGACTCCCCCCACACAAGGTGGTTAGGCCATCGGCTTCGGGTGTTACCAACTTTCGTGACTTGACGGGCGGTGTGTACAAGGCCCGGGAACGTATTCACCGCAGCGTTGCTGATCTGCGATTACTAGCGACTCCGACTTCATGGGGTCGAGTTGCAGACCCCAATCCGAACTGAGACCGGCTTTTAGGGATTAGCTCCACCTCACAGTATCGCAACCCATTGTACCGGCCATTGTAGCATGCGTGAAGCCCAAGACATAAGGGGCATGATGATTTGACGTCATCCCCACCTTCCTCCGAGTTGACCCCGGCAGTCTCCCATGAGTCCCCACCTTTACGTGCTGGCAACATGGAACGAGGGTTGCGCTCGTTGCGGGACTTAACCCAACATCTCACGACACGAGCTGACGACAACCATGCACCACCTGTGAACCAGCCCCGAAGGGAAACCCCATCTCTGAGGCGGTCTGGAACATGTCAAGCCTTGGTAAGGTTCTTCGCGTTGCATCGAATTAATCCGCATGCTCCGCCGCTTGTGCGGGCCCCCGTCAATTCCTTTGAGTTTTAGCCTTGCGGCCGTACTCCCCAGGCGGGGCACTTAATGCGTTAGCTACGGCGCGGAAAACGTGGAATGTCCCCCACACCTAGTGCCCAACGTTTACGGCATGGACTACCAGGGTATCTAATCCTGTTCGCTCCCCATGCTTTCGCTCCTCAGCGTCAGTAGATGCCCAGAGACCTGCCTTCGCCATCGGTGTTCCTCCTGATATCTGCGCATTTCACCGCTACACCAGGAATTCCAGTCTCCCCTACATCACTCTAGTCTGCCCGTACCCACCGCAGATCCGAGGTTGAGCCTCGGACTTTCACGGCAGACGCGACAAACCGCCTACGAGCTCTTTACGCCCAATAAATCCGGATAACGCTTGCGCCCTACGTATTACCGCGGCTGCTGGCACGTAGTTAGCCGGCGCTTCTTCTGCAGGTACCGTCACTTTCGCTTCTTCCCTACTGAAAGAGGTTTACAACCCGAAGGCCGTCATCCCTCACGCGGCGTCGCTGCATCAGGCTTTCGCCCATTGTGCAATATTCCCCACTGCTGCCTCCCGTAGGAGTCTGGGCCGTGTCTCAGTCCCAGTGTGGCCGGTCACCCTCTCAGGCCGGCTACCCGTCGTCGCCTTGGTGAGCCATTACCTCACCAACAAGCTGATAGGCCGCGAGTCCATCCCCAACCGATAAATCTTTCCACCAAAAACCATGCGGTCAAAGGTCATATCCAGTATTAGACCCAGTTTCCCGGGCTTATCCCAGAGTCGGGGGCAGGTTACTCACGTGTTACTCACCCGTTCGCCACTAATCACCCCAGCAAGCTGGGGGTCATCGTTCGACTTGCATGTGTTAAGCACGCCGCCAGCGTTCATCCTGAGCCAGGATCAAACTCTCCATAAAAAAATAAAAAGCCATCAGCAACCCCTCGGAAAATAAGAGCGAAGCCAATGAAGTCCTGGCGAATAAAAACACTTG
>NZ_JBQSYR010000059.1:0-5753 GCF_052379505.1 Glutamicibacter sp. 363 | reverse complement strand
CCAGATCATCTTCCAAACCGCCTACCATGGTCTGCCCGTGGTCGGCTACGACATCGATGATGCTGCCCTCGAAGCCGCCGCCGCCAGGCTGGATAAATTGGTCCCGGTTTACGCGGAGTACTTTGACGCCGGCGACAACACGAAAGCTCAAGCAGCACGCGATTCCATCCGGTTGAGCAGTGAATTGGCCGAGGCTGTCGAGGATGCGGACCTGGTGATCGAAGCGGTGCCCGAAAGCCTGGAAATCAAGCAGGATACCTACCGGAACCTTGCGCAAACAGCCCCGGCTCGCACCGTCTTCGCCACTAACTCCTCGACGTTGCTTCCTTCAGCTATTGCAGGGTTCACCGGCCGGCCCGATCGCTTCCTTGCGTTGCACTACGCCAACCGAGTTTGGCAAAACAATACCGGCGAAGTCATGGGCACCGAGTCGACCAGCGCCGAAGCCTACGAAGCAGTGGTGAACTTCGCCGAACGCACCGGGATGGTCCCGATTCGGGTGCTGAAGGAGCAGCCGGGATACGTGCTCAACTCGTTGCTCGTACCTTTTCTGCAGTCTGCAAGCCATCTGCTCGTAAATGGCGTCGCGGACGCAGCAACCATTGACCAGACATGGAAACTGGGCACCGGAGCTCCCAAGGGTCCCTTTGAAATTTACGACATCGTCGGGCTGAATACCGCGTACAACATTTCACGTTCCGGAGATGAAACCAGCCAGAAATTCGCAGAACTGCTCAAAACCATCTACCTCGAGCACGGAAAACTCGGTACTGCCACGGGTGAAGGCTTCTACAAGTACGACTAGGTATTCCTCGGGCACACGCCATAGACCGGCATGCGCAAGTTCCTCATAGCAGCCGGGATAGCAATCGCGGTTAGGATGGGCTGGTGGCACATATCGACGTTTCCGACATCCAATACTTCCTTTCCGACGGCACCCAGTTGCTCGGCGGGGTCTCCTTCAAAGTTACCGCCGGCTCCAAAACCGCTTTAATCGGGCCGAACGGCACCGGTAAAACCACCTTGATCAAGATCATCTCCGGTGATCTCAAAGCCGACGAGGGCGCGATAAACCGCTCGGGCTCGATGGGCATCATGCGCCAGTTCGTGGGACAGGTTCGCGACGAATCGACGGTGAAGGATCTTTTGCTTTCCACCGCGGCTCCGGCCGTCGTTGCTGCCGCCGCCAAGGTCGCAGCGTGCGAAGCGAAGATGCTGGTCAGCGAGGACGAAAAGGTCCATATGCGCTACGCCGAAGCGATTATCGAGTGGGGTGACGCCGGAGGCTACGAGCTGGAAACCACTTGGGACAAGGTCTGCATGGCAGCGCTGGGCATTCCCTTTGATCGTGCCCAAGACCGCCAAGCGCGCACCTTGTCCGGCGGCGAGCAAAAGCGCCTCGTCTTGGAGGCGCTTTTCGAAGGCAACGATGAGCTGCTGCTCTTGGATGAGCCGGATAACTATCTAGACGTACCGGGTAAGCGCTGGCTTGAAGCGATGATGGAGCGCTCCCCCAAGACGGTGCTATTCATCAGCCACGACCGCGAGTTGCTCAACAACGCGGCCACGCGCATCGTCACGCTGGAGCCCGGCCATGGTGGAGCCACCGCCTGGATCCATGGTGGTTCGTTCGGCTCCTACGTACAGGCCCGCAAGGAACGCAACGAACGCTTCGAGGAACTGCGCAAGCGCTGGGATGAAGAGCATTCCAAGCTCAAGGAATTGGTCATCATGTACAAGACCAAGGCGGCGTTCCGTTCGGATATGGCTAACCGGTATCACGCGGCACAGACACGGTTGGATAAGTTCCTGGAGGCCGGCCCGCCGCAGGCGATTCCGCTAGAGCAAAATGTGAAGATGCGGCTGAAGGGTGGACGCACCGCCAAGCGCGCGGTCGTAGCCGAAAAGCTCGAACTCACCGGGCTGATGAAGCCCTTCAGCAATGAGATCTGGTTTGGTGACCGTGTTGGCGTGCTCGGTTCCAACGGCTCGGGCAAATCCCACTTCCTGCGGCTGCTGGCTGCCGGCGGCACCGATCCCGAACGGGAGCACGAGCCGGTTTCAGATGTGAAGCTCGCCGAAGTTCCTCATGAGGGAACGGTAAAGCTCGGCGCTCGGATTCGCCCTGGCTACTTTGCCCAGACCCACACCCGCCCCGACCTATTCGGCCGCACCTTGCTGGAGATTCTGCACCGCGGTGACGAGCACCGTTCGGGGCTTGCCCGTGAGGCTGCCGCAGGCGCATTGGACGGCTACGGTCTGGCTGGCCAATCTGAGCAGAAGTTCGAGTCGCTCTCCGGGGGCCAACAAGCCCGTTTCCAGATCCTGCTCCTGCAGCTATCCGGAGCGACCCTGCTGTTGCTTGATGAGCCGACGGATAACCTCGACCTGCATTCCGGCGAAGCGCTCGAGCATGCGATCGATTCCTTTGAAGGCACCGTGCTCGCGGTGACTCACGACCGCTGGTTCGCAAAGTCGTTTGACCGCTTCCTGGTCTTTGGCTCAGACGGCAAGGTCTACGAGTCCGATACTCCCGTGTGGGACGAGAAGCGCGTGCAGCGGGAGCGCTAGGCGCACTGCGGATAGTCCCGCGTGAAGAACTGCCTTGCACAGCCAGTTCCTCGCGCGGGACTTTCGCGCCGAGAATTCCTCCATGCATCGAAGATGCGGCATAGTTGGCGTCTGACGGTCGCCTGCCTGGTCGTGAAAATTATTCGACGAGCTTGCCTGCGGCGGAGACCTCTTGGATCAATTCCGCTATTTCTGCTGGCACTTCCACGATGGATTCTCGGGTGATCCCGGTCTTCGGCGACCAAACGAGATTCACCTGCAAGCCGGGATCCATGGCTGGGAAGTCGCTGCGGTTGTGGCAGCCTCTGGTTTCGCGGCGTTCCAAGGCGGCCTCCAGGGTTGCCCGGGCGGCCAGCGCCGAGGATTTCAAGTCAAAGGCATGGGATAGGTCTTGGAACCCTGCGATGTCGGGATGAATTCCGATGTTTGCCATGCGCTGTTCGATCTTGTCGAGTTTCGCCAGGCCGGCAAGCAATCCTTGCTCGTCTCGCACCACTCCTGCGTGCGCGGTCATCACATCGCGGATGGCGCGCTGCAACGCACGTACGTTCTCCACGCCATCTGCGGCCAAGAGGTCCTCGATGTCGCGTCGTGCTTCGGCGATGGCTTCTGCGGATCGAGGCTGGGATTCCAGCCCCCTGGCATACGTGGCGGCCGCCTGTCCGACGATTCGCCCGAAAACCAAGAGCTCGATCAGCGAGTTGCCACCTAAGCGGTTGGCACCGTGCAGCCCGCTTGAGGCCTCACCGATCGCATAGAGTCCGGTGACTTCGGTTGAATGATCGTAAGGGTCCACCCAGACCCCGCCCATCGAATAGTGTGCGGTAGGTGCGATCTCGATGGGTTCGCGGGTAATGTCCAGCATCTGTTCTTCGAGCATCGTCTGGTACACCCTTGGCAGCCGCTCCATGATCAGCTGGCGCGGCAGGTGCGAAACATCGAGCCACACCCCGCCCTTTTCCGTTCCGCGCCCTTCGCGGATCTCGGTATAGGCCGCGAGCGCCACTCGGTCGCGGGTAGAAAGCTCCATGCGTTCCGCATCGTAGTTTTTCATGAAGCGTTCACCGAGCTGGTTGCGCAGGATTCCACCCTCCCCGCGGGCGGCTTCGGAGATCAGGGTTCCTGCAGCCGATTCGGGTTCGATAATCCCCGAGGGGTGAAATTGCACGAGTTCCGGATCTCGCAGGCGGGCACCGGCCTCGACGGCCAAGCGGAACGAATCTCCAGTGTTTTCGTCACGTCGCGACGAGCTGCGCCGCCAGATGCGGTTGTGCCCGCCGGCGGCGAGGATGACCGAGTCGGCATGGATCAGGTATCGGGTTCCGTTGTTCACGTCGAAGCCGTAGGCGCCGAAGATTTGATTGTCCTTGACGAGCAGTCGTGTGATATACACCGTGTCAAGTATCGGAATCTCAAGTTGCTCGGCACGTCGAATCAGCGTGCGCTGGATTTCCAGTCCGGTGTAGTCCCCTGCAAATGCGGTGCGGCGGAACTTGTGCGCTCCGAAGAAGCGCTGTGATATGCGGCCATCGTGTTCCCGGGCAAAATTCATTCCGTACCGTTCGAGATCCTCGATTCCGCGTTGCGCGCCCTGGGCCACGGTCTGCACGGTGCGCGGATCGGCGAGGAAATAGCTTTCCCTGATGGTGTCTGCAGCGTGTTGCTGCCAGCTGTCTTCTTCATCCATGGTGCCAAGGGCCGCGTTGATTCCACCGGCCGCCAAAGAGGTGTGCGCATCGTGACGCGGACGCTTTCCCACGGCCAGGACATCTACGCCGAGTTCGGCGAGTTCGATAGCGGCCCGGAGTCCCGAACCGCCGGTCCCGATAACTAGGACGGTGGTTGAAATCTGCTGTTCTTTGCTGCTGTAAGTGTTCATGACATCAAGCATCTGCCTCTAAGAAACATACGTCCAATGAATTATCTTCATGGTTTCGATAGCCGTATGCTATGGGATATGAATCTAGAGCAGCTGCGGGGTTTCGCGACGATCGCCAGGGTGGGGCACTTCACAAGAGCTGCCGAGGATCTGCATCTGACGCAACCGTCGTTGAGCCGTCAGATTTCCGCTCTCGAACAAGATCTGGGCTCCCAGCTATTTCACCGCGCGCGGGGCAACATCACGCTGACTGCCGCCGGTGAAGCGTTGCTGCCGCTGGCACGCCGCATGCTCGCCGATGAAGAGAATGTGCGCACCGAAATGGCAGAGCTGGCAGGCTTGCGGAAGGGTCGGGTTCGGCTAGGCGCGCCCCCAACCCTGTGCGTCTCGCTGGTTGCCGAAGTGCTCGATGTCTTTCACCGCCGATTCCCCGGCATTGAGCTTCACCTGAGCGAAGCCGGGTCGAAGGATCTGTTGGATGAGCTAGCTGGCGGGCTGCTGGATCTCGCCCTCGTTGTTACCTCGGAGCATTCTGCAGCGGAGAGAAGTCTGGCCAGTCTCCCGCTGCTATCCGAAGAACTTGTCGTCATCGATTCAACGGCTAAACCACGTCTCGGGGCCAAGGAATTCCTAGATCTCAAGGCCCTGTCGAGGCTTCCTCAAATAGTTTTTTCGCAAAGCTACGACCTGCGTGCAAGTACGATGAACGCCTACCGTGCACAGGGCCTGGCCCCCAACGTAATCCTGGAAGGCGCCGAGATGGACGCTGTCTTGCGCTTCGTCGAAGTCGGATTGGGGGTTGCGGTTGTCCCGGCGACCGTGCTGGTCGATCGCCCCGGGCTCAGCGCCACAGCGCTGAAAGATCCACAATTGACGCGGACCATCGGTCTGGCGCATCGCCGAGATGTTTCATTGACTCGTGCCGCAGCCGCCATGCAGGAAATCATTCTAAGCACGGCTCGGTCACTGGCCGAACGCCAGCCTCGAATCACAAGCCTGCTGTCTGCCAGCGAACTTAGTCCTTGATTCGCAGACCAAGATATGCGGCGAACTCATGCGACAGGGAACTCAACTGCTGCTCGCTGATCGTGGCACCGCGCAATCCTTCGATGCCTTGGACTTGCGAGATTTCCAACCCGGTCAGATCAACCGAGCTGAGAGTTGCACGCTCCACGCTCAGCACCCCGGTACGACAATTTTCAAAGCTCACGCGTTGCGCCTTGGCCTGCTGCAAATCAATTTCATCAAAGGTGCAATCCCGGAAGAGCACGTCCCGCAGCTGCGCGGAGCGAAGATTGACCCA
>NZ_JBQSYR010000058.1:0-5835 GCF_052379505.1 Glutamicibacter sp. 363 | reverse complement strand
CATGGTGGTACTCCCTGTTCTTTTGGGGGCCATCGGGCAGGCTTCGGTCGAAGGAGTACTCGTTAGTTCCTCCGTTGTGAGCTGCAAGTATGCCCCGCAGAATCGATCGGAGCGTTGCTACCCGTTTATTTCCTGGGCCGGGGACGGAGAAGAGTTCTCGGGCGATATCATCTACTGACGCCCCAAAATCCCCGTCTCCAAGTTCGACAAGATAGGACGAGAGTTTCCGGAACGCATCTCGAAGTTCTTGTTCTTTCTGGGTTCTCATTTGGGCAACTCTATTTTCACTAGGTAGCTACCTCCATGATTTTCTGCATCATCCCTAACATCCCTAATGGCTACTTGTAGTAACACCCGCTAGCCCGGCCAAAGCCCAGCATAGGCCGGTCCGGCTGATTTTCTGGCGTGGTGCCGCTGCGTCGGTGAGGTCTTCACACCAGACGCGTTGGCAGTGGGTGCGGCGGTAGCGGCGGTACCTGATCACCAAGACGGGGCGACGCCATCCAAACGGTTCGTGGGCCAGGCCCCGGGTGACGATATCACGTGGTATGCCGGATGTTCCGCAGGTACGGCACCTCGGGTCAGGGCTGGTCACTTGGCAGAGGATCTGAGCTTTCTGCGGCGTGATGCGCTGCCCGGTGGCGGTGAGTCCCAGTCCGTCGAGGTGGTGAAAGTCCTGGGGTTTGCGGGGTATAGATAGAATGTTGCACAGTCGAGGTCTCTAGAAATGGTTAGTGTGGTAACTACCATTCTTCTGGACGGCCTCGACTTTTTCCTGCTTTGCGACATGCCCGGGATCCAGGGTCTTGAGTTTAGGAGATTACAGTCTCAACCCTGAAGAGCCTCCAATGGTCTTGCTGAGGCTTTGAACGGTCGGTTGGAGCACCTGCAGGGAATCGCTTTGGGATTCACGAATCTGGCGCACTATATTTCACGATCATTGTTGGAAACTAGTGGCTTCAGATTGCGTTTACACTCTGAATTCTAAAGAGCAGCTTAAGAGCCTTTTTTACGCAATGCGCCAACGTAAAAGATATCCAGAAATTTTATTCTTGCAAAAGAATGAATCACTTCGGTCGCGTGCAATAAACTTTTATTTTTCGTTCCATCTTTTTCGAAATACATTTCCTCGATTCCACCTGGGCGGGGCGCGAGTTTGCTCCTCAGTGACCTCCTGAGGAGAATGGTTCGTTTTTGGCTAGGGATCGTCAGCAGTTCTTCATAAATTTCACTGATGAGGTGTGCTAGGTGTGACTCCTCTAGCTCGTTCAGAAGCGTAATGAGAGTCCTGAATGCGTCGTCCAGTTTGGCATCTTTTAGATTCATCATTGGGGCAGTGGACTTTCGTTGATAACTGTTCCTTTTTCTGGCATTGGTTCACCGTTTTTAGGTGGCACCCATTCGCGCGGTGGGATATAGATCTGTTCAGTGCCACCCGGGTAAATGACGTCACGATACTTGCCGTCGCGCTGCGGTGCTACCCTACCACCATACTTTTCTGTGTACTCCTCAAACTTCGCTTGATAACGCATAGTGTATGAAGTTTGGCCGTTTGGGTCGTATCCCATTTCAAAGGCTTTATCTTCCCAGAACAGGGGTAGGGCCTTGTCGGTGCGTACTTGGTCTAGATTTTGTGGCATATCATGCGCCCAGAATGCGCCTAACTTGTATTTGTCGTTGCCTACCCGGTTGAGGACTTCAGGGCTATGGTTATAGCCGGATCGATAGTTCCCGTACTTAAATGTTTTCATGGTAGACCATTTGAGCCACTTAGGCTTATACGCAGTGACACCACCCGGCAGTGCACCAGCAAGCGTTGCACCACCAAGTTCACTCAGACTAAAGTCACCATCATTCTTGACCAGCTCACCTTGCCCAATAGAGGACATGGTGTTTTTGGCGCCTTCAAGCAACGAATGGCCGTACGACTTAGCCTTGTTCCAAATGTTCTGACTCTGCTTCGCGTCCGAATAGGCTTTCAACTCTTCAGCGCTCACCGGCGACAAACCCAACGGGTCAATCTGAGCTGGTCAAGTTTCTGAGACACTAACTATGATTTTTTCTTATTAAACTCAGGCCGCGAGAGCCAAAGAATTCTGCTCCCAATACCAGTCGAGCAACATCTGAGGACTCAACCCGCCATTAGTCGTATGCGGACGCTTCCTGTTGTACCAAATCTCAATGAACTCCATAACCGCGGTACGCGCCGCCACCCGGCTCGTAAACGCCCGATGATGGTACATCTCGTTCTTGATCGTCGAGAACGCCGACTCGGCAACGGCATTGTCCCAACACACTCCGGTACGGCCCATTGACTGCCGCACACCATTCTCAGAGCACCACGCTTGAAATGCATCTGACGTGTACTGCGTTCCGCGGTCGCTATTAAGCCGATATCGGCTTAATTCAGATTATGCCGAGGTTTTTGTTAAGCCGAGAAAACCGGACTCGCACTGGTTAGCGGCAAGTTGAGCCACTATTCCTCGGCTTAACTGTTCTTCCTAACGCAGGCTGTAGAGCTTGTCGAGCTCCTCCCGGCTCAATGGGATTTGCTGCACCTCTTCAATCGCTGGGCTCCCAGCGGCCATCGCAGCACGCATCATGTCCAGCGTCGCAAAAGCATAAAACGACGATGTCGTGCTCATGTTCTCATGTCCCAAGAGCTGCATGATCAAGGGCAGCGCGACTCCTAGCTTGTAGAGGTCCATTGCCTTCGTTTTACGCAGCATATGGCAATACAAGCGCTCAGGCATGCTGGGGCATGTGAGACGTGCTTTTTCGCCAGCGTTCTTCAGCACCAAGCTCACGGCGTCCGCTGAAAGAGCTGTCTCTTGGCCGCTACGGTAGCTATAAAACAATGGACGGTTCCCTTGCCTACGCTCACCTCCGGAATGGAACTGCGCAAGATAAACCTCCAGATGTTCCACCGTCTTGCTGCTCAATGGAATGATCCTGCTTTTGCCCCTCTTGCCGGTCAGCCTCACGCAGACCGGTTCGGTAAAAGAAATATCGGCGAGGGTCAACGCAGTCAGCTCACTGACGCGTGCGGCTGTGTCATAGAGCAAGACCAGCAGCATTCGATTGCGCCGAGATTTCAATGTTTCACCACCGTATGCTGCCAGAAGGTGAGTGGTTTGTTCGGCTTCCAAGTAATCGATGGGTTTTCTTGCCGCCGCAGGTGTTTTCAAAGTCCGTGCAGACTCATCGACAGCCATCAGGACAATGTCTTCGGCCGAAACGTAATGCAAAAAGCCTTGATGGAGGTCAGTCGCAATCCAACGGTCCGCGGCTGGTAGTTCTTGACTTCTTGCATCCAGATAACCCATCTTTTCAACAGCTCCCTGCTGAAGTGATCAAAACTTATCTCTTCCCGACGGATATCTTGGATTGAGGTTAGGTAGTGCACGTAGTTTTCCAAGCTGATCCGGTATGCCTCGATAGTCCGCGGTGAAGCACCACGGACTTTGGGCAGGTAGTCGTGAAGATAGCTCCGCGCGTAGCCCCAGAAGCTGCATGCCATGGGTGTTGTTGTTTTTTTCATTCGAATCCCACCTCCGGAAACAGGCCTTGATAAGGCTGGCTCAACTGGGCATAGTTCTTCAAAAAGTCCGGAGAGGTATGCACGTAGTAAAAGGTGCTATCCAACGAGGCATGCCCCATATAACGGGATAGATAAGGAAGCATTGCGTTGACGTCGAGGCCTTGGCTCATCCACCGTTCAATGTTTGCGTAGGCAAAGTGATGCCGGAACGAATAGGGGCGCGGTCTGGGACCACCTTCGGTTCGTGGCAGGCCAGCTTGGTCCCAAATCTTGTTGAACATCACCCCGACTGCAGTGTTGCCGATAGGAGCACCAGTCGAGGTAGTAAAGAATGCCTGGCGCTGAGCACTGAGGCTGGACTTCGTTTTCTGATCGCTGCGAAACAAGACTTGGCCGAGCATGCCGTCAAACGGGATACGACGACTCCGATTGCCCTTGGACCAGAGGATATTCAATAGTTTCCCCTCCAGATCGACATCGCCCACTGCCAAGCGCTGCACCTCGCAAGTGCGTAGCCCGCAAGAATGCATGAGTCCGAAGAATGCCGTGGCTTGCCATTGCCACGGTGTCTTCGTCGCTAGATGTCCAGCCGCAGTAAAGAAGCCATTGATCTCTGACTGGCTGAGTAAATATGGCTGCGACCGGTGGAAACCTGCACGCCACTGTTCCGAAAGCACATAAGCTTCAGGATGTGAATGGGCGTGCATCCACCGGCCGAAGTCGCGAATATACGACATCCATGAAGGCGGCGATCCAGGTTGCGCCGCACGCTTTTCCGCGATCCATCCGATGACCGTTTCTTGGTCAAGGACGCGGGCTTGATGCGCAGTGCAATACTCATCGAAGCTGCGCAGATAGTGGATCCGTGATGCCCCGTAGCAGCCCATGCTCTGCTTGAATTCTATGAATCGCGCCAAGTCGTGGGCGAAGACACTGGTGAAGGTTGGCGTTTTCATTGTTTCCGGCTTACTGGCAGTGGCAGGACGCAGGCCAGAAGCTGCTCCACGTCTGTGCTCAGATACACGTTGGTGGAATCTGCGCTGGCATGACCCAATACGGCAGAAATCGTTGGCAAGGGCGTGCCGGCACGAAGGAGATTGGATGCTGCGTTATATCGAAGCATCCGCGAGCCAACCTTCACATGGTCCACCCCTGCGGCACGGAAAACCGTGCTTATCACTCGGTAGATTGACGCGTGGTCGCCGAATGCCTTGTGGGGCGCTTTCCACCGAATGAAGACCTGCGGGGCCGTAGTCTCTGGCCGCTCGTGCAGTACGTAGTCCGCCAGCTTCTTCAGCACCAGTGCAGGCAACGGAAGCGTGAGTGGGTTCCCGGTCTTTTGCTGAACGATTCCCAGTGTTGAGCCGCGCCAATCTACGTCATCAAACTTGAGGTTGACGACATCGCAAGCACGCAGCCCAGAGACTAAACACAGCAACACGATGGCCGCATCACGAGCCGAAACTGCTGGGTTTTCACGGCAGAACTCGACCACGGTACGTTCGGACTGCGGATCTAGTGTTTCGTGGATCCGATGATGCCTGGGCGCCCGGGCGAGGGCTAAAGCATCGAGCAAGTCGGTGCGTTGCGTGAACTTCAGGAACGGGCGGAAATTGGCCACGACGGACCACATCGTGGTTTCTGCCCAATGCTTGCGCAAGGATTCAAGAAACCCCAAGACGCTGGCACTATCGGCTTTGTCCCAGGTGGAGATTCCTTGAGTCTCCAAATAGGTCAGGTATTGCGTCGCCATGGAACCGAAAGAATAAAGAGTGACCTTAGCGAGCTCGCGTTGCTTCATGTCTTGATCCCAAGAGCTGAGCAGTTGGCAAAACTCCGGGGTCTTCGGCGACGGAATCGTTGAAGGGTGTTTGCGCACGGCCAAGTCCACGCATCCTGTCAGTACGTATGAATCGTACAAATGAATCAGGCGTTGGTAATCGGTGCTGCGTTGCTTGCTGAATTCTCCCGTCCTTGGACTGGTCGTCATCATGGCGAATCGCGCACCCAGTTCGCAGGTGTAGGTCCCATCGTGTTGGGCCGCCAGCATCTCAAGCTGCTTAATCGATTTCTGGTATTGACCGATTGTCGATTCCATATAGCCAGCGGTTCTGAGCGCAGCGACAACGGCTGCGCCGATCTCTTGCACGGAGGTATCCATGACTCGCTCCTTTCAATTTGGAGCACGGATACCGTCAGGATAGGCCTGAATGTTAAGCCGAGGAATAGTGGCTCAACTTGCCGCTAACCAGTGCGAGTCCGGTTTTCTCGGCTTAACAAAAACCTCGGCATAA
>NZ_JBQSYR010000057.1:0-5857 GCF_052379505.1 Glutamicibacter sp. 363 | reverse complement strand
GAACAACACACGGGGGTGCATCATTCCAAGCAAATGTTATATATCCACCAAATTAAAAATAATTTGGTATCAATAAACTTGGCACACTATTGAGTTCTCAAACAACAAACACTCTCGACACCACAACCACCGCAATCGGCGGCTGCTTCGCTCCGGAGCAACTTTACAAGGTTACCATCTTGTTGACTGTTGTCAACTCCATGTTTTCCACTTGTTTACGTCTCTTGAATTTCGTTCCCTTTCGGGCTTTCCGTTCAAGCGGCGCGAGAAATAACTCTACACGTCTTTGAGGTGAACGCAAAATCGGGCGCATGGCCCGTTATTCATCCAAACTTCCCTGTCATTACGGGAATTCGTGGCTCGTTGAGCTGGTCTCCGAGAAAAACCGTCAAAAACATTCTTATGAAGCAGCTCACGCTTAAAGCAGTTGGGCCTGCTTTCCCGCGGAATCACAGGAAACAGGCCCAACAGAAAAGAAAGAACTTACTTGCTTTCGGCGTTACGCAGACGCGAAACCTCGTAAAGCGAGATGCCGACGGCCATGGATGCGTTCAACGACTCCATGGCCGAGTCGATCGGGATCGAGACAATCGCATCGCAGTTCTCGCGGACCAGGCGCGAGAGTCCCTTACCTTCCGAACCGACCACGATGCACAGTGGGCCGGTAGCCAGTTCCAGATTCGGCAGATCCATATCTCCGCCGGCGTCCAACCCGATGACGAAGATGCCTGCGGCCTTGATTTCCTTCAGCGCGTTGGTCAGGTTGCTGCACTTGGCCACTGGCACACGTACCGCTGCTCCGGCACTGGTTTTCCACGCCGAAGCGGTCATGCCCACACTGCGCCGCTCGGGGATGATCACACCGTTTGCGCCGAAGGCCGAAGCCGAACGGATAATCGCGCCTAGGTTGCGCGGATCGGTAATGCCATCCAGCGCAATGAACAGCGGCTGGGTACGTGAGTAACCGCGGTCGTAGTCTTTGACCGACTTCTGCACCAACTGCACGGCGTCTTTGTATTCGTACGGTGGGATCTGCAGGGCCATGCCCTGATGAATCGCGCCGTCGGTGATGCGTTCTAGCTCCGGCTTGCTCACTTCCATCAGCGGAATACCCTGAGCGGCGGCGAGTTTCAGCGACTCGCGCACTCGGTCATCAACTTCGATGCGGATGGCTACGTGCAGTGCCTTCGCCGGAATGCCGGCGCGCAACGCTTCAACGACCGAATTACGGCCGGTCACCATCTCGGCATTGACCTTAATCCGGTCGTTGCGCTTAGCCGCGCTGCGCTTGGTAGCTGCGCGGTCGGCCAGCTCCTTGGTGCGGTAGGCCTTGTGGTAAGGACGATCCTCGGCTTTCGGGGTCGGGCCTTTGCCCTCCAGGGAACGGCGGCCCTTGCCGCCACTTCCCTTGGTTGGGCCCTTCTTGCCCTTGCGAACCGCTCCCGCGCGTTCTTGAGGATTACTCATTTGATGTGTCCTTTGTTTTGAATTCTTCGTATGGCCGCGGGTGCGGTTACTTCGTCAGGGTCCAGCGGGCCCCGTCCGCGGAATCAACAACGGTGATGCCCGCGGAGGCTAGCGCGTCGCGAATGGCGTCTGATCGAGCCCAATCCTTAGCGGCTCGCGCCTGGGTACGTTCGGCCAGTTGTGCCTGAATTAGCGTGTCCAGCGCTTCGGTTTCGGCACTTCCCTGCCCGGTGCCGACGCTACGTGCATCGTCCAGTCCAAGAACCTGCGTCATGGCAAGTACCTGGTCGAGCGCCTCGGCTACAGCCTGTTCTTCGTTCGCATCCAGTGCGGCGTTGCCGCGGCGGACCGTCTCATGAAGCACAGCCAAGGCCATCGGCACGTTCAGGTCATCATCCATGGCGAAGCCGAAAGCTTCGGGTACCGAAGTAGCTTCCACGCTGAGCCCGGTATTGGCGGCTCGGTACGTGGCGTTGGAAATGAAAGTGTCGATGCGTTCTACGGCGGCAGCAGCTTCGGTGAGCGAATCGGGACGGTAATCCAGCTGCGAACGGTACTGCGCCTGACCTAGGAAGTAGCGCACCACGCGAGGTTCGGCCAGCTGCAGCATTTCTTCCGGGGAGATGGTGTTGCCAATGGACTTGCTCATTTTTTCCCCGGCATAGGTGACCATGCCGTTGTGCATCCAGTAATTGGCAAAGCCCTGACCGGCGGCGGTTGACTGCGCCAATTCGTTCTCATGGTGCGGGAAGCGCAAATCTAGCCCACCACCGTGGATGTCGAAGTGCGTGCCGAGGTACTTGGCGGCCATAGCCGAGCATTCTAAATGCCAGCCCGGTCGCCCGCGGCCCCAGGGGCTCGTCCACGACGCGGTGTAGGGATCGCTTTCCTTGTGTCCCTTCCACAGGGCGAAGTCCCGCGGATCTCGCTTGCCACGCGGATCGGCGTCGGCGGCAGCCTGCATATCGTCGATTTTCTGTCGGGTCAGTGAACCGTAGGCCTCGAAGGAGCGTACGTCGAAATACACGTCTCCGGAGTCATCGGTGGCCGGGTAGGCATGACCGCGGGAGATCAAGGTTTCGATCAGCTCATGCATTTCGGTGATGTGGCCGGTAGCGCGTGGCTCATAGGTCGGTCTGCGTACTCCGAGCGCTGCATAGGCGTTGGCAAACTCTTGTTCGAAGCGGTAGGCCAGCGCATACCAAGACTCCCGTGGCGGGTAGTGCTGATCCGCGGCAAATTCCTCGGCGAAGGAGTTCGACGACTTTTCCAAAATCTTGTCGTCGATATCGGTCACATTGCGCACGGTGGTGACGGTAAAGTCCCGGTATTCCAGCCAGCGCACCAAGATGTCGTAGGCAATAGCGCTGCGCACGTGGCCCACGTGCGGCATGCCCTGCACAGTTGCGCCACAGTAGTACAGCTTGACTTCGCCGTCGGTTAACGGCTTAAAGTCTCGTACGGACGCAGTCTTGGTGTCATAAAATCGCAGGCTCACATCTTTAAGGTTATCCGAAGAAACCGGTGGTTGTGCGGGGATGCGACAAGGAACGCACTGACGCGTTGTTTACTGCCCTGCCCGAGTGGCCGGATAGACCAGTGCGGTGGCGTATGCGGTGACCCCGATGCCCTCCCCCTCGTAGCCCAATCCATCGCTGGTGGTTGCGGTGACGCTGACTGGGGCACCAAGGACTTCAGAGAGCAGTTGATTGGCTTCTTCGCGGCGCGCCGCGAAGCGTGGACGGCGGGCCACGAACTGCACCGCCACGTTGCCGATCTCGAACCCCGCGCCTCGGACCAGACGCGCAGCTTCTGCAAGCAGGCTCACACCGCTTGCCCCGGAAAATTCGGGTCGATCCACCCCAAAGTGGGTTCCCAGATCGCCAATCCCGCTGGCGGAGAACAATGCGTCGCAGGCAGCGTGGGCTACCGCGTCCCCGTCCGAGTGTCCCGACAGACCGATATCGTCGGGGAAGAAGAGGCCTGCCAGCCACATCTGCCGTGATGGGTCGGTGCTGACCGCGTGCACGTCGATGCCATTGCCGATGCGTGGGATGGCCAAGTTTTTCTCCAGGTTCTTCGTTGCGGCGGTGGCGAACAATCGACCCACGGTATCCAAATCCTCTGGGTGGGTGACCTTCAGCGAACGCGCATCGCCAACCACGACGTGCACTTCAACCCCGCGGACGCGAACGATCGAAGCGTCATCGGTGACGCGGGCTAATTCTTCGGAACTGTAATGGTCGAGTTGCGCATGAGCATCGATGAGGGTCTGGGCGTCGAATCCCTGCGGGGTTTGCACCGCCCGCAAGGTGCTGCGATCCGGCGTTTCTACGACAATCGGCGAACCAAGGCCCGCCTCCGTGCCGACCACGCTGATCGTGTCGGTCACCGCCAGGGCCGGGATGACTGCCTGGATTGCGGGCTTGCGCAGCTCGGCGAGAATCAGCTCGTATTGGGATACCGGGGCGAAGGCGCGTGCCGCGTCATGAACCAGGATTCGCGTGATCTGCGCGGAGACCGCGGCCAGACCATTGCGCACCGAGGCCGCGCGGCTGTTCCCGCCGGGGACTGTACGCACCAGCGACGGGTAGTAGGCAAGGCGTTCGGTAAGCCGGGAGTCCTTCGGCGGAACCACCACGATTACGTCTTGGACTCCGCCCACTTCGAGAATGCGATCCAGTGCATGCTCAGCCAACGATTTGCCGTGGACCTCGACTAACGCCTTGGGCATACCCGCACCTAGGCGAGTCCCCAAGCCAGCCGCTACCAGGATGACCGCTACCGATTCTTCTCGTTGCTCACTCACGAATCCCAGCTTATCCCGCATTAGAACTGCGGTTAAATGACTAAACCGTGGGTCGCTTTCCAGCGTCCCACGGTTACTTGTCGTTCGGCATCAGGCTTCGATGACTCGACGAAATTTAGGCGGAGGCCAAAACTTCGTCCAGCAGGCCTTCTGCCTTGGTCTCGTCCAGGTCCTTGGCAAGAGCCAATTCGCTGATCAATACCTGTCGGGCTTTGGAGAGCATACGCTTTTCGCCTGCGGACAGGCCACGGTCATTCTCACGGCGCCAAAGGTCACGAACGACCTCTGCCACCTTGATGACATCACCGGAGGCAAGCTTTTCTAGATTTGCCTTGTAACGACGCGACCAGTTGGTCGGCTCTTCAGTAAATTCAGCACGAAGGACATCGAACACATGGTCCAAACCTTCCTGACCTACCACGTCACGCACGCCAACGAGATCAACGTTCTCTGCTGGAACCTCGATGGTCAGGTCGCCCTGAGCCACCTTGAGCTTGAGATACATTTTCTCTTCGCCCTTGATCTTGCGCATTTTGATCTCTTCGATCATTGCCGCGCCGTGGTGCGGGTAGACAACAGTCTCGCCAACCTCAAAAACCATGTGAATAAACCCCTTTCCCACCTCCCAGTCTACCACGGGCACGCTCTGGGAAATCTTCACCATGACCTCAATAACCCCGAAAAGACGCGGAATTCCCTCTTCCACTTGCGGGAGAAACGTGGTATGAAGTTAACAGGTTGCGCGGCTAACCCCTCTCCCACAAGCCGCCACAACTTATCTACAACTTGTCGAAATCGATGTGTTGCCCGTCGCTAAATCACGTTCTGGCGCGAATTACGGTTAGGCTTAGTACCAGTCGTGGTCTTCGCGTTGCCCCGCGCCTTGGGCGCGGAACACCGATAAATGGCCACGAAACCCGCAACTCATTATTCTCACCGAGGAGTTAGTGTCGTGATCACCGCACGCATGACCGCTGGACGTCGTATCGCTGCGTCCCTAGCCGTGGCTGCCCTGGCATTCGGTGTCACCAGCTGTGGCGCCATCAACCAGCAGGCGACTACCACCCAGTACAACGCATCCGATGGCATCCACGTTGATGTTGCCGACGCCGAGGTTCGCAACCTAATGTTCGTCGCAAACACCGACGCTTCCGAGGCCCGCCTGATCGGCTCAGTGGTCAACGACGCAGACAGCGCAGTAAGCGTGAGCATCAAGGCCGGCTCGGCCTCCGCCGTGACGATCGAGGTTCCGGCCAACGAGGTCATCAAGTTGGAAGACGACGCGAACGAAACCGTCATCTCCTCGCTGGGCGTCAACCAGGGCGAGCACGCAGTCACCATCTTCACCGCGGACGGCGAAACCGTCGAGTTCAGCGTTCCGGTAGTCGACGGCACCCTCGCCGAATACCGCGACTTCGTCCCGGGCGGATACGACTCGGCCACCACCGAACACCTGAAGCCAGTGGAGCACGAATCCACTTCGGGCCACTAGGCGCTTTCTAAACGACAAAGGCTTCGGCCTTCGAGAATTCCTCCTCAATGGAAGATTCTCGAAGGCCGAAGCCTTTTGCATTTCTGCGC
>NZ_JBQSYR010000056.1:0-6151 GCF_052379505.1 Glutamicibacter sp. 363 | reverse complement strand
GATCCGCTTGACGGGGTCGAAATGAATTTCGCAGCGGACGCTGTGGCGGCGGGGGCGTTCTGGTGGTTGTAAGCCTTGGACGCTCTCATTTCTCTACGCGATGCGCAGGGGCCCTGCTCGAAATGGTGCGCACGTGGGCCCGAGTGATCATTTCGCAGACTACCTGCCCTAATGCCAGAGGACCCGCTCGCCGTGCTTGGCGTAGCGTGCATCTGCCAAATGCTGTGCCACAGAGGGACCCTGAGCGCGGGAACTGTTCATGGCGCCGAATCTAGAATTGGAGCCCGGTTTCGGGCGGCTTGGGAACGTTGAACCTCCGAGCGTTCTGCCTGGCCCGGACCTGGAAGTGGGATTTTGCTGCTTGCTCCAAAAGGTCCCGCCGTTCTGCCGGCGCCGGAAGATGAAATGAATTTGGGCTACCGCATTCCCTTCTGAGGAACTGCGAAGCGGCACTAAGATCAAATAAAGAGTATTTTTCGTGACGCACATCTCAATATTAGTTTTTGCCGATTTGGGCTATCCCCAGCCCAAATCGTGCAGTTTTTCGTCGTCGATTCCGAAGTGATGGGCCACCTCGTGCATGACCGTAATGCGAACCTCCCGCACGACGTCATCGCGTGTTTCGCAGGCCCTGAGGGTCGGGTTTTTGAAGATCGTGATTCGATCAGGTAGTGCCCCTGAAGCCCAGTCAAGATCTCGCTCGGTTAGCGCAACACCCTCGTATAGCCCCAGAATGTCGGTGTTTTTCGCTTCTCCGGGAAGTGGCTCGTACTCGTCCTCGATGAAGAAAACAACATTGTCCATCATGGTTATCGCCGACTGGGGAATGCCGTCGATGGCAGCCTGAACCAGCTCGTCAAATTCGTCGTCGCTCATCTCCAAGTCCATGATTCAAGCCTACTGTTCGCCGTCGATTTGCGTCCCCTAAAAGTTCTCCGGATGCCGGTTTTGCAAATGGCAAAAAGGCCACGTATAGTTATTGAAGTCCGCAGCGGAGACGAAAGAAACCGCAGCAGATATAGGCCCCCATCGTCTAGCGGCCTAGGACACTGCCCTTTCACGGCAGCGGCACGGGTTCGAATCCCGTTGGGGGTACAAACAGCCAATTCGTTGGTTGTCAGATGGAGAAATCCATTGGCTTGCGAAAGCAAGGCCCTGTAGCGCAGTTGGTTAGCGCGCCGCCCTGTCACGGCGGAGGTCGCGGGTTCAAGTCCCGTCAGGGTCGCTCGGTTTATTGTTTAGGCAATAAATCTGGTGTCCACTCAGTGGTGCCAGGCTCTGTAGCTCAGTTGGTAGAGCGTTCGACTGAAAATCGAAAGGTCACCGGATCGACGCCGGTCGGAGCCACGCAGCCCTCGGTATACCGAGGGCTTTGCCATGTGGTTTGAAGTTAGATTCAAAACTCATGGCCCTGTAGCGCAGTTGGTTAGCGCGCCGCCCTGTCACGGCGGAGGTCGCGGGTTCAAGTCCCGTCAGGGTCGCCAAAATGAAAAGCTCCGGTTTCAACCGGAGCTTTTTGCGTTAACGAAATACTTTTTGATTCGGCCGTCCTGGACAGAATTTAGTTGGCCCGGCCCAGATGCCGCGGACCCAGCCAGCGGTTCGTCAGCCGTCGATAGGCCGCCGCCGCCGTGGGCAGATCTCCGTCTTCGATTGCTTGGATTCCGTGCATGAGGTCGTTGGCGGATTCATCTGGCCACACGATCTCGGCAAGCATCCCGTAGTCCAATTCGATCACCGAGCGGCTATCGAAGGATTCAAGCCAGCTGCCGAGCGCGCCAAGCTCCTCAAACAACGGTGCCTGAGGTGCATAGGTCACGAGCGTTTGCACTGCCCAAGAGAGGCGTTCTACCGCCTGATCGAAGGGTACTATGAGCCGCACTGTGAGCAACCGGTCATCAACATGAACCTGTTCGTACTCGTCATCTTCCCGGAAGAGCGCAAACCAGCTCAGCGGTATACCCCAGGTGGAAGTGCGGGTATGCAGGTGTGTGAGATCTGCTGCTAGCCGATCGGGATTAACACGCTCGGCATTCGCGCTACGTGCTGCGGGAGGCACCAGGAGGTCCAGAACCTCGGTCCGGATGGCCTCCTCGGCCTGTTCTGCGGCCAGCAGGCTGCGCGCCTGCAGCTGGCCGGGACAGTATCGGGTGTGCTCGTTGCCCTCGTAGTCAAGGATCTTCAGCGAGCGAAAATGCTCTGCTTCATGGTGCGGGAAGGGGTCCGAGATGGGGCGCAGCGTGCGTTCCCAGAGCCGTTCGTTCTCGAAGTTGTCCCAATGGCTTGCGCTACGCTGCCCGGTGCGCAGGATAATTGACTGGGCCCAATCCTCGAAAGTGTCCAACGGTTCATAGACGCGCAAATGCGCGGTAGCTGCCGTAAGCTCTGCCAGTGGCCCAGTCAATTTTCTGGTCATGGTCAGTCGTCCAACTCCACGATAACCGGAGCATGATCGCTAGCGCCCTTGCCCTTGCGTTCCTCGCGGTCGATGCTCGCGGTAGTGACCCGTTCGGTTAGTGCGGGGGAGGTCAACGCAAAATCGATCCGCATGCCCTCGCCTTTCGGAAAGCGCAGCTGTGTGTAGTCCCAGTAGGTGTAGGCGCCCTCGGTGTGTGGGCGAACTACGTCGGTGAAACCGGCGTCTTCGAATCCGCCAAAGGCGGCACGCTCGGGGGCCGAGACGTGGGTGAGCTGGTTGTCCAAGAAGAACTGGATATCCCAGACGTCCTCGTCTTTCGGCGCGATGTTCCAGTCGCCGAGCAGTGCAATTTGAGCTTGTGGATCTGCGTCGAGCCATTCGACCGAATTTTTCTTCAATTCGTCGAGCCAGTTGAGCTTGTAGCCCATGTGCTCGTCATCCAGGGCCCGGCCGTTGGGCACATAGAGGCTCCAGATGCGAACCCCGCCGCAGGTGGCCGCGATGGCTCGGGGTTCTTGGATCGGGTCTTTCCCGCCCTTGCCGAACTCTGGCTGATTCGGGAACGTGCGCTGGACGTCATCCAGCCCCACACGGGAGGCGATTGCCACGCCATTCCACTGGTTGACGCCAAAATGCGCCACCTCGTAGTCGTTGTTCTCGAAAAGTTCCCAGGGGAAATTGTCGTCTTTGCATTTTGTTTCCTGAATTGCCAGGACATCAACGTCGGTACGGCGCAGCCAGTCTTCGACGCGGTCAGCCCGGGCGCGCAGGGAGTTCACATTCCAGGTCGCTATCTTCACTAGTTCAACCTATCAAGTTTGCTGTCATGCGCCACTTCAATTTACTTGGAAGTCCGAGTATATTCGAGAATGAACTGTGACAGCGATCACCGAGGGGTGGGTATTTTGACCGACATTCTGACCGAGCGCCGGGGGCATTTGGGACTCATCACTCTCAATAGGCCCAAAGCGCTCAATGCGCTCACTACGCAGATGTGCCGGGGCATGCTCTACGCGTTGCTTGAATGGCGTGATGATCCAGCGGTGCGACAGGTTGCGATCACCGGAGCGGGGGAGCGAGGCCTGTGCGCAGGGGGCGATATTGTGGCGATCTACCGGGATATCTTGGACCGAGATGGGTCCACCGAAGAGTTCTGGCGTATCGAGTATCAACTTAATGTACTCATTGACGAGTATCCGAAACCGTTCGTGGCGTTGATGGACGGCATAGTGCTTGGCGGCGGGATTGGGGTTTCCGCCCACGGCAGCCATCGCATCGTGACCGAGACCAGCCGCTGCGGCATGCCAGAGGTGGGAATCGGTTTCTTCCCAGATGTGGGAGGCACCCACCTGCTGGCCAAGGGCGCAAAAGCCGCGGGACGCCTAGCGGCACTAACCGGGATGAGATTCCACGCGGCAGACACCATTGCCTTGGGGCTGGCAGACGACTACGTGGCGCAGGCGAGCTTGCCGCAGCTGCTGACCGAGTTGGAGACTCTCGAAGCCGATCAGGTGATTACGCGATTTACGAGCACCGCCGAGCAGGGAATACTGGACGAGGATTGGGTTCAGGCCTTCGCCGAACCAAGTATCCCGGCGATTCTCGCCGCGCTCGACGCTTGCGCGGACGCCCAGGCCAGCTTTGTCTCCAAGGCGCTCCGAGCCGCCTGCCCTAGTTCGGTGCGGCTCGTCGATGATTTGTTGGCCAGTGCCGGGAAGGACCTGCGCGAGGATCTGCGTCGCGAGTTCAGGGTCGCGGTTAACCGACTGGATGACCCGGACTTCGCCGAAGGAATCCGGGCCGCGGTGATCGACAAAGATCGCAACCCCCAGTGGCATGAACGAGTGGGTAATTTGACCCGCGAACAGCGAACGGCACGACATTTCGCACCATTGCCTGGAGCGGAATTGAATTTTGCACTGTTGGAGCAGGGGTTACGAGAAAAGAGTGGAAGATGAGCGGAAAACCAATCATAGGATTCTTGGGACTGGGCCATATGGGGCTTCCCATGGCCATCAACTTGCACCGTGCGGGGTATCGCCTCAAGGCTTTTGATGTGGTGCCTGCCGCTCTTGAAGCGGCCGCCGCGGCCGGAATCGAAACTGTGGTTACCGGCACCGAAGCCGCAAGCGACGTGGATGTCGTGCTCACCATGTTCCCCACCGGGCAGCATGTACTGGATGCCTACCGGGACTACCTGCTTGGGGCTGCCAAGGCGGACACCTTGTTCTTGGAGTGCTCGACAATCGATGTGGCACAGGCGCGCGAAGCCGCCCAGCTCGCGGTGGCGGCCGGTCATCGAAGTGCCGATGCTCCAGTTTCCGGTGGTGTAGTTGGCGCGGAAGCGGGAACTCTGACATTTATGCTCGGCGCCGATGAAGCCGACCTGGCGCAGATCAACCCGGTGCTCGAAATCATGGGCAAGCGGGTCGTGCATTGCGGTGGGCATGGGGCGGGGCAAGCGGCCAAGGTTTGCAACAATATGCTTTTGGGCATCTCCATGCTCGGCGCGGCGGAAGCCTTCGTCTTAGGCGAGCGTTTGGGCCTGGAGCACCAGGCCCTATTCGACGTGATTTCCTCGGCTTCGGGGCAGTGCTGGGCGGTGACAACAAATTGTCCGGTCCCGGGCCCCGTCCCTAGTTCGCCGGCCAACCGGGAATATCAGCCTGGATTTGCTGCCGCGTTAATGGCCAAGGACCTCGGTTTGGCCTCCAGCGCATTGGAACAGACGCAGACAGATGCGCAGCTAGGCAGTCTCGCGGCCGCGCTGTATCGGAAGTTCAGCGATGAGGGAAATGCAGGCACCGACTTTTCCGGGGTCATCAATGCGATTCGAGACGGTTCGTTATAGGAAGTCGCCCGAGGCGCGGCGGAAACGAGAGAGGATCTCGAATAGATCTGTCGCGTCTTTGGCTTCCAAATCGCTTTGGGCGAAGAGCTGTTCGTTCAAATCAGTTCGGGCGGCATCGAGCACCTCCAGTCCTTGGGCCGTGAGTTCCAGGAGCCTGGTTCGCCCATCGGTGGGGTGCGCAACTCGTTGCACCAGCCCGGTGGCCTCTAGCCGGTCCACCGAATTGGTCAAGCTCGTAGCATGAACCTGGAGCAGCTCACTTGCGTGACTCATTGGGAGCGAACCGCGCTTGGAGAACCCAAGCAAGGCGAGCACTTCGAAACGCGCAAAGGTGAGCCCATGCGGTTTGAGAATCGCGTCGGCTCGCTGCAAGAAAATCGACGCCGTGCGCATCACCGCGGTGATAGCGGCCATGGCATTGGCTTCGGATGCCCAACCATGGGCAACCCACTGTTCACGGGCCTGAGCAATCGGATCGCGTGGCAATGGAGAATTCAACATTTACCCCCTAAGGAAGTCTTAGTCCAACAATATACTTGGACTTCCAAGGGTTTGGAAGGAGAAATCGGATGGACCTATTGGGTGTGGCACACCAACTGCACGAGGCCGATCGGACGCGACTAGAACAGGTGCGTGAGTTTTTGCAGACACGCATTCGCCGGCAATCGATCGAGTTCTGGAATCGCGAGGAATTTCCCGCAGGGCTCGTGCAAGAGCTGGCCGATGCCGGTTTAGCGGGAGTGCAGCTAGATGGCTCCTCGCATCTGTTGCGCGGGTTGCTCCACGCGGAAATCGCAAGAGCCGACGTATCCCTTTCATCCATTGTCGGCATCCACAATGAGCTCATCGTGGGCATGATCGATGCGCTCGGATCTGATGAG
>NZ_JBQSYR010000055.1:0-7139 GCF_052379505.1 Glutamicibacter sp. 363 | reverse complement strand
GCTGAGTTTCCTGTTCTCGCCCTGTCTGGGGTGAGGCGGGGGTTGCTATGAGTGGCTGGTCTCACTTGATCCTGACAGACAGGGGAGTTCAATCGCCACAAGCGAGTGTGACCCCTGCGCGGCCTCTCAACAGTGTGTAGTGACGTTGAGCCAAACCGAAGAACACCGCGAGGAAGATCCGGGAACTGTTCACGAGCCACGCTTCCTGCTCATAGCTAATGTTCCGAGTAGAGAGAAGAACGCCGATGAACCGCAGAGCCTCCGAAGGACTCAAAGAAAAGTACGCGAAGTACGTCAACGAACAATTGGTTGCCGTGGGTGAACCGCCGATGACCGAACCATTTGAGCATTTACTTGCAAAAGTTGAGTTTGAGAGCAGCAACTTTAAGCAGATTGTCACGGTACTGACAATATTTCTAACTTTCATCGCGATCACGATCGCAACCGCTAGTGCCTCGGGAGCCTATCTGGGAAAAGAACTTCTTATTACCTATGCAGGGATGATTACTGTTCTTCTGGTAGTTGCAATCATATTTACTCATCCATCGGTGGCAGCCAAAAAATCTGCGATCGCTGTATATCGGCATCGTCACCCCTAAGCGGCTTTCACAGTCATCAGCTCCTTCCAATGGGTGGTGTAGCGAGGGCTGATCATCTCCCGGCGCATTTCCCAAGCTGGCCCTTGCTGCAGTCCTGCAGCGCCTAAACCAATAGCTTTCACCCCGTGCTCGCTACGGATCTGCTGGATCAACGGGCCGATCTGTTTCGCCTCATGCGCTGACACGAAAGGCACGAACGTGTCCTGCATCGCCACCGGCTGCAGATCCATGACCACCACACCAGCCCTGGCGTACTTCACCCCGACCAGGATCTGGGGGAGTAGTTGCTTGGCTGCCTTGGTGAGAACCACCGGATCAGCCGTCGGCCCAGGTAGCTTCACCGTAATGGCTGGCTGGTGATCCTGATGCTGGTTGAAATAGCTGGTCATCGCCCACGCACTGAGAATTCTGGCTTGCTTCTGGTGCTTGTGCAATCTTGCAGAGGCTTGCTGCGCATAAATCCCCATCACCTGCTCCATCCCCACCCGATCAGTGACCGGATCAGAGAAGCTGCGAGAGAAGATCAGCTGATCTTTGATCACCCGTTCTTCCTCCATCGGGATACATGGGATACCGCGCAACTCCAAAACGGTGCGCATCTGCACAATGGAGAACTTATCCCGGATACGCACCTCATCGGCGTCCCGCAGCTCTTTTGCCGTCCATATCCCCAAGCCCCGCAACCGTTTAGTCAGACGGGGACCGATGCCCCAGATTTCGACCGTCGGAAGGCGGGCTAACAGGTTTTCGGTGGTGGTCCGTGGGGCGCGGTCCCAGACGCACACCCCGCCTAGCACACTGAGTTTTTTGGCGCACTGGTTCGAAAGTTTGGCCAAGGTCTTCGTTTTGGCGATGCCCACACAGACCGGCAACCCGGTCAGCCGGAACACCTCGGCCTTGATCTGCTCACCCAGGGCTTGCAGCTCATCGAGCGTGCCGCTCACGCCGAGGAAGGCTTCGTCGATGGAATAGATCTCCACCCAAGCAGAGAACCGTGCCAGCAGTTTCATGACCCGCCCCGACATTTCGCCATACAGCTCATAATTAGAGGACTTTGCGACCAGTATCGGTCAGCGTCGGCAGCGAGTTTGAACCACGGCGCGCCCATCTCAACGCCCAGGGCTTTGGCTTCGCTGCTGCGCGCGACCGCGCAGCCATCATTATTGGACAGCACGATTACCGGGCGGGCTTCGAGTTTCGGGTCAAAGACGCGTTCGCAGGAGACATAGAAGCTGTTCACATCAACATGTGCGATGTATTCGCCCCGCTGTGCCGGGTTGGGGGAGTCTAGAGGTGATGGAGGCATGTGGTGGCCACACCCCAAATCCTGAAATCCGATAGTTCCGCTACGCGCAGATCGGGATAGTCCGGGTTCTCTGCTTTCAACACCACCCCGGCAGGGCCAGTGGAGAGACGTTTGACGGTCATCTCCCCGTCGATCACTGCAATCACCACGTGCCCATCGCGTGGCTGCACACTGCGGTCAACGATCAGCTCGTCCCCATCGCTGATTCCCGCGTCCTGCATCGACTCACCAGACACCCGCACAATGAAGGTCGAGACTTGATCACGGATCAGCATCTCGGATAGATCAATCTTCGTATCGGAGTAGTCCTGGGCTGGGGAAGGGTAACCCGCCGGGACACGGTCCAGGGCCATAGCGATCACCCGTTGCGGCGGGGTCGCCAGCTCGCAAACCTGTATACGATCAATTTTCATCACAGCACACTTTCTTAGAATCTACATTCTAAGCCTTTACCGTAGCGACGGCGACCGACACTAGCGCAATGCATCCCCAAGAAGTCACTTTGATAGAACTGTGCCCGGGGTTTTCCCGGCTGATTTCCCCATGGTTCAAGACTCATTAACCCGTGGTGCGCGTGGAGGGGTTGGGTTTTTTCGGCATCGACAAGGGGTAGTCCAAGGGATTGGGGCACGCTCGCGAAGGCTCAGCCAGGGCGCAACCCCAGTTTTCAAGATGGCCTCACCGTGAGTGATTCTCTAGCCGGCCCAGGTTCCCGGACGGGCGGACATTTGCCAAAAAAATAAGTGTCTATCTCTACTAGACAAGGGATGTCTAGGCGGGGTAGACTAAAGATATGAGGACAACGAACCAGGGAAAGGAAAAGCGATGAAAACTACAGCTCAGACCACGTTCACCGGGCCAGACTTGCCCCTCGATGACCGCAGCGGCGACGGCTACGACTACTTGGACACCGCCGAAAACGCAGGATGGACGGTCATTGCCCAATGGGGAGCCGAAGGCTACGACTTCGGCGCATGGCCCTACGTGATCGGATTCGCCCGCCAGATCAACAAGGGCGGCAAGCGCCACTTCGGCTACGGCCTCTACGTCGAAGGTGACACCACCACCAAATATTTCGACACCTTGGAAGCGTGCAAAGAAGCCATTGACCGTGACGCTCATTGGTTCTGGAAAACAGGGCAAAGCGACGGCCCCGACGATGTGCCCGAGAAGTTCGAGGATCTACCCGCCAAATATCGCGGCCTCCCCGCCGGCTAGCTAGCACCCGGTGCCCCGCCTCGCGGCGGGGTGCCACCGCCCGGAAAGCAGGAATTTCCCATGAGTACCGTTGCCCCTTATATCGTCCTCAACTGCCCGGTAACCCAAATTCTCGGTTTCTACGACTCAGAAGAAGCCGCCACCATCGCCGCCGAGGAATTTGGACAGTGCAGTTTCGCCTATAAGCTCAGCCCCAAAGAAATCGCGGCGCTGACAGCCCAGGAATAACCCCAAGGAGGGAAATCATGGAAACGCCCGTCACTGTCTACAGCAAGCCATCGTGCGTGCAGTGCAACGCCACCTACCGTGCCCTAGAAAGCGCTGGAATCGCCTATAGCGCCGTGGACGTGAGCGCCAATGATGACGCGCTCGCCTACATCAAAAGTCTTGGCTATGCGCAAGCCCCGGTCGTGGTCGCGGGGGTCGAGCACTGGTCAGGATTCAGGCCGGATAAAATAGCCGATGTTGTCTAGTCCCCATTGACTTGTCAGTCTAGGGGGACTAGACTAAAGTTATGAAAACAACGAAAACCAAGGAAGTGACCAAGTTTCTCACGGCCCAAGGGTGGAGCGTGATCCGGTCGCAAGGGCCACACGACGTGTGGGCCCCGCCGGATGGAAGCAAAGTTTTCGCCCTCCCCAGGCATAAGGAAACCTCCCCGGGAATCATCCGGCAGCTCAGCAAGATCTTCCCGCAGATCCCGAGGAGCTGGAAGTAACCGCCCCGGCGGGAGGGCATCAGCCCTCCCGCCGCAGAAAGGAATAAGATGCACTCCCAGCGAACCCTAGAAGCTGTGGCCATGAAGGACGGCAAGTGGTGGGAAATTTCCATCCCCGAACTTGACCAAGTGACCTCCACTAAGAAACTCAGCGAGGTGCAGGAGTACGCGGACAGCCTCGCGGCAGCAATCCTGGACGTGCCCAAGGATGCAGTGACCGTCAATGTCACCTACGAACTACCGGAGGCCGCTAAAAGGGAATGGGCCAAGGCCCGCGAAGAAACCGCCAAGGCCCGCGAACTGAGCATGTCGGCAGCGGAGCACACGCGCCGGGTCGTGCGCGGGCTACACGCCGAAGGCTACACCGTGCGCGACATTGAAAAAGTGCTCGGCATTAGCTTCCAGCGCGCCAGCCAACTACTCAAAGACTAACATTCAAGTCACTCACTTACTCAAATGCGTTTTTACTTGGTTGGGTCCCCGGAAAGTAGTCCAGTGACTATGTGAGTACTCGTGTCCGACAATGGACACAGGAGGAATCACAGAAACAATGGCACGCAGACACACACCAGACCAGGTCATCGCTAAAGTCCGTCAAGGACAAAAGATGCTCAACGACGGACACCCGATGATCGAGGTCATCAAGGAACTTCAGATCACTGAAGCTACTTGGTACCGCTGGATCAACCAGTACGGGTCCGAGAAAAACGCTGAAGCCAGCAAACGTACCAAGGAGCTAGAGAAGGAAAACGCGCGCCTCAAGAAGCTGCTCGCTGATCAGATGCTCGCCAATGACATCCTTACTGAGGTTGCCAAGGGAAAATTCTAAGCCCCGGACCACGCCGCCGTGCTGTACGGATGGCGATGGAAAAATTCGGGGCGTCCGAACGCTTCGCTTGCCAAGTTCTGGGCCAGAACCGCTCTGCACTACGTAAGAAAAAAACACCGATGAGCTTTGACGAAGCGCAGCTACGAGCCGACTTGAGGGCTGTCGCGTCTAAGCATCCAACGTGGGGATGGCGCAAAGCCCGCTGGCACTTGCTGGCCACCGAACGATGGAAAGACACTGTCTTGAACAGCAAGCGCATCCGACGATTATGGCGAGAAGAAGGCTTGGTCTGTAAGCCCAAGCGTCGAAAGAAGCGGCGCACCGGCCCAGACGCTGGGGAACAGAAGCGGTTGACCGCCGAGTACCCGATGCATGTACTGAGCTTTGATTTCCAGTCGGATGTCACCTCTTGTGGCCGTCATATCCGGTTCTTCAATGTCATTGATGAGTACACGCGGACCGCTTTGGCGATCATTCCCCGCAGGTCTTTTAAAGCTGCTGATGTGGTGGCTGTTTTGGAGGACATCATTGCTGAAACTGGGATCCAGCCAACGTTTGTGCGGTGTGATAACGGGCCTGAGTTCACTGCTGACGCGCTGGTGGATTGGTGCAACACTGTGGGGGTGTCCACTGCGTTTATCGATCCGGGCTCACCTTGGCAGAACGGTTTTATCGAGTCGTTCAATGCGCAGTTCCGGCGTGAACAGCTTTCCGGGGAAATTATGGACACTATGGTGGAAGCGAAGTATTTGGCTGATGAATGGAAAGACATTTACAATCATGAGCGTCCCCATGGGTCTTTGGATGGGTTGACGCCGTCCCGGTTTTGGGATGAGTGGGTTAGAGAGAATCAGTTAGCTATCGCATAGCTGCTGGACTGCTTAAAGGGACCCAACCATACTCATTTACTCAGTTGCTCATTTACTCAGTTACTCAAAATTAGTCACTTTCGCCCACCCGGCCAGGAGATAAGCCATGACCCGCAACGCCTCAGAAATTTACGATGACCCGCAACGCCTCAGAAATTTACGATGACCTCAAAGCCCTAGCCAACGAGCTGGAAGACCTCGCGAAGACCGGACGCATCACCATGAGCACCGACTCATGGAACAAGGACTACCCCGACACGAAACAAGCCGTCGCCCAAGCCCTAGCAGCGCTCCAAGTCGCCATCAACGCGACCTGCTGGATGGAAACCCTACCCGAAGCCGAATCAACCGCGACGAAACCAGGGCATCGCGGTTAAGCCTCCTGCCCACCTGTGCACAGCAAAAGCCCAATCGCTGCGCTGCTTTTCCTGCACCCACGTGGACAGCAGGAACCAAACGACCTCCCGCACACAAGCCACAAGCTGCGGTACCTGAGTTCTCCTTCGACGGCGGATCGTGGCCCGTGCATGGCCTCTGATAAGCGAATATCACTTGCCAGGCCACGAGGAACACCTATCATGGGCACATCATCTTAAAGGAGTAAGACCACGTGGAGGTATCAGAGTTAACCCTTGGCGCTGCTGGGGTTCGTATGATGCTAACTGTGAGAAAGCTCTAACAATGACAGTTCGTGGCGAAAAAAGATCCTTGGGTCCATCGCAATCGTAACCTGTCGGAATTCATTATCAGAGATCTTCGCTACCGTAACTAGATTGTTTGCTTGGAGGACTTAGGATTATTCTATGGAGACATTTAAGCGTCAAAGGTATGTTGATTACCTAGTGAACGAACGTGGGTATGAAGCTCGCCTAACTCCGTGGGGAATCTATATCGAATATCCCAATTTTGACGATAATGGCACGGCGGTCGTCAAATGGAGGGTTACGGAAAATGAACTTGCCGGTTTGAACGGGATTAGAATGCCGCGAGGCTTTACCGGCGGCGAACAGTATGCGTTCTCGGAGTTGATAGCAGCTCTTCATACTTTCACTGGTTCACGGGGAACCATGTACGGGGCAAGTATGAGAATAGAAGCAGAAGACTGAGAAGGGCTATGGCGCACATGCGCCATAGCCCTTCTTGTTAGAACTTACCAGCGAAGCTTGATTATTTACCGCAAGCTCGGTTCACACTGTCGGGATGAGATGTGATGAGACGGGAATTTGTGGCTGAAACTGATGCCGTGACGCCGACTTTTTTATGATCCGCCCACGGGAATCTCGAAGTTCATAAACCCCACCGTACCGAATAGTTTTATTGCCGCTTTGGTATTTCTTTAGGCATGACCATTTTAAGGCTTCGTTTGTTGCCCAATCCGCGAAGTCCCTCCAGTTCGCACCTAAGAATACCGCCTGGTTGTTCCAGTCGTTCATGTGGCCAGCTTTGATATGCCGATAGCCCCAACCGATATTTTTACCTTTGACGACTTTGTTTGTGCCACAACGTAGATAGGCTGTACGTCCCGAGACTCCTTTAACCGTTTGCCTACTGAAAGTTCTGACGAGCTTTTCGTTCTTATCGAAAACGCCACAGGGTGACC
>NZ_JBQSYR010000054.1:0-7287 GCF_052379505.1 Glutamicibacter sp. 363 | reverse complement strand
ACATTTATTGATTTTGATTTTTTTGTGCAATCGGCAACTACGATAAGAGTTCGTATATTTCATCTAGCCAAAGGAAAAATCTTGAGTCAAAATCGATTGACTTCGAAGCGATGGATTTCATCGATTGCCCTCGGTGGCCTGCTTCTTTCGGCGCTGGCTGTAGGTCCAGCTAGCGCAACGACCACGATTGCTGAAACAGGCATGGTTTCTGTCACGGAACCAGTAAGTGATGCCGACCTGATCGCACCTGACGCCGAGCCCGGACTAGCAACCTCCGAGGAAGCACTCGACGCCCCATTTGTCGATGAAGAGGGAAACCTCGTTCCCGTCGATGATGAACCGGAAATGAACGCACGTGCTGTGGTCTGCACACCAGAGACTGGCGCAGATAATCCTCACATTTCTACAACCTCCAAACCAAAGATTGCCGTGCAGGGGCATGGCTGGTGGAAGAAAGGTAATTGCAGTTCAGCCACTGCACACGTGACCTCATGCTTGTACGAGTACTACACCAATAACAAGGGCTCAGGATACTGGGAACGCAAAAACTGCTCCAAGAAGACAAAGCTAAAACCAGGCGGTGGGTCTAGCAGCCGAGTAACCTCTCACAACGATTGCAACGACACCAAGCGGGTTTCATGGAGAAACCATGTCGATGTAGATGCTGATGGTCAGATCGATACCACTGAGGTCAAGCGCATGCAGGCCGATGTGAACTGCCGTGTTCTCTAACTAAACCGTTAGATCCTATTCACACACTTAGGGTTCAAATTTGTTCTCATCAAACTATTCAGAGCCGATGTTCATTGGCATTTGGGAATCCAAATCGAGCATGCCGGCCGATAGGTCTTTATCCGACCCAGTTAGTTTCCTCAATGACTACTCAGAGCTGCTGTGGGGCCCTGAAAGTTCGTCAGCAGGCCGAGCATGGGTGGTCAATGATGCAGGCCGTGGAGAAGATTTTCACCATTCAGAGAATGCACCAGATGTTTGGTTCCAGGTAGGCATCCAACCTGCTTCGGCTAACTCACCTCTCCCCTGCTACGCATTGGCTGTTATGACAGATACTTTTCGATGCGAAACTTCTAAGCCTCCAGTACAAGTTGATTTTGCTGTTCCACTGCAACAACTAAAGAACCTGAACCCTGGCGCGCTTCCATCCGAAGGGCTAAGTGGGGTCGTTGCTCTTGAGTCAAGTGATGAGAGACGGCGTGACATTTCGGTCGAGTTTCAGTCTGGGCAGAAAGATGCTTTCCCTGACGAGGTTCTTAACGCTCTTGTCTCACAGATCGCTTCTGTCCTGATGCTCGAAGTTACCGCCAACCGTATCGACTCAACGAAATCTCTACCGATTTCTGATGGTATTTGGGATGGTCCGGGAGCTTCTTCCGCTCTGATCTCCTTCTCTTCTGGCCTACATTCATTGACCGCTATTGGCTGGATGACAGGTTTATTAGCTGACATCCTTGCTTCTTACGGAGTTGATCGTCCGGTCTATATATCGTGGAAATTTTGCGATCAAACCGGCAACTGACCAAGGCTTTTTCCATGGGGTGTAAACAGGGTGAATGAGTTAGGTTCCTGACTTTTCCTAATACGCAGTACTCCGAACGTTTCGATAAGTAAATATAGAGTGAGCGGCCTATCCCGCCGTACGAAGCGCCCGACCGGAATATTTTCCGGTCGGGCGCTTCGCTAATTAGGATTTCGTCAAGGTAGCTCATCGCCCAGATATACGTGGAGGATTGTTGCTACTAGAACTAATTTCACGGGTGGATCTATATACGTTTAGGTCACCAACGATCATTCCTAAATGGGTACCTTAGAGGGCTCCGCTTAGAAGAATCCAAATGTTTAACACGGCAACTCCCCAGGACAGCAACGCCACGCCTTCGGGCAGCGTGAGGAACTGGGCGCTCCTGCTATGTTCAGGGATGCCGCATCGTCGCAGGCCGTAGCAAACTCTGACGCATCGCCCTTCCGCAGTTCCGTTCCATGCGGTGCAGGTGCGCGTCAGCCAAATTCCCAAGCCGAGGGGAAGCAGCACAAGCAAGACGGCGAACAGAATTGTCCCGGTGCTAATGGCGTCGGGGTTGCCGTCCCAGACCGCGGCCAGAATGAATATTGCCAGGACGTCGAGGCCGTTGATTCCCGTTGATGCCACGGCTGTCCGATACAGCCGCTTCTGCGCCGTGGCCCCTGAGACTCGGCCAGAGCTTCCAGGGGAGGGGGTGGCCATGCGGTATGGGGAAGGCATGGGATAGTTTCGGTCGGGTCGCGACGAACCGGAATACTGACATTTGGTTCCGGGCCGATGTTGTCCGACGGGGCATCGGTTGCTGTACTGGCACATGGTTACTCCCTACGTCGATGTTTCGTACACACAGACACATGCGTAGACGTCTACGAATACTCACAACGATGATTGTTCGGGTTACGAGTTGGGGGCTCAGAAGCAACCAAAATGTCTGCGGTGGCCATCTTGGATTAGCTTAAAATGGCACTAGTTCCTCCGGCTTGCCATGATGGATCACTTAGAACCTTTCCCAATCTCTAACGAATATGATCTCCAAGGAACAAGCTTCATAGTAGTTTTCAATCGGACGCGAGCTGGTCACATCCGTTCGAATAAGAACCGACGCCGTATATCAAGCCGGAATTGAACGGGGCTATCGAAGAACAAGTAACATGTGGAAATTTAATAAGTAAAAATAATTTGAGTTGAAGGTATTTCATAACACAAAATGCGTAACTCCTGACCAGAGATATTGCTGACCCGCGAATTCCAACCTAAACAGATCAGTTCCCATGCCTATCCGTAACCAGGGATGAGAATCATCATCAGTTCTCAGATCGTTTAAGAATTCGTCTCATCGATCAATGCCGGATAAACCATCCATTTCGCGCCGGCGCGCTGCTGATGCATTTCCATAGCCTGGCTGCTGTAGCCCATGGTTTCGGCGACGATGGCCGGCGGGATCCGTTGCACGAGCTCCTGAAGTGCAGCGTTCTTGGCGCCGCGAAGGTTAATTCCTGCCTCGCGCAGTCGCTGCATCAGATGATTCGCATTGAGGTGTTCACCAGAAACGTATCCCGGATAGCACCATGAGGAATTCTGATTCGCTACGGTGTTTTGGTTCATCCTGCTAGCCAGAAATTCTTTGATTATCTCGTCGAATGGGGGAGGGATCTCGATTGGCGATGCCTTGAAAGTTACTCTCAGACGGCCGTCATCCGAGTACTCGAACTGGTCTACCTTCAGCGCGGCGATCCTGGATAGAGGCTGCCCAAAAACGAGCAGAAAAATCGCTGCAGCTCGGTCACCCGCGCCGAACTCGGGGCTTTCCAATGCGTGAAGTATCAGCTCATTACGTTCTTCAGAACTGATTCGCGGATCTGTTTGGGCAACACGGTAGGGGAAATCAAGCTTGGGCATGTGTTGAGTTTGGATTGCCCACCGGACGAAAGTTCTAGCGATGCTCCGAGTCGTGGACCCTGACGCCAACCAGTCATAGATGTCTTGCTGGGTGCAACCGGCTACTGATTTTTTACGTTCCTGCAGGAACGCAAGGAAGTCGATTGATACTGTGGTGGATTGCCGAGCACTCAGTAACGTTCCTTCTTCCAGCTGCCCTTGGCTCTCTAAGGTACGCAGCCTGTTCAAGTAAACGAAGGTGGCAAATTGTTGTATCAATTTCTGATGCGCCCGGTTTGGCACGTCGCTGAGCTTGGCCTCTAGCCACGTTTCGAATCGCTCGACCCTGCTGCCATAATCTTCGAGTGCCTCCAGGCTGGTAAGGATTCTTCTCAGGTGGTTAACTTTGCCCGGTTCAGGATGCTCGATGAAGGTCCGGTGGGCTAGGTCTGCTTTCCCGGAAGCCAGGTCCCCGAGCAGCTTCCGTGTCGCAGGATTAGTCTTCAGCCAAACGATTGCGCTACGGGCATTCGGCTGGGTCGTGACGGCGTCATAGAAGGACCGCATATGCTCGGGGATCCTCCCATTGTCGTCTTGGAGGAGGGCTTGCAAATGATCTTTGAGCAGACAACGCGAGCAGAAGCCTTTGGCGCTTAGTTCGTCTTCTTCATGGCAAAGAGTGCAAACAAAATTATTCGGCATTCCCGCGCATTCTGAGCAGATCGCTTGTCCATCAGGTGCAAGGCCAGGCAGAAGATGTTCTCGGTTGCATTGTGGGCAAGTTCCATGGATGCGTGCGGCTCGTTGGTAGCACCGTCGGCAGATATGGCCTTCTGGCCAGATGGCGTTGAATTTCACGCCTGTGCGTTCGCATCGTGCGCAGGAGCGCTCTTGGGATGTCATTCGTCAGCCAGATAGACGCGGGCCCGGCGTGGACGGGTGGAATCTTTCAGCGACGCTACAGTGCTCTCATCGGTACCGACTTTGCGAAGCTGGGTTCTCGCGTCGACCGCTTCATAAGCGCAGAGATCTTCGACTGTGCATTCCAAGGCATCGGCAACAGCAAAAAAGCAGCTGTAAAGAAATGCGCTCTGGTTTCTGCCCGATCAGCCGGTAAATCTGCGAGCTCGATAAGTCGATCCCACGATCATTCAGTAGTGGCAAGATGTCGGATATGTTGTTCAGGCCGCGGGAGGCCATGATTTCGCGCAGCCTCCACTTGTACTCCATTCGCTTGCCCATCTGGTATCACTCATTTCTCTGATGCGTTGCGTCTGTAGCCATTGATCTAAGCGCCTGCTGGACGACTTTGTTCCGATAGTCGGGGGAGACGCCAGTGTAAATGGCTGTCGTCGATCCGTATTCATGACCGGCTTGTTGTTGAATAAATAAGCCGTCGTAACCGGATTCCACCAGATGCGTGATGTAGGAGCGACGCAAGGAATGGAAGTCCAGCCCGTCAGCAAGTCCTGCTTCTTTGCGGATGCTGGAGAATGCCGCGCTTAAGGCATCTGCTGTCAGCGGTCCGCCGCGTTCAGAAGGAAACAAGTATGAACAAGACAGCGCAACGCTCATACGCGGCCTGACGTCGTTGATCCAATCGCTGAGGCAATCAACGGCCCAGTCTGTTTCGGGAACGGTCAGTACCGTGCGGCGTTTCGGGGGAGAACCGGCTTTGGCCTTGCCATGGCGGACGTAAACAGTTCCGAAATCCTTGTATTTTTTGACGGCCGGGTTGTGCCCAAAATCCGAGAGCTCGAGCTGACGGACCTCATTTCTTCGAAGTCCCCAGGCGTAGGCGGTTTTCATTATGATTGAGGTTCTGTACCAGGGGATCCAACCTTTCCGTCCCGCCCGTCGAGCCCTGACAACATGATCGTCAGCACAGTCGAAAAGCGATTGCAGTTCCTCGCGGGAGTATGGACGCTTCTTTGGATCGCTCATCACTTCGGAGCGGTGTCGTGCCGTATTCCATTCAAAAGCAATCTGTGCGGGATAAGAACCGAAGCGGCGGAAGCATTCTTCAGACCATCCGTAGCTGGAGTCAGTCAGGTATTCCATGAACAAGCGAACGCTGACTTGATAGGTCAGCATCGTTGACCGGCTAAGCCTACGGACGCCTCGAAGTTCCATCGAGTATCCGTCCATGTCACTGGCTTCCCAGTTCCAGGGATATTTCTCAGTGAAGCTCCGGAAGCGCTCGATATTAGAGATGCGCTGATCGATGGTGTGCGGTGAAAGATTGCGGCCTAGTTGTTGGTTGCGCCATCCATCGAGCATTTCCAACCAGATAAGTTCTTCTGGATGTAATGCTGGTAGCCCTTGCGTTAGCCTCAGCGGCACGACCCCTGGTGGCAGATCCTTCATGCCGGCTCCTACCTGTTATGCGAAGCTTTCGCATAACTTGCGAATCTCGTCAATGAAATTCTTTAGAGCACTAATCAAGGTAGAAATTCATGCATCGCTTCGAGACGGTTCATCGGTCAGCGCGCGCTGGAGTGATCCAGGGAAAGTTGCTGGATGACATAGGCCGCCCGGGTTATCAATGACTTATCGAGGGGACCGCGAGTTCGCACGTTCTGACAATACAAAAGCCTTTGATGGGAAAGCCTGTTATCCGTTTCCTCCGGATCCAGGTACTTTTGATGGCTCCCTGATGAGAGCTTCTGAGCTGTAGGTCAGTGATCCGATGCTTGAAGAACCTCAAGACTAGGGGTTCTCTTCAATCTGAGGAGCAGACCTCTTCAGATCAATATAGTCAGCCATAGGTGCGGCTGCTCTTGACGCATGCTGGGCGATGATTCCAGGACTATAGCCAAGCAAGTCCATGAGGGTGCGTCCGTCAACTTCCTGGGTGAGGCTGCGCAGCGTCGCGTTGCGTGCTCTTTGAGGATCGATGCCGAGGACTTTGAGCCGTCCGGCGAGGGTGTCCGGGTGTAGATGCTGGCCAGCACGAGTGCCGGGGAAGAGCCAGTCGGTGCCAGCATTCGTGGTGTTGCTGTTCTCAGGGTTTTGTAATTGTTGCCAGAACAGCTCAGTGAGGGCTGCGGGTACGGCAGCCGGTGTTGCTCCGAGCTTGAGGCGCATGCCGTCCGGAGCAGTGATGAGATGTTCTCGGCGAAGCAGGACGATCTTGTTCAGCGGGTGTGCCCATAGCAAAAGAATCAAACCAGCCAGGCGCGTAGACCGAGCTACTTGCTGGTGTTCTAAACAGTTCCTCACGAGTTCAGTCCGCTGCATGTGGGTAATCATTGGGTTGGCTTGAGCTTTTCGGAAGGGCGTATCAAGCTCATGGGTGCGGCTGCTTGGCTGACTATTGAGCCAGCGAACGAAGTTTCGGATGTGTTTTCGGGTGCTGGGGCCACTGCTCAGGTAGTCATCGATGTGCTTCTGTTGGAGCTTTTCTGCGCCGATATCGTGCGTCTCCTTGAGCCAGAGGAGAAGTTTCCCTGCCTCGGTGATTTCCTGTTTCGCGGCGCTGATGGCGGTACTGTGGTTGGTCTCCGGGTCTGCGGCTTTGTCGCGGATTCGTTTGAGGTGGCGCCACCTGGCGAAGAGTTCGACTATATGGCTTGTCCCGTCAGTGGGCAGGGAGGCGACTCTGGCTGTGATCCATTGCTCGAAACGAGCGAGGTTTTCGTTTCCGCGCTCGGGCATCATGCGATGGTGAATTAGCAAGGCTCTTAGGTGCTCAGCAGCTGTTGAGGTGGGTAGCTCGTCGAAGGCCTCATGGGTGAGTGCGAGGTTTCGGTTTCCAATCTTTTCTAGGAGATGGCGGGCTTTGGTGCCCGGACGCATGTAGGTATAAATACTCTCGGGTCGCCCTGTCTCTGTGAGCAGCTTTATGAGGCGGTGAAGTCGTAGATCTTCGT
>NZ_JBQSYR010000053.1:0-7581 GCF_052379505.1 Glutamicibacter sp. 363 | reverse complement strand
AGGACGCAGATAATGCCTCAGCGTCTGCGAAGAAGCTTTTCCCCAAGTCACTGCATAATGGTAGGGGAGATGCTTACCGTCATTGTTACTGGAATGCTCTGATGACAATTAGCATTGGTGAAAACGGTGCAATGAAGATTGCTTCGAATCATGAAGCGGTTCGTAATGGGCCAGCACGTGAGAAGAAGATGGATCTGGCCAATAACAAAACTGGTCGATCGGTCGGTAAGGCTCAGAAAACAGCGTCTAAGAGCAGTACTAAGTGCAAATCCCTGGCCAACCAGAACAAGCTGGTCACCCTCTAACAATTTCTGAGTGTGAGAATGAATTTTACAAAACGACTTTCGTTGAAGATTGTTCCCCTAATTGCTTTCGGTGTTCTTGCTTCCGGATGCGCGGCTGGTGGAACATATGAGGAAACTCTGACGTCCGAGGCTAAAAGTGGCGAAAATTTGACGCTACCGCAGGAGAATTCCCCGGTAGACAGCTGGGAACACGTTGCAGTGCTATGCCCGTACTCGACGCCACCTGCGAATCTTCCTGCCGCAATGAAGACTGCCACGGAGCAAATCAATACTGATACCGACGATAGTCAACAATGGTTGGTATTTGGCAAGGGAAGCGATGCAGAATCAATTGCATTGAGTCGTGCAAAGATTGATTTCTGCTCTTCAGCGACAGATAACTCTAACGTTTATCCGGCAGATCAGCAGTGGTCTGTTCAGGAAGGCGACGAAGGGGTTCTAGTGCTTTCGATCGATACTACTTCGAAAGTTTCATCCTGAGTTTTTACGTCGTGATCTAAAAGTCGGCTACCAACGAGCAGATGCTCGTCGGTAGCCGACTTTTGTCTTGTTCTAAAGAATATATTTCTTGACGTTTTCGTAGTACCCCTGTGAAAGTTTCACATCTTCCCCATATGGCTTCTGAGAGAAGTGCACTAGTTCCAATAATCCTGCGGGGATGCCGGAGCCGGTGACGATAGCTCGGCCTCGCGGCAATGCACCGAGGTCGGAGACTTCCAGGATGGATTCGCGTTGCATTGAACTGGACACTGAGCGCCCGTTGCGGCCATTGGTGCTGGATGAGCGTTTGAGCACGTCGCGGGCACCGACGAGCTTTTCCAGATACGGCAGGAACTTATCGTCCGAGAGTCCCGAGCCGGCTACGCGGATATTGGACGCGCCCCACAGTTTATCCATGCCGTCTTGCCCATAAGCTTCGACGCCCTGTTTGTATGACTGGAAGAACGTGGAGACCACGATGCCGCGTGAGCCGTAGTGGGAATACACGTCGGGCAGTTCGCGCCAGCGCACCACGTTTGCGGCCTCATCGAGCACTGCTATCAGCGGGGTTTTTAACCGTCCACCTGTCATGGCAGCGGCCGTTTTTTCGGCGGCATCCATGACAGCCATGACCAACGCTGCGGTGATTGCTCGCGCGGTGCCTGCACCTTCTTTGGAGACCAGATACAGGGTGTCGGTGCCGGTAGCTAATTTGCGGTGGTCAAATTCAGGGCGTGAGAAGTTCCCATTCGAGCGAATCCAGGGGGTAACTTCTTCGTAGGAGAGCACTGTGATCCATGGGCGCATCGTGCCATACACGCCGTCACGCTGCTTAGGGGTCAAGCCTTGAATCTGCCAGAGTGCGGAAGAAAAGTCTTGATAACCGTGCTCGTCCAGCAGGTCACGAGCTGTTTTGTCCTCGGGGTCTTGCGCCCAGGCGAACACATCGGTGATGGGACGTTTCGCAATGGCCGCAGCAAACAAGAAATGGGAGAGTAGCCGTTTACCGTCAGATTCAAAGTACGCATCGGATTTCGCGCCGGCTGAAGTCTCTGAAGCAATGAACACATCGGCCAGTTTCACTGCCGATTTCATATCTGTCACGAAGGACAGAGGGTTCCACCACCAGGAAGGTTCTTCGCCGATGATGCCTTGCACGTCGTGGACCCAGACGGTGCCTACCCGGGCGCGGGGGCCACGGGTCATATCCACGATGTCTCGCTTGTTTGAAGTTGCCAGCACCGGGCCACCGGTTTCGAGGATCTGTGGCACGCACACGCAGGAGGTTTTACCGGCGCGTGGACCCATCAGCCAGATTTGCACCCACTCATAGGAGCTAAACAAAGGTTTATGGTTGTTGACCAGTCTGGCCAGGGGTACGCCGATCCCAGCTTTCTGTGCGCCGAGACGTTCAGAGTCTTGGCGTGCTGCCGGTTCTTCCAGGGCTTTGAAATCTTTTGCGTGGCCCATTTCTTTAGCTAGGTGATCTACGCGGGAGCTGGTGCCTCGGCTGCGCCGCCAGACCAGCACCAGCATGAGGATCACGGCAATCAGCAGCAGCATGCCGATGGCAAAGACGGTGATTTGCAGCCCGCCGATCGGCAGGTAGCCTCGGCCTTGATCCATGAGGATCTGCACTGGATTATTTGAGGTGTTTTCAACCTTGGGATCTAGGATCGCTCCGAACGTCCACAACACCACCCCGAGGATGAGCAGCGCAAGAGCGCCGCCGCCAATCATCCACAGTGCATCGTCGTTTGCTGGCTGGTTTTTGCGTCCTGAACGTGGATCTGTGCCGATCATTTGTTCACCATCTCCCACGCCCGGTTGGTATCTGAAATCTGGAATTCAAGGTCTGTCAGGTGAGTGACAAACGGGGTGCCAGGATTCTTACCGACTTTCAAGATGAAATGGCCGGCCCCTGGACGGCGGGAAGCTTTATTAGTCTTCGGATCAACGACCGCTTCACCAGTCCAATCAGTCATCAACGATTTTTCCTTCGAAGACAACGCGAACACTTCTTCAAGGTTGCCCATCTCCGACGGTGCCAGTCCTCCGAGGAACACCATTGCGGAGCGTTCCACGAACCCCCAAGCAGTGGCCGTCAGGTGCTCTTTGGACAGGCGCAGGTCGTTCATGGTGTGGGTGATCATGACTTGGCCGATGCCGCGCCCACGGTTCAACCGGGTGATGGTGTCAATGAAGTGCACCATGTCATCGCTGGCGCGCAGGATGCGCCACAGCTCATCCATGACCAGGAAGTAGGTGCGGCGTTTGCGCTTGCCCGCAGCGGCCAGATGCTGTTCGGCTGAGACGGTGGCTGAGCCGAGATTCCAGCACAGTGACTGGACGGCTGCGACCAAGACACTGTCGTTTTCGTTCACGCCTGAAATGTCGAACACGACCGGCACACCGGGGGTAATGTGCGCGTCGGATGGTTTGGCGAACATATCGCCGTAGGCACCGGACGGGCCGAGGTTGATTAGTGCATCCAGCAGGGCTTGGAGGCGTTGATCGTATTCGTGGTCATCATCGTAGGCCAGGACGTTTTGGCGCAGCACTTCGGGACGTGAACGCATGAAATCCACCAGATCCCCGATCAGCGGAGCCTCTTGCAGATGGGGGTCCAGCTCGTTGATCGCTACCGAAAGGCAGGTGGATTCGTGAGGCTGTAAGGGGCGGCCGAGCATCATGGAGGTGATGCCTTCCATGAGGGAGCGGCGGCGGCTGATCATCTCTTGGATAGCAATGTCGCGGGCCTTGTCATCGTCAATCTCGTTCAGGCTGGCCACCAGCGGTCCGAGATCCAAGGGATTGAGGTGCCCTTGGCCGGGGGAGAACGTAATGACTTGCCCTCCCAATGCGCGGATGTGTGGAACGTAGTCCGGGCGGGAGTCGGCCAGGATCATCGGCACCACGCCCCACGCGGTGAGCACTGCCAGCAGCCGGTGCACCAGAGAGGTCTTACCCAGTCCGGGTTGAGCGAGGATGAACGCGGAAGGGTTGGAAATAATGCCGTTGAGGAACCACGAGACTGGATCGCCAGTGACCAGCGTATTGCGCAGCAGGTGGCGGCCTAACGGTGCGCCGATGGTGGGTAATCCAGCGCCGTTGATGAACGGCCAGAACCCACACACCTGAACACAAGAGCCTTGGACCTCCACAGGGTTTTCGATGTAGTTCACCGGCCCGCCGCCGCGCCGGTTCCAGCCCGCGTCTCCTGGCAGGTGACGGGACTTCGCACCTTCGGCCAGGAGACGGGAAAGAAACCCTGGCTCTTTCGGCTTTTTTGGGGCAGCTTTTTTCGCAGCTCGTTCAAGCCTGGACACGTCGCGCTTGGATAGTTTCAAGCTCGACACTGGCCCTTCTTCGTCTAGGGGGCGAAGAGGATTTTTCAAAGGAGACATTAGAACCACGTCTTAATCTCGTCGGGGATCATCATGTGATCAGGCACGACCATGCCCAGCGGCAGACCAGCTTGGAAGGTCACCGCCTGGTTAGCCAGGGCTTCACGCACACGAAGTTTGGCGTGGGAGACCATGCCGGGAACGGTACGGTCAAACTTTTTCAGTTCCTCAGCCTCACGAACGCTAATGGTTACGATCAGGCCGAAGCGTGTCAGGCCGGAGCCTAAGGCTTCTTCCTGCGCTGTTTTCTGTGCTGCGGCCAGCCGCTGACGTGCACGGACTGAGACGCGCTGCTGGGAGCCGGAGAACATGGCATCTTTCTGCTCGTTCTCCACCACAGTGGACGTCTGGTCAGCCGGGATTGGACGGTAGAGCAGGGTCACGCGCTTACGCAACGCGCCCTCACTTGGTGCGGTGAGCCGTGAAAGTGAGTTGGACATGAAAGCGCCGCGTGGGCCTTCATACATCGTCCACGACTTCGACACCGCCCGGTCATGCCGGTAATGGTCGAACGCGTCCAGTGCGAAGGAAGGGCCAGCATCCTCCCACGCTAGTCCGGTGCCGCCGTTGGCTTGGGCTTCTTCCACTGCCGCTGCGGTGGTCGGGTCATAGGCTATGCGGGTGAAGTCAATAATGTCTTGCGCACTGCATGGGCGGACTGCACCGGCCCCGGTGTTCGCCAGGCCGGAAATGATGCCGGGAAGCTTGTTGCCAATCTCCTCAGCCATTTCTTCCATGCCGCGATCCCCGGCTTTGCCGTCAACCCGGCGACCATCAAAGGTCAGCGTAATTCTTGCGACCACTTCGGGTGAGCTGGAATGATCTGTTTGAGCGATGCGCTGCACGACTTGTTTAGCGAAGTCCGGGGCATCGTCCCGGTGGTTATCGGCCAGCAGCCTCTGCAAGCGCAGCCCTGAATCCAGAGATGATTCAATGGTCACTGACGCGCCGCGGATTCCTTCGTCCAGACCGCGTTGGGTGAGCCAGCTGGCCCAATGCGCTACCTGGTTATCCACGTCCGTCTGGTCGATGAGGCTATCGCCGTTGGGGAAGCATTCAAGAACAACCGAATAATTATGGTGCCCCCGCGAGGAGAGGCGGATGAGGCCGAAGGGGTTGCCGTAGGAATCAGCAGTTTCGGTCAGCTGGGATTTGGCCATCAGGCCCGGCAGGCGTACTTGGCCGTCAGGGGTGAATCCGGCAGGGCCTGCGAGGTACACGTGCTTTTTTGATGCGACTTTTTGACGCTGAGCTAGACGCAGCATGAGTCTCCCATAGATGGATCGGCCTTGCTTCTTGGTCACGAGCAACAGCACTGAGGCAAGGATTGTGGATAAGGCGATGATGACAGCGGCAAGAACCCAGCCGCGAGCAGCCATAACGATGACCAGCAACACGATGGGCACGAGCATGAGGCTTTGGCCCATTGACAGACCTAGGAGTCCTGAGCGGCGTGGAACGGTGAGGTTGCCGAAGGTGTTTGGTTCGATTCGTACTTCGGAAGATGCCATGATTATTCGCCGTCCTCATCTACGAGCTTGCTCGGATTCGAGCCTTGGGCAAGATCCTTCATATCGCCCATCTTCTGCATCGCTTCGGTGACCTTATTTGCGGGTTTTGCCCCGGAAGGCCCGCCGTTCGGTGTTGTTCCTTGTCCGTCCGATGAGCCTTCTGGAGATGATCCTGAGGATTGAGAAGAATTGGCTGACTCGTTTGAGTTAGCACCTGACTGCGCGTTATCGCCGCTAGCCGGTGCCGAGCTGTCGCCCGACCCGGACGAAGGAGAAGAACCCGTTTCAGAAGATGATGATGATTCTGAACCTGATGGTGTTGCCCCCACGCTTGATGCACTGGAACTAGAGCCGGAAGAATCGGAGCCACCACCTGCAGGTGCGCTCGATGAGGAACCAGAGTCAGCCGAAGAAGAACCTGAGGAACTGCCGCCACCGCTGACGGCTTCCGACGCACCAGAACCGCCACCAGCCGAGCTGCCACCAGCAGCCGCGCTCGCTTCTCCACCGCTGGCAGTACTACCTGATGTTGCCGCGGTTTCCGCGCCTTTACCCGCAGCCGTAGATGCGGCCGTAGTTGAACCATTCGGTATTGCTGCGGCTGCGCCACTGCCCGCAGCGGCCGCACCTCCAGTACCCGCCAGAACCGCTGCGCCAGCAGCTAACGTGACACCAGCACCAAGGGCTGCACCACCAGAGAAGGCACCAGCACCGACCCCAGCTGCAGGAACGATGAATTTAATCAAAGCTGGCAACGCCAACGCCGCCAAAAGCAAAATCAGCACTGCAATCAGGGTTGACTGCATCGCAGCAGCGACAGAAGCTTCTTCGCCCTCAGTTTGACCGCCAGTGACGAGCATGCGGAAACCGAGGGCATAGATCCCAGCAGCCACCGGCTTGAACAACAGCAAAGCAACTAGCCAACCATTGGCTTTGCGCCACGCTTGTCGGCCTTGTTCTGTACCGCTGGCAGCAGCTAAAGCCACAATGAATGCCGAGAGGATCAAGAACATTACGTCTCGGAAATACATGAACAGCAAATTGATGATCGCACCGAGCAGCAACAAAATGAACAGCAAGAAGGCGGTGCCAGGACTAGCAAGCAACGCAGAACTCGCTGTGAGCATTTGAGTGAGATCTATTTCCCCACCCGTGGAGCGCTGCACAATCCATTTCGAGAACTCATCGGACGCGGTAAGCAGTACTCCGATGCCTACCGCGTAGGCCGTGGTGGCAAGAATCAAATTCACAATTGGTGTTGCCAGCCCGATGAGGCTACTTTTCACGTCCTGGGACATGACGAGCTTAATGAGACCCACAAGGAATCCGAGGATGGCGAATCCAGCGACGTACCAGGACATATCTTCCCGAAGTCCAATTACGGCAGCGTTTTGTACGTCTGGGCTGGGTGTGTCTAACCAAAAAGTAGAAACTTGGGCCACCGGAAATTTTCAAGTCAAGTGAGACCACTAAGTCTTAGACCAGCATCTTTTCTCCTTCTTCCTGCTTGATCGGTTCGTTAATCCAAGCCACTTCAGGCAGCAACATTTTCTTCGGTAATCGGTTCTTTCCAAACCGCTCAGGATGCTCCGCCCATGCTTTCTCCAACGCCGTTAGGCGTTGGTCATCCACGTGCCCAGTCATCCCGAAATGCACGTCGGCAGGAGTATGAAACCCCAGTCCTGAATGGCGATGCTCAGTGTTATAAGCATGAACAAACCGGTCCATAAAATCCCTGGCGTGCTCCAACGAACCAAACCTTTCTGGGAAAGCCGGCATATACTTCAAAGTCTTAAACCACGACTCTGAGTTATCCCGAATTCGGGATAACTCAGATTATGCCGGGGCCGTGATTATGCCGAGCTCGAACCTGACTGG
>NZ_JBQSYR010000052.1:0-8094 GCF_052379505.1 Glutamicibacter sp. 363 | reverse complement strand
TCTCTGAACCTTCCACGGTGATATGTACCGCGAGAACATCGTCGATGGGGGAGAGCCCGCCCTTGGCGTCTTCTCCCGAGGTCTTGCTCACTACGCTGATGCCGCCTTCTTCATGCACGGCCCAAACAACGTACTGTTCAGAATCATCAAGTGGTGGCAGAGCCGTCAGTTCGACGCCTAGCGCATTCTCCTGCTTGGAGGTACTGATAGTCGCCTGACCGCCGCTATTGAGTTCAACTACCTCTGTGAGCACATCATCGGCCTTTGCGGCTTTAGAAGATTTCGTCTCGCTATTGAGCAAGGAAAAGGTCACGAGGGCCAAGACGACCACGATTACCAAACCAAGCACTGCGAAGATCCAGCGTTTTGGCCGTGCGCTCCGTTCCGCACGAGAGCTGTGGGCCACTTGACTGACTAGGTCCAGACCCAGATTTTCGTCCTGAGGCTCGTCGCGGTGCTGCGAAGGGCTACCGTTCATTGTTTTGGAATCTCCCGAGAAGTCGTCGGTTTTGTCGGATGCACGCCTGCGCGAACATACTCAAAAGCTTACTTTATAAAGATTGGGTAAAGCTGTGTACTTGGCCCAATTGGGCTGGTACTTTAGGCTCCTGCAAAACCGTTCTGCCGCCAAGCCTCAAAGGCGACAACGGAAGCGGCATTGGCAAGGTTCAGCGATCGGCGCCCCGGCAACATCGGCAATCGGACCAGATCGGTCACCCGTTCGTGGGCTTTATCTGCGGCGCTAAGCCCCACCGATTCCTTACCGAACATGAGAATGTCACTTGGGACATAGCCCACCTCGGTGTACAGCGTGTCGCCATCGGAACTGAACGCAAAAACACGACCCTCGCCCAACGACGCGAGGGCTTCTTCGAGGTTTTCGTGTACGGTGACCACCGCTAGATCGTGGTAGTCCAACCCCGCACGACGCAGGTTGGCGTCTTCAAAGTTGAAGCCCAAGGGCTTCACTAAATGAAGTTCGGCACCGGTGATTGCGGCTAGGCGGATGGCATTCCCGGAGTTGCCGGGAATTTCGGGAGCATTGAAAAGAATACGGAACACATTTAACAGTTTAAGCTCTCGGAGCAGTAAAACTGGTAATCAGTACATTCCGCCTAAGACTCGGGACAGTACCGAACGGTCAACAATGTTCGGGGAAGGGCCTGATCCGAGGAAGAGTTTCAGTTCGCGGATGAGTCCTGCGGCATTGAGCACGTTGGGCGTGGAGGCCAGCGCCGGATCGGCCCTGCGGTGATATTCGATGACCGGCTCGTGGGGATTGCCCTGGCTCGAAAGGACCAACGTGAAAGCGACGACGTTCATCTGCATGAATGCGCGTTGCATCCCGGTGATGTTCAAGGCCGGGGGCTGCGTCATTTTATTTCCATGACGCAATACGTTCCCATCAAATGCGTAATAGCCCTCGGGAAGCGTCATCGTGTTGACGATCGCCATACGATATCCGGCGGTCAACACATGGTCATAGTGCCCGCCGCCGGGTGCCTGCAAGCCATTGACCAGCCGGGCCGCAGGTAGCACGTTGAGCACGTTTTTGCTGAGCATGCTGATCGTCTGTGCTTCTCGGGTAAGCCTGGAACGGGAATTGAACAGCCCGCGCTTTCGTGGCTCACCGTGGCTTCGTTGAATCGAGTGGGCCCTATCCAGCAAACCAAAGGAGTCGTCATCGAGACGAGGGACGTATTCGGTAGCTAGCTGGGCCTTGGGCTGTTGCGGTGAGGTGCGCAGCTTTTCATCGTACTGGCGGGCGGAGGTTCCGGCGCGTGGTGCTTGGCCGGGGGACTGGAAAGACCTATCAAAGCTTGAACGGCTTCGATCATCCGACAGCGTCTGAAATGCCTGTTGGACGTCTTTGAACTCGTCAGCGCTACCACCCAGATCCGGGTGTGACGCGCGAGCAGCCTTCCGATACGCAACCTTGATCTCTTCGAAAGTTGCCGTCCGGGGCACGCCAAGAATTTCGTAGGGACTTGGCGAACTCATGATACGGACGAATCCTCTCGGTTAAGGCAATTCCCCACGGCCGGTGCCGCGCGATCAAGTGCCAATTAGAACATTTTACCTTCCATGATTGGGAGTTGGCTTTTCAAACCCGAGCGTTTGCTGGGTATTCTCTATCCTTATGGTGCCCTCCGTGAAATATCAGCACATTCGCATAGTCTTCCATCCGAGCTCGGGCAAGGGTTTGGCAATGCGACGTGTCGAAGAGCTGGAAGCCCGGCTCGAGGCTCACGGTATTCAATCAGACAGGTTGAATACCGCACATCTCCAAGGGCGAGAATTCGGAGAAGCCTTGGCAACAGCCGATGCCGTAGTAGTCATCGGCGGAGACGGACTAATACACCACACCATCCAGTATCTTGCAGGGAAGAACATTCCAATGGGGATCATTCCGGCAGGCAGCGGCAACGACACCTGGCGAATGTACGGCGCTCGATCGGCGGAAGAAACGATCCAACAGGTGGGTAGCTTTCTGGCCGGAGGGGCAGCAGGGACCCCGATCGATTTGCTCCAGCTGCGATTTGCCAATGACCTGCCACGAACTACGCTTGCCGTGGGCGCGGTGTCGTGGGGATTCGAAGGATACGTTAACCGGCGAGCCAATGGTTTGCCACGCCGCCTAGGCGCGCTGCGCTATATTCTCGGACTGCTGCTGTGCCTCCCCACACTTCGCGCGTATCCCACCGAAATTCAGGCTCAGGAACTTGAATTCAAGGGTTCGGTCTTCGCGGCAAGTATTGCGAATATCAAGTCGCTTGGCGGTGGGATTAAGCTTTTCCCGCACGCGGACTACGCAGATGGATTGGCCGATATCGTGCTGGTGAAGGGCCCGCTATTGCTACCGGTGCTGCCTTTTGTAGGTCATATTCTGCGCGGAAAGACTCACCGGCACCAACTGTCCAGCAGGAGTGCACATGTAGTTGTGCGAACCAGACAGGAAAGTTATGCGGACGGGGAGCTTATTGGACAGGGTGATTTTGAGCTGACCGTGCTCGACGGGGCGCTGACGCTTATTCCGGGCGCCGATAATCGCAAAAGAGCATAGATTCCTCCTCGAACAGCGAATGGATTTTCATCGCAAGGGCCGCCTGCCGTGGACCGTGCGCTATGCGCTGTCCAGACCCCGCCAACAGCATCGGCGAATAGCTCACGCACATCGAGTCGAGACGATCGGCGGCGATAAATTGGCCAAGCAAATGCGGGCCACCCTCGGCATGAATGAAACCCAGCCCTCTGGCTAGCAGATCGGCAACGATTTCCTGCGGGTCACAACCCCGGTCTGCTTCGGAAACTTCAACCAATTCGACATACGAAGCGAAGCGACTGCGGTGCTCCTCGGTGACTTGAACGCTGGTGAAGACCAGCACCGGGACGGGGCTTAGCGTGAACACCTCGTCATCGGGCTCCAGATGCAGCCCGTGCGAAACGATCGCCAAGACCGGTTGCGCGGACAAGCCCCGGGCTTCACGCCAGGAAATGTCCTCATGACCGATCAGCGCCCCCGCGTACCCTTCGGCGCGGACGGTGCCGGCACCGACCAGGATGACATCTGCCAAGCGTCGCAACAAACTAAAGATCCGCCCATCGCCCGCGCTGCCCAACCCGCCGGACAGCCCATCGCGCTGGGCGCTACCGTCGATGCTTGAAACGAAATTGAAGCGCACAAAGGGACGTTGCGACGCGGCGTAACGCTCCAAAAGGTAGGTATCGCCAACCTCCGGCATATTGCTGGGTAGCAGTTCACGCATGGCTCGGGTCCTATCGGCTGGCTTCACGTTCGGGATGGGCAGGGGGATTGACCTCGCCCATGTTGTGGATCTGGTAGGCAGGGTCCCGCCACCCCTGTGCCGCTTCTATCAGCCGGACGGTTTGCACGGATTCGGCGATATTGTGCATCCGGATGATCCGCGCCCCACCCATCACGCACATGGTTGCCGCCACCATGGAACCGACAAGACGTTCGGGTTTGGGCAGGTCCAAGGTTTCACCGATGAAATCCTTATTGGATACCGCCGCGAGGGCCGGGTATCCCAATGCGGCGATGGCCTCAAAATTCGCGGTCAGATCCAGGGTGTGCCGGGTGTTCTTATTTAGGTCGTGCCCCGGATCAATGATGATCTTTGACGCGTGGATTCCTGAGTCTAGTGCCAGCTGGACCTTTTGCGCCAGATAGTCGCGCACTTCGGTAACCACATTCTGGTACTGCGGGCGGGGATAGACGGTGCGTGGTTTCGCCAACGAATGAGTCAGCACCAGATGCACATTGTTTCGGGCAACAACTTGAGCCATCTCGGGGTAGGCCAGCCCGGTGGTGTCGTTGATGACATCCGCTCCGGCATTGATCGCGGCTTGGGCAACTTCCGGGAGGAACGTGTCGGCGGAAATCACCACATCACTTTGTTTGCGTACCGCTTCGATCACCGGAACCACACGTGCGGCTTCTTCCTCCCAGGGGAGCTCCGGGCCGGGCGAAAACGGTACGCCGCCGATATCAATCCAGTCCGCTCCGGCCTGCACCGCACGCATCGCCGAGGAGACTGCGTCGTCCAAACCGAAGGTGGACCCGGCATCATAGAAAGAATCCGGGGTGCGGTTGATCACTGCCATCACCGCGATGGTCCGCGAGAAATCTATGCTCCGACGCGAAAAGTGGTGAATCGGAACCTGCAACTCGGGTAAAAACATCGACCTGGTCTCCCTTGATTCGCGGTCGTGCCGCTGCGCATTGCTTTGTTCATTCATATCACCCGCTCGCCACCTGATGCGGGATATGTCTGGATGCTGGTTAGGCTTGTACTATGCAGTTCTCCCATGTCTCAGCCACCCAGGGCCAATGGATCATTGATTCCTGCGCCACCGCCGACCAACTGACGGTAGTCGCGCAAGTGCCCGTGGGTTACGAACGCTACGCACGGATCTTGCATCCGGCCTATGACGAGTTTGACCAGCCGGTGAAGTGGGGGACCGTGGCTAGCAGCCGCGGCCATATCCTCACCGCAGCAGATCTCTTCGAAACTGTCGCCGGCTGGGATGCCCAGGGCAACCCGGCAGCCGAGGATGCCTGGGAAGAGACCGACCTGCCGGTAGACGAGTTGCCTGTAGAGCAGTGGCAGGCGCTGGTGAAGCAGCTCCGCGCGGCAACTGAGCAGGAAAAGTTCGTGGTCGGCCTTTGGGGAGGCTATGCCTTCATTGAAGGTGGCGAACGCATCCAGATCGAGAACGAACCCGATCCGGAGCTCAGCGACGAAGAAAACCAGGCCGCTCACGCCGCCGCGCTCGCCGAGGCGCAACGTCCTGCCTTCGCACCGGAGGTGCTCACGACGCCGGCGCTTGAACTAGGCGGCGGTTACCGAAACTACCGGCTCTTCGAAGTGGATGGCGAATTTTTGGCGCAGCCGCTTTGGGCGACGACGGTCGAAGGTCCGCAGCGTCAACGCCCGGCCTTGGCTTTTCCCGAAGACCGCAGCTGGATGCTGTCTACCGAACCTTATGATGACTGCACGCTGATCGGTGGCTCGGCCGAGCTTATCGAGGCAATTTTGCGCGATCCGTTGCTGGAAGCCATTGAAGTCGGGCAATTCACACGTATTGGCCATTCAAACTAGGCAGGGAAAGCTCGTACCATTAAGACGATGACTAATTCCGCCGTATACCTCGATCACGCGGCAACTACCGACCTCAACCCGGCGGCGTTGTCGGCCATGACCGAGCAATTCGCCCACACCGGCAACCCCTCCTCGTTGCACGGTGCCGGTCGCCGCGCCAACCGCGTGATCGACGAGGCACGCACGAAGATCGCCGGGGTGGCAGCGGCTCATCCAACCGAAGTGATCTTTACCTCCGGCGGAACCGAATCCGATAACTTGGCGCTCAAGGGCCTGTTCTGGAATCGGACAGAGAAGAACCCGGAAGCTCGCAGCATTTTGGTGGCTGGAATTGAACACCATGCGGTGCTGGACACCGTGGCCTGGCTCGAAACCCACGAAAACGCGACGCTTCTATGGATGCCGGTCGACGCCGACGGCGTGCTGGATCTGCAGGCAGCCGAAGAGCTCATCGAGGCGAACCACGAGCGGATCGCGTTGGGCACCCTCATGTGGGCAAACAACGAGGTAGGCACCATTGAACCGATCTCCGCTTTCGTGGCCCTGGCCGCTAAGTACCAGATTCCGGTGCATTCGGACGCGGTACAGGCCTTCGGCACCGTCCCTACGGATTTTGCGGCGAGCGGTCTGGCAACCATGGCCATCAGCGCCCATAAGGTCGGCGGCCCGGTAGGAATCGGTGGCTTGCTGGTACGCCGCGACATTGTCCTGATGCCCGTCCAGCACGGTGGCGGCCATGAACGCAAACTCCGCTCTGGCACCTTGAACGCGGCGTCGGCGGCAGGGTTTGCGGCGGCGGCAACCGCGGTCCAAGCCAATTTGGATGCCGAGAGCAAACGACTCAGTGAACTTCGCGACTATGCGGTGCAGCGGATCGCGCAAAGCATCCCCGAAGCGGTGCTCAACGGTCCACGCGATGCGCTGAACGAGGGCAAACGGCTACCGGGAAACCTGCATTTCACCTTCCCAGAATGCGAGGGGGACTCCTTATTGTTCCTCTTGGACATGTTTGGGATTGCATCCTCCACCGGTTCTGCCTGTACCGCGGGCGTGCCGCAACCCTCGCACGTGCTGGTGGCCATGGGCAGGGATGCACGAAGCGCACGAAGTGTGCAACGCTTCACATTGGGGCATACATCCACGCGTGAGGACGTTGACATACTTTTAGAGGCGCTGCCCGAAGCCTATCAACGGGCAAAGAAAGCCGGTATGGCGGCAGACGAAAGCAGCATTCACACAGCAGGGACGGGTTTTACACGATGAAGGTACTAGCAGCGATGTCCGGCGGCGTCGATTCGGCAGTCGCCGCAGCACGTGCGGTCGAAGCCGGGCACGACGTAGTCGGAGTCCACCTGGCGCTCTCTCGCATGCCCGGGACCCTGCGCACCGGTTCGCGCGGCTGTTGCACGGTGGAGGACTCCAACGACGCATGGCGCGCCTGCGACAAACTGGGCATCCCCTACTACGTTTGGGATTTCTCCGATCGGTTCGCAGAGGATGTGGTCCAGGATTTCGTCGACGAGTATGAGGCCGGACGCACCCCGAACCCGTGCATGCGCTGCAACGAGAAGATCAAATTCGCGGCATTGCTGGAGAAGGCACTGGCGCTGGGCTTCGACGCGGTCTGCACCGGCCACTACGCCAAGGTATTGCGTGACGAATCGGGCAACCCGGAATTGCACCGCGCGGCGGACTGGGCCAAGGACCAGTCCTACGTGCTCGGCGTGCTCACCCACCAGCAGCTCGAGCACTGCATGTTCCCGCTGGCGGAGACCCCTTCCAAGGCCGAGGTGCGCGCCGAGGCGGAAGCCCGCGGGCTCACCGTGGCCAATAAACCCGACAGCTACGACATCTGCTTCATCCCCGACGGGGATACGCGCGGCTGGCTGGCCGAGCGTATCGAAATGAAGCCGGGCGACATCGTCGATCAAGACGGAAACCAGCTCGGCGAGCACGAAGGTGCGCAGGCATTCACCGTGGGCCAACGCAAGGGCCTGCGCTTGGGACGGCCGGCATCCGACGGCAAGCCGCGCTTCGTGCTGGAAATCCGCCCGAAGGACAACAAGGTGATCGTCGGGCCCGAGGCTTTGCTTGCGGTCGATGAGCTGCGCGGCATCCGGATCTCCTGGGCCGGAGTGCCGATCCCGGCGGTGCTCGCCGGCGAAGAATTCGATTGCATGGTGCAGGTTCGTGCCCATGGCGATCCGGTGACCGCCAAGGCGCGCATGGAGCGTGCCGCTGGGTCCGAGGTTTTGGTCGTTCAGCTTCCCGAGGGGATGCGCGGCGTCGCACCGGGCCAGACCATGGTCGTTTACCAGGAAACCCGTGTCCTGGGTCAGGCGACGATCGATTCGGCCCGGTCTTCTGCATGGGACCCGGCTTCGGTACTCTAGCCTTCCCACGACACCTCTTGGTGTCTACAAAATTAACTAGGTCGGCCCCAGAATACACAAGGATTCTCGGGCCGACC
>NZ_JBQSYR010000051.1:0-10256 GCF_052379505.1 Glutamicibacter sp. 363 | reverse complement strand
AAATCTTTCGCATAGTGTCGCGCAGCTCATCTAGGATCATTTCCATGACAACTGATGAGGGACAACACGTTTTCATTTCATACGTCCGTGAAGACAAAGAGCGTGTTGATCGGCTATGTGAAATGCTTAAGGCCGCACAGATACCTTTCTGGCGTGACCTAAAAAATCTTGAACCTGGGGACGACTGGAAACTCAAGATCAAGGAAGCCATTCGCAAAAACTCCTTGGTTTTCCTTGCGTGCTTTTCTGACAACTCGCGAAACCGCCCAAGAAACAACATGAACGAAGAACTGCATTTGGCAGTCGAAGAGTTCAGAAAGATGCCTCCAGGTGAAACATGGATCATCCCCATACGTTTCGATGACGGTAGCGTCCCAGATTGGGAAATTAGCTCTAACCGATCATTGAACGACATAAACCGGGTGGACCTTTTCGGAAATTCTTACCCTGAGCAAGCCGTTGCGCTGACGAACAAGATTAATAAGCTCATGGGCGCGAACGACAATGCAGCTACTACTCGTGCATTTGTGGAGGAGTCTCAATCCCAAGAACGCCCTGAACTCCTGCGAATCCTGACTAAAGAGATGATCGTTAATCCAGCAAAGCAGATTGAGCTAGATGATCTGATTACCCAGGAAGTACGAAGTGCGCTTGAGATCCTGAACGATAAAGGTCGACATAGCTCACAGGTAGGCTCCGGAACAAACGAAGATCAGATTAGGAACCTTGTTAAGCTAGCGAACGAAGACTGGGAAGCAGTGCGCCCATTTTGCTATTCCCTAGCAGTCGCCGCTCGGTGGGGAACCCGGGATTCCCTCTCTCCCTGGGTCGCAGGCATTAAGAGCATTGTCTCTGCTGCACACAAACACCATGATGGATACGAGGCCATAAACAATATTCGACATATAGCAGCAGTGGCAGTACTCGCTGTCGCAGCTCTGGCATGTTCCGCGCATTCCAAATGGGAAAACTTTAAAATTCTCTTGGCTGACCCTAGCGTGCCAGAAAACTATCATGTTGGAAGCAGCATAGGGGTACTTGACGCCACAGGCTATTGGAAACCATTTGATACTAGTTCTCTACTACCCACAATTTTTATGTATGCCGAAACCACTGGCGACGACCCGATAGAGATATTAAGAAAGTACGACGACAGGAAGATTGGCAAGCTATACACGCCTATCCCGGACTGGCTTCATTCTGTGATGAAACCTATTTTCAAATGGTCGGAAGAAGAACATACGCAGAACTATCATCGATCTGAAATCATGCTAGGCGTTGTCGGCCAAGACATAGCTATTCAAGATGCCCTAATGAATGGGCACAACCTTGAATATGCGCGTTCCAATTGGTTTGGTCGTTGTACGTGGGTGCTACGTCATGCCTCAAAATCACCCATAGAGCAGATGAAATCTGAGTTGCTACGGGACGGATCATCATGGGCTCCCCTACAAGCGGGGCTTTTCGGCGGAAACATGGATAGAGCATCGAAAGCGATTGACTCTTACAACAACGACTACCATCAACTCAGCAGAAGCAGGGCCTTTTGATTAGGGAGGGTCCAGGGCCTACGGTGCTGGAGCCTCCCTAATAGTATTTAGTTCATACCTTCATTTAAATCCTCGGGCAGGGTTTGCACTGGCCATTCTGCTGGCACGTCCTCGCGCACGGGCGGGTCATAATCCCAGAACGGTCCATCCGGTGAAGTCAGCTCCCCCATTAACGGGTAAAAGTAATCACGCATGTACGAGGCCATACCGGTGGCCCCGTCCCACCGCATTTTCTCGAAGCTCAACCACAATGCCGTAATCAGCGTGATCGCTTCCTCATAACGCCACCACTCGGGGTCCCATCTGAACTCCCCCTTGTTTAGCCGCCGTCGAAAATTCGGCAATCCCCACTGTGTCAGCCATTCTTCTTCCGTCTCAAAAGCTAACGGCTGCTCGGACTCCTCCGCAGCCGATGCCTCCGGCTCTTCGGTGGTCTCTAGGTTTTCATCGTTGATAAAGCTCATCGACTCACCTCCGCACCCTGACCGCGCTTGCGCCCTTGGCCATGACCCCGCTGATTTGCTGGACGTGAAGCATTCCCGAACCGCACCGCCTCGCCAGGTTTCGTCGGAAAGCCCTGACCAGCCCTAGCGCGAGCCAGCACAGCAGCAGCCGTCTTAGCCCTAGGGCCCACATCATCAGGATGCACAGTGGTTCCGGTGGCGTGCTTTGTTTCCGACTGTCCCAAACTTAGAGTGTTATTAGCTTCGCGGCCCTCAGCAACATCGCGGCCACGTTCATCAAGCTGAATCTCGCCCTCAGCTTGTTCAGCCTTAGCTAAGTGCCCTTCGGCAGATTCTTCATGAGCTTGGGCTTGATCTTCCTTCACCTCGACCGGCGCCGTTGCCTCTGGCTCGTCCTGGCCCCGTTCAGCTGCCGATTCCTGGTTCAGCCGTGCGCTGGCTTGATAGTCGTCAATGGCGTTCCTTAACGACTTATGGCGTTCTTCGACCGACTGCGGGTGATTCTTGTAAATGTCCTCTACGTTGATCCCCATCTCGTTGCGCAGCCGGTCAGACCCGGCCATAAAAGCCTTTGATGCGTTGGGGTGGCGGGCGGCAAGTTCAGAGGCCACGGTCATGCGATCAGCAATTTGCTGGGAGGACATTTTCCCGAAATCCGGTGAAGCCATCTCTTTCTTCAACACTCCGGCTACCTGCTGCTGCAACCGGTGTGTTTCAGTCGCCGGGCCTTGGTTCGCAGCCCGCCGGTCGCTAGATTCTTTGGCTTGCATCGCTGCACCCAAACTCATGCGCAGCACACGGCCGAACTCCATCGAAATATCTGATTCTTCGTCGTTTTCCATGCCCCTGCACTCTCCCTTGTCGGTTCGGTTACCGGCCTAAGCCCTGATCCCGATCTTTCTTGGTCATTCGCTGGCCCACCGGCGCTGCCGCATGAACCGATGTACGGTTCTCAGCATCGCGCACAATCTTCTCGGCCATAGCAACCACCTCTTGCGCTGCCTGGGTCAACCGTGGACGCTCAGTTGCCATGCGCCCGCGCAACATCGTTTGCGACAAACGGTTCGCCTGACGCAGCACGGCCATCCAGCCTTGCTCCGCAGAACGCGAACTGAAACGCGAGGCCAAACGCGCAGCATAGGTACGGTTGCCCATATTCTGACCAGCCCTGGCCATGTGCGTGCTCAACACTGCCAAGCTTCCCGGCTTATTGCCTTCCAGCTCCAAAGACAACCGTGCGTAAACATTCGCCAATGTATCGGGTCCAAGCTGGCCAGCATTCAACTTCGAGGTGGTGGACTGCGCCAGATCAAACGCCCGGTAGCCCGAAGCACGCTGCAACCGTGCGCTACTGTGCCGGCCAGCTAAGAACTGCTCTGCCTCAGCCACACCGGCCCCATCGAAACGAGCCTTGATGGAAGGCCAGCTAAGGCTACGATCCAACTTCGACGGCGCGTACCACACCGCCTGATCCTCCCCCGTTTTCGTACCCAAAGACACCTTGTACCCGGTGACCTTAGAAGTTGAATCCTTAGCGAAACGGGGAGCAACCTGCACACCCATCTGCGGCAATTGACGCACAAACTCATGAGCCGTAGTGGAGGTCGCTAACGCTGAGCGCATACGGCGGGAAAGCTCCATACGATCAGACACCGCATAACTCTCACGAGTCGCGCGTTCACGCTCAGCTGGCTTCTCCCCAGACAACCCCTGCTGCTGCGTGGCAGAGGATTCCAAGGACTGCAAGGCATACTCTGCTTCCAGCTCACGGCACGCAAGCTGGGCACGGTGAAAATCATTATGCGTGCTGGCTTTAGTGCCATCTTCACGAACCATTTGCACTACCAAGTGAATATGGTCATTACCGTTCTTCGAGGCACCATGATGCACCGCAGCCCAACGCGAAGACTTCGCCCCATCCAGGTCAACAAAACCCATCTTCTGCATAAAGGATTCGGCGATGTTCTTCCACTGCGCATCCGACACAGAACCTTCGGATTCAGCAAGTGATAACGAGCAATGCCACACGTGCGAATCCTTAGACCCCACACGAATTTTCTTGCCGTTCTCATCAGCGAGAAAGGCACCGGAATCCTCATCCTTCGCATACACCGGCTTAGTTACTTCCGTACCAAAAGCCTTACGCGGCGCATCCAGAATCTCCGCAATGTCGAATGCTTCGTACTTCGACAACTCCGTACCCGGTGCGTAGCTAAAAGTGACACGATCATCGCCAGCAATCAACCGCTGATTCTCATGCTCATTCGCACGACCCGGACCAACCAGGTAGTTCATCAACCCAGCCATCCGACCGCCACTGGTCACGTTCGGAATCATCAGGACACGTCCTTGAAAGACAAGGAGGAAATCGCTTCATCGAGGTTCTTCATCGAGCCGCTGATGTGCTCAATTAACGCACCGAGCGCAGCATCAACTTCACCGGTCGCATTCGCCGCACGGGCAATCTGGTTCAAGTTATTGCCGACCGCCGCCACGCTGCGCTGCACCATGAACAACGCGGTAATTAACTCACGCCGCTCTGCAGCTGTTTCGCCGCGAGACTGCGCAAGAGTTGATTCAACCAGAAGCCTCGGCACCGAAACATCAATTTCCTTGGCCATGACTTGCAACGCCAAGTCTTGTTCAACGGTCAGTTTCACAACGCGCCGAACAGACCGACCACCGGTCGCATTCGGCTGACGCTTGCGCGAATCCAAACGAGTCATGCAAACCAACCTCCTGCCCAGTGCAACGCCAAATGACCTAACAGGTCAATTGTCCCACCGGGCGGATCGAAGATCAAGACCGCAAACCACTTAGTGCACCTAAGTGTATAGCTTGCTCCGCTTCCCAGCGGCGCACTCATCCTTACGAAGGTGCAACAAGCGTTGGTTTTGAACTATGTCCGCGATACGGTGGAAATATCGAACATGGGTCGTTTCATTGCCTCAGAAACTGCCCAAACTTACTGAAAGGTCCATACCATGAGCGACGCAGCAAACAAGATCCTCGAACAACTCCAAGCACAAAACGACCTGCGCATGGAAGCAGCCAACGACATCGCCCAAGCCGTCGCCGCACTCGTCGAAGCAGAACAACACCTAGAGCAAGTCAAAGCCGGCGTAAAGCAATCATTCGCCGCAGCGCTCAAAAAAGGATGGACACAAGCCGAACTAAACAAGATCGGCTCTCCTACTCGTCGCCGTCCCCGCAAAAAAACTAACGGAACTAGCACCTCGGACGAGAGCTGAGCACGACAAAGACCAATGGGCCGGTACTCACCTTTCAGTGAGTACCGGCCCATTATTTACACCTGGTGACGTGTGTAGCCTCCTGCCCACCTGTGCACAGCAAAAGCCCTATCCGCTGCGCTGCTTTTCCTGCACACACGGGGACAGCAGGAACCAAACGACCACCCGCACACAACCCAAAAGCTGCGGTACCTGAGTTCACTCACGACGTCTGATCTTGGGCCATGAACGGCCTCTGAATACCTATAAGATTCACCGCCATCCATCACCACCTTGATAGAGAGTTTCACATGAGACGTTTCCAAGTTCTTTTCCTGTGGCTGTTTTTTTCAGTCCTGATTCTTCTCTTGCTACTCGTGCTCTTCCCGGTTATGCAGAGAGTAGATTGGAAGTTAGGAGGCGACGTTTGGTCAGCGCTTACAGCCGCCGGAACGGTAGGTGCGACCGTTGTTGCTGTTGTTCTTTCTTATCAATCATGGGTCCGTGAAAAAAACTCAACGGCTCGGCTAGTCACCGCGTGGATTGCAGACTCCTACGCTCCTCGACCTGATGGAGACGCCTACATTCGGACGGTTAAGTTACATATAGCTAACGAATCCAATGAGCCCGTTTTTGATGGAACACCCAACATTCAACTGCTCGACACCGGCGCTTCTTTAGGACCGCTCTCGGTCTCATCACCTCTAAGCGTTATTCCGCCCCGGAGAGAACTAGTTTTCGACATTTCCATCCCACTTCTAGCTCACACCAACAGCTGGCAGCCCGCGGTATCCCTTAGCTTCATTGACCCCCGAGGTAAGCGTTGGAAAAGGGAATCTAATGGCAATCTCACGAATGTCACAAGGAAAAAATCCCGCTGGAGCACGTCCGCTCAATCATTCAACGAAGACGAGCTCGGAGACATTTCCCCCCTCAATCCTATGGTTTGCGCGTTTGGCTTTCTGAACGCTCTTAGAGACCCTCAGCGCACCAATGATTCAATGAAGCCATTCTTAGCTTCATTAGCCGCTGGCTGGGATTCGGTGAAATGGGATGATCTAAACGATGAACTCGAAAATTATCAACCGACTTCGATGGTCAGTTACCCCGCTTCCCGAATCGCCAGAATCAAACTCTCTGGGGACACCACTCTTGAAGGTAAGCGAGTGGAGGGAGACGGGGGTGGCTTGCAACTTAAAACCTATTTATTCCTCACGCTGACACTTGATCCAAACAACGGATGGGGCGTCTTCGGCGTTGGTGGCACAGTTCAACCGAATCAAATCTTTTTTGATGGTTCTCTTAACGAGCCCGTACTTCCCTACAGCGCCGATTAGGATGATTATCGATCTACATTTACGAAATACTACCCACCTTGGAGCAACAAGCATGTCCGGATGCTGAAGACCGCGCTGCACCTCTGGACTACCACCCCCAGACGAAAGCTAATAAGGGCAAGCGTTCTCGTTTAATAGGACTCAAACTGCTCAAATACCGAGAGCGGCCCACTATCCAAACAACGTCTAGATACTGGGCCGCTCTACTAGGCCTCTCGCGCTTCCTTACGAAGCGTGCAATAAGTACTCGCCCAAAGCTCGACGAATAATCTCACTGGGCTTTACATGATCATGTGTTGCTTTCTCAATCAATTTTTTCTCTAGGTCAAGTGGCAGTCGTACAGATCTTGCAGGCGAGGTTCCTGTGCCGCTCATTGAAGGCTTACCTACCGCCCGGCGTACAGCTTCTTCCGACCCCAGGGCCGCTGCAAGCAAATCCATTCCTGCGCCTGGCTGTTTCGCCTTGGTGATCCGAGCATTCGGCGAGAGCTCAGCGGTCTCTGCCCATAATGCTAGCTCTTCAAAGCGAGACGCCTCTGCCGAGATGCCACGGTTAGTGCGATCTCCCCGGTCTTCTTCTTTCTTCATCACTCGTCAGTCCTTTCTTTAGCAATCTTCAAAATCTTTGTTCTGACTTCCATTACATGGAAGACAAAGATTTCATTAGGCGGAGTTAGGACCGCCATAACTTCCAATTGCGTGGAACCATCCCGGGTTGGACCGATAAACAGATCTGGCCTACCTGTGGATCCGACACGAGGTTCGTCAAACTCCTCCACCCGATAGTCATAGTTCAAAATCGCATTCATTGCGTCAGCGCGATCTATGCCGTGCTTATCTGCACTGTCAGAGAAATTCAACGCCATATCAATATTGTCGCACAATACTTATGTATTGCAACCCTGTAAGCCTGGTCATATCCACGGGGGCCGTTAAATGGGCAAAGTCTTGACGAAGACCTGCCTTACGCCAATACGGTCGTTTCCGACACTGAACGATCAAAATGAGAACGCACTCAAGAATTCTTTTGATCATCTCGAGTTGAGAACAAAAAAATCCTAGTCAAAAAACTACATGCTATGCAATAATAATATTTCTGTCGAAAAAATTCGGCAATTCGTTCTATAAAGTTTCAGTTAGGTTCATTGCATGAAGATGAAACCGCTTCCTGTCGTTTCGTTGTGCGCGTTAGCACTGGTGGCACCCCTTTCAGTCGCACCTGCAAACGCTGCTTCGACCGTCCTGCCTCAGCCCATTGACACAGCCTCTTCAGTGACTGGCAATACGGAAGAAATTTTTCCGGCAGCACCAGAAGTAAAACTTTCCACCTCGGAAGGTCTTGGTTTAGACGAGTCTGGAATTTCCTTAAAGTCCAAGCAGCTCTTAGCTACCAACGAGACGCGAGCGCTCTCTGAGAGTGCTATGCAGGCACTCGAAGCAGTAACACCAGCGGCCGATGAGGTTAACAAGGGCTTCACTTTGGTCCAAAAAAACGCTAATTCGCCGGTAGCTAACCTTACGATCGAGACCGCAACTGATTCGGACCTAATCCTTCAAAGTGATGATACGGTCTTCATCCAAGGTGCGAACGAAACTCAGCAGTATGGAGTTATAGAAAAGCCTGTAGGCATTGACGCCACGGGTAAAGAAGTCGAACTGGCGACTACTGTAACTGGTTCTAAGGTTTCGTACACGGTCGCAGATCCAGAAAAAACCGAATTTCCAGTCGCTACTGCAGCAGCTTGGAGCTACACGGTTGCTTACACTTGGAAGGACGTAGGATGGCCTGCCTACGTTTCGTTCAAAAAAGCCGCTGCCGCGCTTAAAAAATGCTTCAACTGCAGCTTCCCTTTGAGCGGGGCGCCAAAAGCGTTCCCTGTGAAGGGTCAAAAAATTAACCTTAGCGTCATGGGGTTTAAGGCACCAGTACAAGTTACCAAGGCATCGAAATCACCAGTCACATGGACTTTCAAGACATTGCCAGGGCATTTTGATGGTGCCGGATCAACGATCCAGTTCAACCTCTTTAGTGGACGCAACAATGAATTTGCTCTAGGTGTGACGGCCAAGGTGACGAATTCCAAGATCCCTCAATGGCTGAACAAAAATGCTTCGCAGAAAACTTGGAAGACTTTTGCCTACAGGATTGCTCGAGAAGCGAATAAGTAGGCAAGCGGAGCGGTATAAGATCGCATAAATAACGCCTCATGAGGTGGCGGGGCTGCAGAGTCAGACTCGCCGCCTCCACTTGGCCGATAAATGCGTTGCCTAATGTCTGCGAATTGCTAACGCGTCGAGTAGATTGATCTTGACTCCTGTTCAAGACAGAGTCGTATGACAATGATATCAATGGGTACACGGACCCCTAGCAGAGGCTGCGATGCGCGAGACTGAACTAAAGATTTCCCGAGTAATTATTAATTCATTACTCTTCTCAACTTTGATCCCATTGCTAATTGTGATCGCTTCTCTGCTTGACCCTGAGTACAATTCAATATCCCAAGCATTTTTGGGATATATAGTATTTTATGCACCTTTCTCACTCCTTGGATCCGTTGCCTTGACGGCAGTTTCCGTCATAGTCTTCATGTCGGGGTTGAAGCGGTGGAGGAATTCGATCAGCGCTCTTGCATCTTTTGTAGCTGTATCTATAGTTGGCCTGCTTACGGCGCTTGCGGTTGGTCAATTTCAAGAGTTGGATATCCTGAGCGTTGTCATTGCAGGGACTTGTTTAGGATCTTTAGCTGGCCCTATTGGAGCTTTAACGCACAAAGATTCCAACGTAATGTGACGTTGCGTCAGAGTTCCATATGTAATCGTTCGGACGGTCTTTTCGTGGTTACACCGCAGCTCAGGTGTGCGGTAAGAGAAAGCTGAAATGCTGGAAATCAGAATCAGCGGTTCTACGCCCACTGCCTGCATTTTCCTTGGTGACCAGTCTTTGTTGTGACACTTTCCGTAATGGTGGGTGCGGTTGCCAGGACCGCCATTGCCATGGCAATAACGCTCAGGCCGGCCCAACCAGCTCCCCTGAGGCGCTCTCAGACAATGGCCACAGCCAGGACCGCTGTTATGGCCGGTTCACTTAGGCCATCATTCCTCCTCAGAATAGTTTCAGCGCCCACCGTGTGTGGTGCGCTGAAACTAGAGGAACATAAGATGTGGGGCAGAAGTACCCTGTTTGCGGAATTCGAGTACTCGATACACCAGATACACCAGATACACCAGATACACGGATTTTAAGTACCGATAACGGCTATCTGACAGTCCTTAGAATATTGAAAGTTTCATTGGGTGAACGATACGTATAAATTCAATTTACCCTCTCCAACTGCGCCCTCTCGGCGGTTGAAATCCAACACATGCCTCGATGGCTAAGGATTTTTCCTGACTGACGCTACTACTACTAGCTTTTAGTGGTAAATAAGCTGCCACTCTAAATGGTTGGTTGACGCCGTCCCGGTTTTGGGATGTATGGGTTTTAGAGAATCAGTTAGTTATCGCATAGCTACTGGATTGCTCAAAGGGACCCAACCAGTGTCAAGAAGATCAATCGTGCGAGAACTATTCTCAACGTGCGTTGACAGGGCCCTCAGCCAAAAGAAAACATCTTCAGGCTCACAGCTGGATTCGAAACCAGGTGAAAACAACTCTTTGAGAACTGGTTGCAGTTAA
>NZ_JBQSYR010000050.1:0-11303 GCF_052379505.1 Glutamicibacter sp. 363 | reverse complement strand
CTAGTTCAGTGACGGGCTAAGCGACGAATTTGTATCCGAGCCCGCGTACCGTCACCAGATGCTCTGGGACCGCAGGGTCTTCCTCGATCTTCGAACGCAGACGCTTGACATGCACGTCGAGGGTTTTGGTGTCCCCCACATAGTCGCTGCCCCAGACCCTGTCGATCAGCTGGCCACGGGTCAGCACACGACCTGCGTTGCGTAATAGCATTTCGAGCAGCTCGAATTCCTTCAACGGCATCGCGACCTCGGTATTGCTGACCGAAACCACATGGCGTTCGACATCCATGCGCACAGGTCCGGCGGTGACCACATTGGTGATCAGCTCCTCGACTTCACCCTGTCGGCGCAGCACCGCACGAATGCGGGCCAGCAATTCACGCGAGGAGTACGGCTTGGTGACGTAGTCATCCGCGCCGAGCTCGAGACCCACCACCTTATCGATCTCGGAGTCCTTGGCGGTGAGCATGATGACAGGGACCTGGCTGGTGGCGCGGATCTGGCGAATCACCTCGGTGCCCGGTTGTCCGGGAAGCATCAAGTCCAGCAGCACCAGATCGGCGCCGTGGCGCTCAAATTCGGTGACAGCCACAATACCGTCGTCGGCGATGCGCACCTCAAAACCTTCACGTTCCAACAGGTAAGAAAGCGGGTCCGAGAGCGACTCTTCGTCCTCAACGATCAATATGCGGGTCATCGGCGTCCTCCTTCACGATCCGCCACACGCGTGGCGTTCGCTTTATCCTTCGTCGTATCGGTGGCCAATTCCGATGGCTCGGCCCCTTCTTCATCCACTATGGGAAGTCTGAGTGTGAACGTGGAACCCTGCCCGGGCTGCGACCACAGCGATACCTCGCCGCCGTGGTTGGCCAGCACATGCTTGACGATGCTCAGCCCCAGTCCGGTACCGCCGGTCTGCCGTGAGCGTGCTCCATCCACCCGGTAAAAGCGTTCGAAGACGCGCTCCTGCTCTTCGGCGGAGATGCCCGGGCCCTGATCGGTGACCGAGATCTGCGCGTAGCCGTCACGCTGGCGCAGCCCCACACCCACGGTGGTGTTTGGCGGTGAGTAGCGGATCGCGTTGTCGATAAGGTTGCGCAGGGCAGTCATCAGCAGATCCGCATCGCCGTATATCGCGGCATCGAGATGACCGCCCACGGTAATGCTGATTCCCTTTTCCTCGGCAAGCAGCTTGTTGCGGTCAACCGCCTCGCTGATCACCGATTCGATGACCACGTCGGCCCCGTACAGGATGGAGTCGCTGGACTGCAGCCGGGAGAGTTCGATGATGTCCTGGACCAGTGCGGCCAGGCGCCGGGATTCCTTCTGCATCCGAGTGGAGAAGCGGCGTACCGCTACCGGGTCATCGGCGCCGTCATTGATCGCCTCGGCCAGCAAAGACATCGCGCCCACCGGGGTTTTCAACTCATGCGACACGTTGGCCACGAAGTCATTGCGCATGGCCTCGGTGCGGGTGATCTCGGTGCGGTCATCGGCGAGCAGCAGGATGTACTCATCACCCAACGGCGCGACACGTACGTGCACGATCAGCTGTCCGGCGCCCAAGGTTGCCCGCTGCAGCTCGTACTGGCTCTCGGCGATCACCCCGTCGGCGCGTACCTGACGCACCAGCGTCGCCAGCTCCTCGTGGACCAGCGTATGCCCGCGTACCAGCCCGTAGGCATAGGAGGCGGGGTTGGCGCGAACCACTCCATCCACGTCGTCCAGGATCACGAACGCGCGGCCAATGACCGAAAGCACCGAGGCGGCACCTTCGGGCAGCACCGGTTCGTCAACATCGGGGAGGCCGGAGGCACGCCGCTGCGAGAAACGGTAGGCGGCTAGCCCGACAAGTCCCAAGGTCAAACCGAGCAGGCCGGCGAGCAGGGTCGAAATTACTTCGTTCACATAATCAGACTAGCTTCCAACGCACTGGGGGCTGGTCTCAAATGACGCGAAATAGGACTTTTCGCTATCCTATTCACCAAACGTTCACTTTCCGTGGGATATTCGTTAATAACCCGCTGACAAGGTGGAGGCAGACCCTCCGTCATGCCCAAAACCAGGGTGTGGGATTCCGTAACTCGAAAGGACCTTCAATGCGCAAGGTATTTCAGGCAGATCTGCAGCAAATCGGTGAAGAGCTGATCGAGATGTCCAAGCTGGTCGCCACCGCGATGGACCGTGCATGGGAATCGCTGGCAAACGCCGATGTTGATATGGCTCAGGAAGTTATCGCAGCCGATGCGAAGATCGACTTCCTGCAGAACCAGCTCGACGAGCGCGCCATCGACACCTTGGCACTCCAAGGGCCGGTGGCTTCGGACCTGCGCATGATCGTTGGCTCGCTGCGCATGAGCGCTTCGCTAGAGCGCATGGGAGACCTGGCGCGGCACTTAGCCCAGCTAACCCGCCTGCGTTTCCCGAACCCGGCGATCCCCGCGCAGATTTCCGACACATTCGCACAGATGGCAGAGATCGACATTCAGATCGCCAAGGAAGTCGGCCAGCTGCTCGAAACTCGTGACTTGGCAATTGCCCGGGCAATTATCGAATTGAACCACAAGCTGGACGGGTTGCATGCCAGTGTGTTCACCGTGATCGCCGACGATGCATGGGAGGAGACGGCGCCGACCACCGTGGATGTGTCGCTCACCAGCCGCTATCTCGAGCGCTTCGGCGACCACGGCGTCTCCGTTGCCCGCAAGGTGACCTACTTGGTAACCGGCGAATGGGATCCAGCAGAGTTCTAAGCTCCGCAAGTTAGCGCACTAGCGCCGACATACGTCGATGGCCTTGGGCCGGTGATTTTCTCACCGGCCCAAGGCCATTTTTGCGGGCGTCAAAGTCTATTGCCTACCGCTAGTCACGTTCCAGGGCAACAGCCCTGCCTGGCGGTTCACAGAAATATATAGTCACTACGAGCTACATGGCCAATTACTTCCTATTAAGCATTCGCAGAGCAGGAAAATTCCAGTGGCGAGTTCTTTGCCTTCCCTGGAATTTATGAGGTCAAGGGAAAGTCCACGGACTTCATCGCCGCATCAACCGAACCGCTTCGCCTCACCTCCAGCGTTGACGGCAACGCACATGTGGAGATTCCCCAGGAGCTATCTTCCGCCACGAACGAACTCGCGTTGAAGGCCGTGCAGGACTTCGCAACGGCGTGTGTCACGCCTCCTACGAATATGGCGGATGGCTGTCCCTACGAGCTACGCCAGAAAGATCTCGCATCGATGAAGTTGACGGAGCCGGCCGGCGGCCTGGAAAGCCTGAGCCAGAAGAGTTTCATCGCGCAAAGCACCAAGTTCAAGTACAAGAAGAACGACACCGAGTACTACGAATACGAAACGAAAGATCTGGAGACAACCTTCCGCGGCACTATCGAGTGGGATAGCGGAACCCCTAAGGTCGCCAAAATATCTAGTGGTTGGTTCTAAGCGACCCGAGAGTCAGAAGATAACGCATTAAGGGTGGGACACCGTATCGGTGTCCCACCCTTCTTGCGTGCGTCCCCCGGACATGCCGGAGGCTAGAGTATTTCCGGCTTTAGCCTTCGCACTCGACGCAGAAACCTACAATGCCCTCTTCACGAACTAGCTGTGAGCGGTGGCGGATCAGGAAGCACGAGCCGCAGATGAACTCGTCTTCCTTCTGCGGGACGACCGTAACGGTCAGTTCCTCATTGGACAGGTCTGCGCCTGGAAGGTCCATGCCGTCGGTGTGATCGGCCTCGTCGAGCTCTCGCACGACGCTCTTCGCGTCTGGTGCGTTTGCGGACTTAACCGCGTCTAGAGAAGCCTTGCGCGCCTCGGCAACGTCCGGGCGGACTTCATCGTAATCAGTTGCCACGAATTGCATTCCTAACGTGAGCCATTGAGCCTATTCGAAATAGGAGATTACAGCATACTAATGCCAAAAACACAATCCTGTGTCGTTGTTTCGCTCACAGCCTGACATTCATTTGAACTTTGCGCTTAAGAAACGACGAGGCGCACCGCTGCCGACACCCAAAAGTGCCGGCGCTGGTGCGCCCCATAAAAACTCAGAACGTACTACTTACGCCCCTGATTCGCGACTGCCTTGATCGCGTCTGCGGCAGCTTCCAGATCCAGATAGGTTCCACCAGCGGTGATTGGCTGGAAGTTCTCGTCCAGTTCGTACACCAGCGGAATGCCGGTCGGGATGTTCAGCGAGGCAATGGCCTCGTCGCTGATGCCGTCCAGGTGCTTGACCAGCGCACGCAGCGAGTTGCCGTGCGCGGTGACCATGACGGTCTTGCCTGCGGACAGGTCCGTCTTGATCTCATTCTCCCAATACGGAAGCATGCGCTCGAGCACGTCTTTGAGGCACTCGGTGCGTGGCGCCTGGTCACCCAGGTCCGCGTAACGCTCGTCAGTTGCCTGGCTGAATTCCGAAGCATCGTCCAGGACCGGCGGCGGGGTGTCGTAGCTGCGGCGCCACAGCATGAACTGCTCTTCGCCGAACTCGGCCAGCGTCTGCGCCTTATCCTTGCCCTGCAACGCACCATAGTGACGCTCGTTCAAGCGCCAGCTGCGGTTGACCGGGATCCACGAACGACCAGCCGTTTCCAGTGCGAGGTTAGCGGTGGTGATCGCGCGGGTCAACAGCGAGGTGTGAAGCACCTCTGGCTTGTAGCCGGCTTCAGCCAGCAGCTCGCCGCCACGAGCGGCTTCGGCCCGTCCCTTTTCGGTCAGGTTCACGTCGTACCAACCGGTGAACAGATTCTTTTCGTTCCATTCGCTCTGCCCATGGCGAAGCAAGATCAAAGTATGGGTCATACATTCCATCCTATCCAATGCGATGCACCGCGTAGCCGAAAGTTAAGACATGTCAGCAAAAAACAACGCCTCGGTCTTCGCATGACGAAGTCCGAGGCGTTGAAAAGCTTGTTGGCCTTAGTTGTACCAGTTGCCGCTCTGGCCGCTGACCGCGGGCTTGACATCTGCCAGGTAAACGCAGGCTACACAGGCCGCGATCAGCTGCAGGAAGCCGCCACTGCTGGCTGGGCCGGAAAGCACCATCAGCACCGAAATGATGGTGGCGCCGCCGGTCAATGCCATCCACCAGCCCTTGGTGCGTTTACCTTCTTGGGTAAACCGCGACGCCTGATGGCGCAGGCAATCGATCAATGCCCAGACGGCGACCACGCCGACAACAATGCTGAGCGCATACATCAAGTACATCTCGATTATTCGTGCCAAGTCCATATCTACACTCTACCTTTCTCTCCGGCGCGTCCCCCGGCCTACGGATCGTGAGTCTTCAGATTCGTTCAAGGGCTCCGGAAAGATCCCGCCACAGATCCTCCACGGCTTCGATACCCACCGAAAGCCGGATCAAGTTTTCCGGCACGGTGGCGGGTTCATTCGCGTGGCGCGCCCGGCGCTCGGCCAGAGTTTCCACTCCGCCCAGCGAGGTGGCGCCGGTGATCAGGCGGAGCTCTTCGATCATCCGGTCCGCGTCCTTGGCGGTTGAACCTGCGGTAAATGAAATCACCGAACCATAGCCGCTCATTTGCTCGGTGGCCCGCTGATACCCGACATCCGTAGGCAGACCGGGGTAGCGTACTGCGCTCACCTTCGCGTGCGCGGCCAGCCGCTCGGCCAGGATTTGGCTGTTTGCCTGCGAGCGTTCGAGCCTGACCGACAAGGTACGCACCCCTCGCAGGGCCAGGAACACGTCCATTGGCGAGGCGATGGCTCCATGCAAGGTGCGGTGCCCGTGCAGCTTGCTATGCAATTGCCCGTCGTTGGTGACCACCGCGCCGAGGATCAAGTCCGAATGACCCGACAGATATTTGGTCACCGAGTGGACCACTAGATCCGCTCCCAAGGTCAAAGGCTGTTGCAATAGCGGGGTGGCAAAGGTGTTGTCAACGATGCTGAGCACACCCGAGGTCTTGGCTGCCGCCAACAGCGCGGGAAGATCCGCAACCTCAAGCATCGGATTTGTTGGAGATTCCAGCCACAGCACGTCGGCACCGTCCATCGCGCGCAGCACCTGATCGGTATTTGCCACATCCACAGCTCGCACGCTGAAGCGTCCGGCTGCCTGCAGTTCAGCGCTCAACCCCAACGAACCGTTATAGGAATGCTGCGGCAAGACCAGCACGCCGCCCTCGGGCACCAGGGTCAGCGCCGCAGAGATCGCCGCCATACCGGAAGAAAACACTAAGGCCGGATATTGTGCCTGCTCCAATTGACCCAAGACTTCTTCGAACGGGTCCCAGCTGGGGTTGGAGAACCGGGCGTACACGCGGTCCCCGGCGCCGGCGAGCCCGTGCGAGTGGTAGGTCGAGGTGAACGTGATCGGATGATTCACCGGGCCGTCATTGGTGTGCGCAGGACGTCCCCCGGCCACGATAAGCGTCTTCGGGTCCCAAGTTTGTGCTTCGGCAGCTGATTCTGGCAGTTGGCTCATGAGCACCAGATTACGCCCGCATAGCAGCGCAATGCACAAGCGTTTACGTGCATGTCCGCCCGTGTTACCCGGCTTGTTCGTCACTCTTGGCCAGAAGCCCGGGAATCTGTCCTTTTTCCCGACCCCGGTTAGTTAGGGTAGAGGTGTGAGTATCGATTCGACTGCATCCCAGCGCGGCCTGTTTATCGTCTTTGAAGGCGGCGACGGCGGCGGCAAGTCCACGCAGGTGGCCATGACCCGTCAGTGGCTGGAAAATCGTGGTGCCCGCGTAGCGACCACAAGGGAACCCGGTGGTACCCAAATCGGCGAAAAACTACGCTCCTTGGTGCTCGAACACGGTCACGGCGACATCGATTCACGCACCGAGGCTCTCATCTATGCGGCGGCCCGCGCCGCCCACGTGCAACAGCTCATCGCTCCAAAGCTCGCTGAGGGTACCCACGTGATTTGCGACCGATTTGTCGACTCTTCGCTGGCCTACCAGGGCATGGGCCGCTCCCTCGGGTTTGCTGCTGTCTCGGCCATCAATGACTTTGCGACCACCGGTTTGAAACCAGATGCCACGATCATCCTCGATATCTCTGCCGCGGATGGTCGCGCTCGGCGAATCGCTGCCAGCGGCGGGGTGGAGGAATCGGACCGGCTGGAAGCCGAACCAGATGATTTCCACGAACGCATCCGCGGTGCCTTCCTCGAACTTGCCGCCAAGGATCCACAGCGTTATCTGGTGGTCGATGCGACAGGCAGCGTTGAGCAGCTCCAACGGGAAATCACGACGCACCTTGCAGGTCTGTTGTGAGCCGGCCGGTATTTGCCGAGCTCGCCGGTCAGCAGCGTGTGGTCGACTCGCTGATTTCCGAGGTTGATCAAGGTAACCCCACACACGCTTGGCTGGTGACCGGTCCTCCAGGTTCTGGAAGGACCACCGCGGCCCGTGCGTTCGCCGCGGCCTTGCAATGTACGCAAACTCCAGCCGGCTGCGGACAGTGCGATGCATGCAAGAAAGTAATGGCGGGCAACCATCCAGATGTTTCTTTCGTTTCCACTAGCAAGGTCGCCTATCAGATCGAAGATGTCCGGCATCTGATCACTCGCGCCCAAGAACGTGCCGGTAACGGCAAATGGCGCATCATCATCATCGAAGATGCAGACCGCATGACCGAACGCACCACCAATGTGCTGTTGAAGGCCATCGAGGAACCGCCAGCACAGATGATCTGGATCCTCTGTGCACCCTCGCCGGCCGACGTGCTGGTGACCATCCGCTCGCGCTGCCGCGCGGTCAACCTGTCGGTACCTGCGGCCGCGGAGGTGGCCGAACTTTTGGTGCGTCGCGACGGCTTGGAACAGGAGATGGCAGAGTTTGCCGCGCGAGTATCGCAGTCCCATATTGGCGTTGCCCGTATGTTGGCACGAGATGAAAAGGCTCGCGAGCGTCGTGAAAAGGTCGTCACGCTGCCGCTGCGGCTCTCTACCCTCCCCCACGCGATGTCTGCCGCGGCAGACATCTCTGCGTTGGCTAGCGAGCATGCCGAAGCCATGACCGGTTCGCAGCTCAACGCGCAGGTTGCCGAGCTTCGCCACGCAAATGGCTTGGGCGAAGAGGAAAATATTCCTCCGGGACTGCGCGGGCAGTTCAAGGCCCTGGAGGAAAATGCCAAGCGTTTCGCCAGGCGCGCTACTTTTGATTCCTTAGACCGCACTTTGATAGACCTGACGACCTTTTTCCGAGATGTGCTTAGCTTGCAGCTGCATTCGGGTATAGATCTCATCAACGAACACCTCCGCTCGAAGCTAGAAGCCTACGCAGCGGCGCAACCCAGCGAGAAGACACTCGCCCAGCTTGATGCAATCAACGAAACGCGTCAGCGCTTAGCTGCCAACGTAAATCAACTGATCGCCCTTGAGGCGCTCATGGCCCGGCTGCTTCCAAAGCCAGGCCGTCGCTAGATCAGCAGTTGCCACAACCGAAACCCAACTTCAACAGGAGACGCAAAAGTGACTGCACGTAATTCCCTGCTCCGGTTCGCGTCACTGGGCGCGGCGTTGTCCCTCGCCTTGGTTTCCTGCGCTGGCTCCGGGCCGAGCGATACCGAAGCGGCCCCCTCGGCCACCAATTCCCAGCCTGCTGCGGCTCCTGAAGCCCAGGGCGAACTCGCCAAATACTACGATCAAGACGTGACGTGGGAACCATGTGGCAGCACGGTGGAGTGCGCGACTATCCAGGTGCCCTTGGACTATGAAAACCCCGGGCAAGAGGACATTGACCTTGCGCTGAATCGACGTGCTTCGGAAGGTGCGAAACGAAACCTCCTGGTGAATCCCGGCGGCCCGGGAGGGTCAGGCCTCGGCATGGTCACCGATAGTGTGCCCCATATTTTCAGCAATGATCTGCAGCGTGAGTTCAATACGATCGGTTTCGACCCACGTGGCGTAGGCAAGAGCTCCCCGGTGAAATGTCAGACAGATGAGCAAACCGACCTGAGCCGGCAACAGAACTTACGCGCATGGGTTCCTGAAGACCGAGAAGAAATCATCAAGCAAACTAGGGAATACTCCAAGGAGTGCGCGCAGAATACCGGGGATTTGCTAGGACACGTGGACACCGTTTCGGCGGCTAAAGATCTGGACATCATCCGGGCCGTCCTTGGAGACGAAAAGCTCGATTATCTCGGCTTCTCCTACGGCACATTCCTCGGTGCCACCTACGCGGAGCTCTTTCCGCAGCGGGTTGGCGGGTTCGTCTTAGACGGCGCCATGGATCCCGCAGTTTCATCCGCCGAGGTGAACAGGGCACAGGCCGTGGGATTTGAGCGAGAAATCGATGCCTGGCTCGAAAGCTGTCTGAAGAGTGAAGAATGCCCATTTGACGGGACTCTTGAGGAAGCCAAGGTGCAACTGCAACTGTTCTTTGCTCAAATCGAAAATGAACCTCTCGTGTCCAGCGACGGCCGAACCGTCCCGATTATCGATTTCATCAACGGCTTCATCGTTCCGCTTTATGACAATTCGAGCTGGCCGATCCTGACCACTGCCATGCGTGAAGCTATGGAAGGCGATGTAGATCAGGTCTTGCTCTTTGCAGACCTCGCCAGCGACCGAAGCCAAGATGGCACCTACACGTCGAATTCGTCCGACGCGTTCGTGGCTATCAATTGCCTGGACCGGCCAATGGATGCAGACCCAGCCACGATGCAGACCGAAGCCGAAGAGCTAATGCGCGTAGCACCCACCCTAGGGAAATATCTTTCCTACGGTGCAATCACCTGCAACGAGTGGGAGCATGACGCGACTGGACTGCCTGCAGAGCTGCAGGCGCAGGGCTCCGGCGAGATCTTGGTGGTCGGAACAACCGGGGATCCCGCGACGCCTTACGAATGGTCGCAGTCGCTGGCCTCGCAATTGTCCAGCGCGACGTTGCTGACTTTTGAAGGGCATGGCCACACCGCCTATGGTCGTTCGAATGACTGCGTCACCGAGGCGGTTGATGCTTACTTAATCGAGGGCAAGGCGCCCGAAGACGGCACCGTGTGCTGATTCTAAAGCTTCACAGGAACAGCTCGTTTTGACGATCTCTCGAGTACTCAGATAAAGTAACGAGGTGCCTGTTTTCAGGTATCGGCCTCCTTAGCTCAGGGGTAGAGCAGCTCCCTCGTAAAGAGCAGGTCGGCGGTTCAAATCCGCCAGGGGGCTCGGCCAAACGCCCTTGTCAGAATCATTTATGGTTTCGGCAAGGGCGTTTTTTGGGCCCAAAATCTGGTCTTGTGTGTGCAATGTGTGAACATCGGTGCTTTTTGCACCCATCAGCTGCGACACCTTCGACGTTGCCTTGCGTGAAACACTCGGCATCAGATGTCCATAGAAGTTGCTCGTTACCGCGATGGTCGAATGGCTCAGCCGCTTGGAAATAATCATCACCTCAATTCCCGCTTGCGCCATGAGCGCGGCGTACTTGAGCTGGTAAAGTTTCTGAGACACGATCTTTGATCGTTTCTTATTAAACTCAGGCCACGAGGGCCAAAGAATACTGCCCCCAATACCAGTCGAGGAGCATCTGAGGGCTCAGCACGCCATTGCTCGTGTGCGGACTCTTCCTGTTGTACCAAACCTCGATGAACTCCAAGGCCGCGGTACGTGCCGCAACCCGGCTCGTAAACGCCCGATGACGGTACATCTCGTTTTTGATCGTCGAGAACGCCGACTCGACAACGGCGCTGCCCCAAAGTACTGCACCTATGCGGTGGACGGTAACGCCGGAGAGCTAACATGGGGAACGCTAACTTCCTACATTTACGCGGCAACTGGCTGGCATTACATCCACCGCCTCCAAGCTGGCTTTCCCGCGGGATGGCCGAAGCTATCCCGCGGTGGGTGAATAGCGTTCGCTAGAAAACCAATCGGTCCGGTCTGATCTTCTCGATCTGGCCGGGCCGATTTTTCTATTTAAGATACTCGCGTGAGAGTGGCTTCTATCTTCTCGAATTCGTTGATAGCGGTAATCGTATTGACCTCTTTCGCCCCGGTGAGAATGCTAGAGGCGACCATGCTTAGGCTGACTTTCGAGTGAGCACCGTCTTTAGTGCGCACGATCAATACGCCCTCTTCGGGGGATTCCCACGAGTCAACGAAATAGGCTGGCGCGCTGAGTGCTTCGATGCTACTGGCGCTGTTGTAACTCAGCCAATCGTTTATTTGCTCATCTGCCCACACCTGCCTAACGTCCTCGACAGCTACGGGTTCCGCTGCTGGCATGACCGAGGGGCCGGGAGCAACTTCTAAAGCGTTTGGAGCACAACCGGTAAGGGCGAGAGCGGCGATTATAACGAGCGGGGCTAGATTCTTCACGCGGTAACCTCCTA
>NZ_JBQSYR010000049.1:0-11940 GCF_052379505.1 Glutamicibacter sp. 363 | reverse complement strand
GTCGCATCATCATTGATTCAATAGGATTCAAATATGATCGAACATACAGCGAGCGCCTCTTGCCAAAGTGGTGCCAATAGTGGAACCATAGGGATATGTCGGGAATAGACGGCATAGAAGCGAAGATGAGGGAAAATCCTAAGAACATCAAGTTCACGGACATTCGTAAAGTTTGCGATGCACACTTTGGAATACCTCGGAACCGGGCAGGAAGCCATGTGATATACAAAACTCCCTGGCCTGGTGATCCTCGAGTGAATATTCAGAACAAAGATGGGATGGCTAAGCCTTACCAGGTGAAGCAAGTACTCGAGGCAATCGAGAAAATGAAGGAGATGAGCGGAGTTGACTAATTTGCATACGCCAGCAGTCGCAGCTCACTATAAATACAACGTGTCATGGTCACCTGAAGACGAAGAATTCGTCGCAACTGTTGCGGAATTCCCATCCTTGTCGTGGATGGACGAAGACCAAGTCGCGGCCTTGACTGGCCTACGTGATCTGATCGCCGAAGTTATCCAGGATATGAAGGATAACGACGAAGAAATACCTGTTCCTTTTTCGGTTCGAAAATATAGCGGAAGCATTCGCGTTCGCGTTAGCCCGGAAAAGCACCGCGATCTGACCATCGCCGCTGCCGACCAAGGAGTCTCGCTGAATCGCTACCTTACGGAGCGACTAGCTTCCTGCTAAGGCTACGGGACAAAACAGTCCTTTATTATGGCTCGCTCGACCGTTGCAACTTCTCAAGTTGCAACGGTCGAATTGCGTTTAAATCCCTTACACGATTCAGATAGGCAAGCTTGTTCTGGGATCCAGCGGACTGCTCGTCGTCCTCGCAGAACTATGCCCATGGCCCATAATCACGGATCCAAATCACGTGCGGACAAAGTTTGAATTTTGAGCACAGAAAACCCCGGCCCACCAACGGTGAACCGGGGTTTTCAAACTAGAAAACGAGAATTACTCGGCCGCTACGGCTTCTGCTTCTGCTTCGGCTTCGTCGTCTCCCTCAACAACTGGAGACAGCGACAGCTTTCCGCGGTCATCGATCTTGGTGATCTCGACCTGGAGCTTCTGGCCTACCGAGACGACGTCCTCAACATCTTCGACGCGCTTACCGTCGTTGATCTTGCGCAGCTCGGAGATGTGCAGCAATCCGTCCTTGCCTGGAGTCAGCGAGATGAACGCACCGAAGGTGGTCAGCTTCACGACGGTGCCCAGGTAACGCTCGCCGATCTCAGGAACCTGAGGGTTGGCAATCGCGTTGATGGCCGAACGTGCGGCTTCGGCGGACTCACCATTGGTGGCGCCGATCAGCACGGTGCCGTCATCTTCGATCGAGATGTCCGCTCCGGTGTCTTCCTGGATCGTGTTGATCATCTTGCCCTTCGGGCCGATGACCTCGCCGATCTTATCCACTGGGATCTTCACCGAGATGATGCGTGGCGCGTAGGTGGACAGCTCATCCGGGGTGTCGATGGCCTGGTTGACCACGTTCAGGATGTGCAGGCGGGCCTCGCGGGCCTGGGTCAGCGCTGCGGCGAGCACCGAGGCAGGAATGCCGTCTAGCTTAGTGTCCAACTGGATCGCGGTGATGAACTCAGGAGTACCAGCCACCTTGAAGTCCATGTCGCCCATGGCATCTTCGGCGCCGAGGATATCGGTCAGGGCAGCGTAGCGGGTTTCGCCGTCGACGGTGTCCGAAACCAGTCCCATGGCGATACCGGCAACCGGTGCGCGCAGTGGCACACCCGCGTTCAGCAGCGACAGGGTGGAGGCGCAGACCGAGCCCATGGAGGTCGAGCCGTTGGAGCTCAGTGCCTCGGAGACCTGGCGGATTGCGTATGGGAATTCTTCACGCGAAGGAAGAACAGGCATGATGGCGCGTTCTGCCAGGGCACCGTGGCCGATTTCGCGGCGCTTCGGCGAACCTACGCGGCCGGTTTCACCGGTCGAGTATGGCGGGAAGTTGTAGTTGTGCATGTAACGCTTGCGGGTGACCGGGCTCAGCGAGTCGATCTGCTGTTCCATCTTCAGCATGTTCAAGGTGGTGACGCCCATGATCTGGGTTTCGCCACGCTCGAAGATTGCCGAACCGTGTACGCGAGGCAGGACCTCGACCTCGGCGGAGAGCTGACGGATGTCAGCCAGGCCACGGCCGTCGATGCGGATCTGCTCGGTCAGGATGCGCTGGCGCACGATGTGCTTGGTGACCGCACCGAAGGCCTTGGAGATTTCCCCTGCACGCTCGGCGAAGGCTGCGCCTTCACCGGTCAGCTGTGCGACGATCTCGTTCTTGAACTCGCCTGCGGCGTTGTCGCGGTCCTGCTTGTCAGCGATGGCGTAGATTTCGGCCAGGCGGGTGGAGGCTGCTGCCTCGACCGCTGCGTAGGCGTCATCTTCGTAGTCGCGGAACACTGGGAACTCGACGGTTTCCTTTGCGGCACGGGAAGCCAGATCGGCCTGCGCCTCGCAGAGAACCTTGATGAATGGCTTAGCGGCTTCAAGACCCTGGGCAACGACCTCTTCGGTTGGCGCGGTGGCGCCGCCCTGGATCAGTTCCCAAGCGTTATCGGTGGCGTCAGCCTCGACCATCATGATCGCCACGTCGTCGCCTGCCACACGGCCGGCAACAACCATGTTGAACACGGCGTTCTTCAGCTGGCTGTGCTTCGGGAAGGCAACCCACTGGGCGCCGTCTCCGTCATCAACCAGTGCAACGCGGACGCCGCCGATTGGACCGGAGAATGGCAGACCCGAAAGCTGGGTGGACATCGAGGAAGCGTTGATCGCTACCACGTCGTACAGCTCGTCTGGATCGATGGCCAGAACGGTGACAACAACCTGAACCTCGTTGCGCAGGCCCTTGACGAAGGCTGGGCGCAGCGGGCGGTCCATCAGGCGGCAAGCCAGGATGGCTTCGGTCGATGGGCGGCCTTCGCGGCGGAAGAAGCTGCCCGGAATACGGCCAGCTGCGTACATGCGCTCTTCGACGTCCACGGTCAGTGGGAAGAAGTCGAAGCCTTCGCGTGGGTGCTTGCCGGCCGAGGTGGCCGAGAGCAGTGCGGTCTCTTCGTCGATGTAGACCATTGCAGCGCCAGCGGCCTGCTTGGCCAGGCGGCCGGTCTCGAAACGAATGGTGCGGGTACCGTAGCGACCGTTGTCGATCTGTGCTTCGGCGAACTGAATTTCTGGACCCTCCATTAAGGGGGTTCTCCTTTCGATCGCTCCCAAAGAGACAAGCGATCCGTGCAGGCCTACCCAGATCTGGTCTTCGATCGAGACTCGCACTTTAGCCGCAATAGACTAGAGCGAAAGCCACTACCGAGGACCGCGATACTGGCGGTCAGGACTCACGGTGACGCAGTCAAGGGAGTGTATTTATCGTTGAGGGCTTAGCCAAAGGCCAAGACCTGACTCTAAGCCTACCGGGAATTAGTCAAAGGTGCAGTTTTTGTCGGATCGAGCGGGTGTCTTGGTGCTCAAACCCAAATACCGAGGGTTCTCTGACGCGTTGCAGCGGACTCCCGCCCAAACCCAAACCAGGAATGAAGGAGTCGTATTAAATTGTCCATCCATCGCCTTGCGGCGGCACTAGCGACCGCCTGCCTGTTCGCATTGACGGCATGCTCGACGCCAGCAGCAGATCGCACAGACGCCGCCGGCTCTACCGAAGGACCTGCGTCGACCGAGGAGGCATTCGATATAGCCGTTAGCCCAACTGCAGAACCCGACTCCCCCGAGGCATCCCCGACTCCCGCAGCAGCGGAGGAAATGACTGAGGAAGAACTCGCTGTTTGGGCAGATGAGAAGTTGCAGCAGTGGATGGACGCCATCAACGAGGGCTGGGAAGACGTTGCAATGGACATCCATCAACCATCTGATTTCCTCAAGTGGTATCCGACGGACCCGCACGGTCATATTGTCTCGGTCAAGGCGCCCGCATACGGCGAACTGGTCATCACGCTAGAACCCTACAAATGGGAATCGAGCCCGACCGACGACCTCGCGTATGTAGGAAGCAACACCATGCTGCGCATTGGAGAACGCGAGCCCAATCTAGAAAGGATCACGGTCCTCACGCAAGACGGGAAACACAGCTACGTTGCCACTCGCGCGCAGTGGCCGCCGATGGAAGGCTAGCGCCCGACTCCAAAGTCGAAATGCATGGGCCAAATTCCTGCTAGCTGGCGCGCCCAACGGCGATGCCGTCGAAGTTCGCCTGCCCTGCTCCCCCGAAAACAGTGCACCCAGAGGCAAAGGAACTGGCCCACGGACCGGGCTAGGATCCATCGTTAGAAAGCTTTCGCGGCGCTCAGGCTAAATGCACGCCACGAATAATTGGTCCCGATCTAGCGATGAGACGCTAGGCGGACACCGACTATTCCGCACCTTGTATTGTCGCGACCTTCACCTGCTTCTTAATACCCTTCTAAATCAAGGAGAGGCCACGCGCTCGATAAGCAATGGCCGAAACTTGCCGCACTGAAACGCAATACTCAGATCGAGATGCACCGATTAGTGCCTCATCAAGCTCCTAGGTCAACGTATCCATTTACCTTCGGAGTCGCGCCCTAAGGACGCCTGCAGTGCGCAAGCGGATCATTCATTCGAATGGCCATTAAAATTACTTCACATTAATCTCTCCTATAAAACACCTAGTCAAAACAGTCTGTCGCACTTCTTGTACATCAACTGGTTGAACTCGTTATCTATTCGTGATCTACTGGCCGGAGTTCCGGGTACCTCGACGGTACTGGGTTCACACTTGCCCGCATCTTCTTGAAGACGAAAGCTTTTCTCTATGAACCAGTCCCCGAAATCCAACGCGCGTAGAGCTCGAATGCCACTTGCCGTCATCACGGCCGGCTCGCTCGCCTTAGGCGGCGTTGTTGGCGGAGCAGCAGTCATTTCTCCGGCCATGGCAGCGCAACAAGCCACGATCAATGCCGCGAATCCCTCCGCGGATGTGCCACCTATCAAGAACGATGAGGAACTTAAAATCGTTGACCCCGGCGAGGAACTGTTCTCAGTTGATTACGAAAATAGCGACCCTGCCCAGGGAATTGTGATTCTCAACGACAAAACTGGACTCATCAACGAGGGCGACGAAGTGTGGTTGAGTTCGTCATCCCAACCGCAGACCGGAAGTTCGGCCCCGGCAACATACGAAAATGGGCAAGTTGTGTACAACGGCCCACGCGATACCCCTAATGGTTACCAAACGTGGCCATCGGATACCAATCAAATAAGCCTCGGGGCTTCTGTAGGCCCTGACCACGGGACCTACCAAGGCGGCACTCATTTCGTGCCCGCTGGCGCCCCCTCGTTGGTGGCCGACAAAATTGAGCAGACAAGCGACACTCCACTGCTGCCGGTAGGCACTGAGTCTTGGACTTTTAATATTCCTGCGTCGCAGTCATGGATCGCAGATGCCACGGTCGAAGTGGCGTACTGGAGCGACGCTCCGGATGCGCCTAATCAAGGGTTCATGAACTACGAGCTAAACGACAAGACCTTTGCAAACGGCCAGCTTACGGTCTCCGATGAAGTACTGCCGAAACTCTCCGAAGGTGACTTTTACTTCGTCACGTTTAGAGGAGCGGGCGAAGATCAGCTTGCCACCGCCTACATGGGACTGTACGGCGAGCTTCCTGAACCGACTCCCGAACCAACCGAGGAACCAACAGAAGAACCGACTGTAGAACCAACGGAAGACCCGACTACAGAACCTACGGTTGAACCTACCGAGGAACCAACAGCGGAACCGACCGTAGAACCTACCGAGGAACCAACGGCGGAACCGACCGTAGAACCTACCGAGGAACCAACGGAAGGGCCGACAACAGAACCAACAGTGGAACCGACCGTAGACCCTACTGAGGAACCGACCGTAGACCCTACTGAGGAACCAACAGTAGAGCCAACGGCAGAGCCAACAGAGGAACCGACCGCCGATCCGACGGCAGAACCAACTGATTCCCCTGAGGTCCCCAAAGCTCAAGAACCAGAGTCCGGCGATCAGGTAGCCCCAGGCGAGGAAAACTTGTCGTATGACAGTGAATCCTCTGCACCTGACGAGGGTAAGTTCGTTTTCAACACCGGTACCGATGTTGAAAACGGCGCGATTACCGTCAACTACCGCACTTCACCTGATGCCGAACCTCAGACCACCACCGGCAATGTCAGCGACGGCAAACTCACTTTGCAAGGCGACGATGCATTCACCGACACCGTAAAGGACTTCAACCAGCTGCTCATCACTGTGCAAGACGCTGAGGGCAAAACCATCTCTTCCGTCCTCTCCGGCGCCAGCGTTCTAGCCTTGCAGTCCGATATCGTTGATAACCGTTTGGGGCTACCACTGGTTGAAGCTGGAGCAGTTGAGCTGGGCTTCGATGTACCCGCAGGGTTCCCAACTGTGGCTGAAGACAACTTCAGTTTTGATGTGAAGTTCGTCGACACCCAGGGACAGCCAGTTTCCGTTTCGGACGTGGCTTTTACCGTCGAGGGTGAAACCCTGATCGTCAACGATCCACGAGTCGCAGAACTCACGGCCGGTACCTACTACCTCTATGGTGAACAGGAGGCCGATGACGCAAACCGCAGCGCAGCAGCGTTTGCCCAGCCTGCAGCTGATCCAGTTGTCAGCGTGTCTACCTGGTTTGGACTGTTCGCCCCAGCGGCTGAGGTAACACCAACCCCTACCGAAGACCCAACCGCGGAACCAACGGCGGAACCAACGGCGGATCCTACCGACGATCCAACGGACGAACCTACGGGCGATCCAACCACGGAGCCAACGGACGACGAGGCCCCTACCGCTACGGCACCTCCTACACAAGAAGCGCCAGAACAGGACAACAGCCCAACGGACGATAATTCCAATAAAGACGAGCTCGCCGACACCGGCGCGAGCGACGGTTTGCTCATTGCGGGCAGCCTAGCGCTAGGACTCGTCATCTTGGGCGCAGTCGCACTGGGCCTGCGTCGACGCGGGCGCCACGGCTAGGCAGAACAGCAAATTTCGAAAGCACCGCTAGAGCCGTGCAATTGAAGCGAACCGGACGGCCGTTGGATCGATACGACAAAGTATGGATTCAACGGCCGTTTCGCATTCTCCCAAATTTGTTCCCCAGAACGGGACTATTCTCTGGATTACGTATGTTCTACCCATGGACGACTTAAAGACGTTTGGTATCCGCGTGCCGCCATCCGGCGCGCGGACACAGGCTTACATCAAGACTAGGGAAAGAACTCCTATGACAACCATGGTCAACGCATATGCTTCCCCTTCGGCCACCGAGGGACTCATTCCCACACAGATCGAACGCCGCGATGTCGGGCCTCACGATGTGCTAATCGACATCAAGTACTCGGGCATCTGCCACTCCGACATCCACACCGTACGTGGCGAATGGGGCCCGCAGACTTATCCGCTGGCTCCCGGCCACGAAATCGCCGGCATCGTTGCAGAGGTCGGCTCAGCTGTCACCAAGCACAAGGTCGGTGACCGCGTGGGTGTGGGTTGCATGGTCAACTCCTGTATGGAATGCGAGAACTGCCTCGCGGGAGACCAGCAATTCTGCGACAAGTCGGTGGGAACCTACGGTGCCACGGACCGCGACGGCACCATCACCCAGGGCGGCTACTCCACCCACGTGGTCGTCACCGAGAACTTCGTGCTGAGCATTCCTGAAGGTATAGAACTCGATGTCGCCGCTCCACTGCTTTGCGCAGGCATCACAACTTTCTCTCCGCTGAAGCACTGGGGTGCCGGACCGGGCAAGAAAGTTGCAGTGGTGGGCCTTGGCGGTCTGGGCCACATGGCGGTGAAGATCGCCAGTGCCTTGGGTGCCGAAGTAACCGTGCTGTCCCAGTCCTTGAAGAAAAAGGAAGACGGGCTGCACATGGGGGCAAGCGATTACCGCGCCACCAGCGACGAGAACACCTTCAAGGAGCTGCAAAAGAGCTTCGATCTGATCATCAACACGGTTAGCGCCTCGATCAATGTCAGCGACTACCTTGGATTGCTGCGCGTCAATGGCACCATGGTCAACGTTGGCGCGCCGGCAGAGCCACTGCCGGTCAACGCCTTCGCGCTTATTGGCGGTCGCCGCTCATTCGCCGGCTCGCAGATTGGCGGCATCGAGGAAACCCAAGAGATGCTGAACTTCTGCGCCGAGCACGGAATTGGCGCAGAAGTTGAGGTCATTGCCGCCGAGCAGATCAACGAAGCCTACGAACGCGTGATGAAGTCCGATGTCCGCTACCGCTTCGTGATCGATACAGCGACGCTCGTCTAGGCAAACAAAACTTGATCGACTGAGGTGCACACGGCGTTCGAACCATTGACCGAAGAGTGAGTGGTTCGAACGCCGTTTTGGGAGGAAACACTTGCATCTACATCTGAACGCCCCGCCACTGCTTGCCGAGAAATCAGGGGAAGTACGGTGACCGCTCCCGATTTCACCGAATATCAGTGGGATTTCCTTGAACGCGGCAGCGTGCTATTGGTAACGCTCAGCGGACCTGCCAACCTCAGGCTCATGGATCCAGAAAATTTCGCGGCCTTCCAAGACGGTGCCGAATACGACTTCCATGGCGGAATGGCGCGCAAGGCACCCTACAGGCTCAAAGTCCCTCAGTCCGGTCCATGGTTCTTGGCGATTGATCTGACGGGGCTGAGCGTCCGCGGGGTACGCCACGCGGTGAGCGTGGAACCACCGCAGAAACTCGTCGAGCGACGGCCCTAATCAAAAGCGCCCGGGTGCGCCAAAAGGCAGGTGGCCCGTTGGTCAAACCCAACGGGTTGCACGCGGATTTCTGCGTTCGCTAGCCGGCCAATTTGAGTGAGAGATCTACTAGGCTCGTAGCTTCGAGCCCCGGCCAGCCATGGAGCTTGTCCAGCCAATGCTCTGGAATAGCAGGCAGTCCATAGGCAGCACCGACCAACGATCCAGCAATCGCCGCTACGGTATCCGTGTCAACACCGCCACGTACCGCTGCTTCCAGGGAAGCAACTAAATGCGTTGACTTCTCCCCTACGGTATCCGTGGAAACGGCAATGGAGCTCCATGCTCCTTGGAAAGCTTCCACGACCCACCCGTTATGCGAGAAGTCGCGCGGACGCTTGTCTTCGGCCTGTTGAATGCGCTGTTCCCAAACCACTGCGCGAGCGGATTCCAAAAGCTGCAGCCCAATTCGGATATCCAGTTCACCGGTGAGCACAGCGTGACGCACGGCAAGAGTCCACAAGCCGCAAGCCTCTGCTGCCTCCTCGTCGAAGTGAGTCAGCCTGCTGATGGCAGTTGCCGCTTGATAGGCCTCGGCCGGCGTGCGCTCTAGATAGGCCAAGGCGACGGGTGCCGTTCGCATGAGGCTTCCGTTGCCAGCCGAGCGGCCGGTTCGCAGGTGAACGGATTCGGCAGCCTTCAGTGCGTCTTCTGCGCTGGGCTCGTGGCGGTTGCTTTCACGCGCGCTTTTTTCGGCCTCGCCGAGGACGGCACGCGTCTGGCTGCCAACATCCGGTGCGCTCTGAGCCCAAATGGCCCACTGCCGCACCATGTAATCCGCTGCGTCACTATTGAGTGTTCTTTGGGAGTTTACGAGTGCCCGTGCAATCACGATTGCCATCGAGGTATCGTCCGTCCATTCCCCCGGCGCAAAGTCTCCGAGCCCTCCGCCGATCATGGCAACCGGGGCGTCCTGAGGCATCGGGGCATCGAATTCATAGCCAGCGCCAAGTGCGTCCCCTGCAGCCATGCCCACGAGTGCTCCACAGATACGGCTCTTCATGCCAGACGAAAACTCCATGCGGTCCCCCCACCAGAAAATTTGACTCATACTCAGCTTCTGCTGTGTGTCTAAATTACCGTGCACGCCCGACAAGATGGCCGGAAGCTACTACTTGTTCGAATCAAGAGGGAATACGAGAAGCGAGCTTGATGCGGTCGCAACGACCTTGCCGTTCTTATCTACGACTTCCCCTTCAGCGAAGATCACTCGCCGGCCCGGCTTGGTAACCCTCCCGGTGCATCGCAGCGGCCCACTGTCGGCAAGCACTGGACGCAGGTAGTTCACTTTGATCTCGATAGAGGTATATCCCATTCCTGCAGGAAGCGTCGAGTGCGCTGCGCAGCCGAGCGCCGAATCGAGCAGTGCACACACCAGCCCTCCGTGCACCGCACCAATCGGATTGTAGTGCGACTCCTCCGGAGTGCAGGTGAAGGTCACCGACCCCTCAGATACTTCGGCTACATCCATATTGAGATGCCCTGCGATGGGCGCCCCCGGAATTTCGCCGGAGGCCATCAGTTTCAAATACTCGAGCCCGGAAAACAACGGTAGCTGCTGCAGCGCGCTAGCAGGATCTCGCCACCTCACGACCTTTTCGTGTTCGCCAGATCTAGCTTCCATCTGTTTTCCCCTCTTCGTTCCGGGCTTCAGTAACTTGCGAAGGCAACGGCACGTTTTGCAACCGCAACTGTCCGCGGGCAAGCACCTTGGAGCTGGCAACATCTGTGATGATGACTTCCCACAATTGCTGAGTACGTCCTTGGTGTAGCGCGGTGGCTTCCACCCTTGCCAGTCCCGCACTGCCTGGCCGCAAGAAATCTGTGGCGTTATGTACACCGACGGCAAATTGGCCAAGTTCCTTCACCGCATAGCTCGCCGCGATGCTGGCGGCACTTTCAACGATCGTGGTGAACAGCCCGCCGTGCACCACTCCCCATGGGGTGTGGTGCTTTGCCCCGAGCTCCACGTGCCCACGGAGGAACGTCTTGCCAACCTCATCAACGATAAAGCCGGAAGCAGCGACAAAGTCGCTGGCCGCATCGAGCCCCATGTCAGGAAGTACGTCGTTGTTTGTTTTCATTGATTGGCCTCTCAAAAGCTAACTGTTATATTTGAAGCTAGCTAGATCGACGGGACATGTCAACGGTAAGGAGCGCTCTTCATCATGCAATGGCTCGACTATGACACCGAGAATTGTTCGATTCAGCGCACGCTGGACATCATTGGTGAAAAGTGGAGCCTAATGGTGCTTCGTGAAGCTTTTAACGGTGTGCGCCGATTTGACGCGATCCGTAATCATCTAGGGGCTTCCGAGGCGGTCATCGCTGCCAGACTGCGCACCCTTGTGGCAGCTGGAATTCTCTCGGCCACACCATACAAGGAGCCAGGCCACCGTACTCGAAACGAGTATCGCCTGACGCAAAAGGGCTTTGATCTCTATCCCGTACTTATCTCGTTGCTCCAGTGGGGCGACAAATACGAAGCAGATACGGCTGGCCCACCGCTACTGGTTACGCATCGGGAGTGCGGCGAACCGGTGTCAGCAGTTATTCAGTGCGCCGGTGCGCATGTTCTTGATTCACCACGAGAATCGCAGGTCTCCCCCGGCCCGGGGGCAAAACTCCGCAACTCCGTTATCTAAGGCCACAAGATCACAGCCCCAACTTTTCCGGAAACCGCGGCCAACGCGATCAACACCCCCGCATTCCAGAACAGATTAGTTGTCGTCAAGGCTCGCCCATGACCCGAACGCGGACAGTGGTCAATCACCCTTTAGCGCATTTCCCGCCGCAATTTGTCCTTTGAGCTGTCCGAAATCAATTTTGCGTTGGTAGAGGGTGGCTCGGTATAAACCGACTACTTTCTAGCATCGCTAGCGGCGGCGCACCTCATTGCCGCGACAAATACCAGCGGCATTCCTGCTATCTGCAGGGTCCAACCGCTTCTGGTCGCATCGACAAAATAAGTACTTTCGAATGACCTGGCGTTCAGCCTCCACACGCGATCATTTGGAGTTTTCAGATGTAGCCTGCATTGAGCTCAGCTACGAAGACCAGAGCCCATCACGCAATTTAGCTTGTTCGGAAAATCTTCCCCAAGGAAATCAGCAATAACCCCAGCAGAACCTCAGGAATTCGA
>NZ_JBQSYR010000048.1:0-12893 GCF_052379505.1 Glutamicibacter sp. 363 | reverse complement strand
GGGGGGGGGCCCCCCCCCCCCCCCCCCCCCGCTCTGAATCGTTATCCGCAACTGAGCACCGAACTAGTGATCGACCGCCTTTTCGGCACCGACACCGGTCAGCGAGCGAACTTCCATCTCTGCCTGCTTGGTAATATCTTCAACGCCTGGATCGGTGATCGAACCCAGCCAGCCCAAGAGGAAGGCCAACGGGATCGAGACAATGCCGGGGTTGGCCAGTGGGAAGATGGCCATATCGATGCTTGGGATCATCGAGGTCTCCGAACCGGAGAAGACCGGGGAGAAGATGATCAGCAGCAGTGCCGAGGACAGGCCACCGTACATGGACCATACCGCACCGCGGGTCTTGAAACCCTTCCAGAACAGCGAGTACAGGATGGTTGGCAGGTTAGCCGAAGCGGCGACCGCGAAGGCCAGCGCCACCAGGAAGGCAACGTTCTGCCCCTGGGCGCCGATACCGCCGGCGATGGCGAAGATACCGATGATCACTACCGTGCGGCGGGCAACCTTCATCTCCTTTTCCGGAGTCGTCTTGTCCTTGGCGATCACCGAGGCATAGACGTCGTGGGCGAAGGAGGCGGCGGCGGTAATCGTCAGGCCGGCGACCACCGCGAGGATGGTTGCGAAGGCGACCGCCGAGATCAGACCCAGCAGCAGCGTGCCACCTAATTCGTAGGCGAGCAGCGGAGCGGCAGAGTTCACGCCACCCGGAGCGGCCTTGATTCGATCCGGACCGATCAGTGCGCCCGCGCCGAAGCCAAGAACCAGGGTGAACAAGTAGAAGGCGCCGATCAGCCAGATCGCCCAGACAACCGACCTGCGCGCTTCCTTGGCAGTTGGCACGGTGTAGAAACGCATCAGCACGTGCGGCAGGCCCGCGGTGCCAAGGACCAGGGCCAAGGCCAGCGAGATGAAGTCAAGCTTCGAGGTTCCGCTCATGCCGTACTTCAGGCCCGGGTTGAGCAGCTCCGGATTGCCGGCGACCTCGGCGGCCTTGCCCAGCAGCTCGGAGAAGTTGAACCCGAACAACGCCAGCGTCCACACGGTCATGATCAGTGCGCCGGCGATCAGCAGGCAAGCCTTGATGATCTGCACCCAGGTGGTGCCCTTCATGCCGCCGATCAGTACGTACATGATCATCAGCGCGCCGACGACGATGATGACCAGCGATTGCCCCAACTTGCCATCAATGCCCAGCAGCAGGGAGACCAGCGCACCGGCTCCGGCCATCTGCGCCAGCAAGTAGAAGACGCACACCGCGAGGGTGGAGACCGCCGCGGCGATACGCACCGGGCGCTGCTTCAAGCGGAAGGAGAGCACATCTGCCATGGTGAACTTGCCGGTGTTGCGCAGCAGTTCGGCCACCAGCAGCAGGGCCACCAACCAGGCGACGAGGAAACCGATGGAATACAGGAATCCGTCGTAGCCGTTGATCGCGATGGCACCGACAATGCCCAGGAACGACGCTGCGGAAAGGTAGTCGCCGGCAATGGCCGTACCGTTTTGCGTTCCGGTGAAGGAACGGCCACCGGCGTAGTAGTCCGCGGCGGTTTTATTGTTCTTGCTTGCCTTGAGCACGATCACCAAGGTGATGCCCACAAATGCGGCGAAGATTGCGATATTCACCAGCGGGTTGCCGACCTGAGTCGATTCGGCCCCCTGGGCCAGGATCAGCGAAGAATTCATTAGTTCACGCCCTCTTTTTCCAGACGCTCACGAATCTTCGAAGCCTTGGGATCAAGTTTATTGTTGGAGAACTGCACGTACAGTGCGGTGATGACGAAGGTCGAGACAAACTGCAACAGGCCAAGCAGGATACCCATATTGATGTTGCCGAAAACCTTGATGGACATAAAGTCATGGAAGTAGTCCGCCAACAAGACGTAGGCGAAGTACCAAACGAGGAAAAAGATTGCCATGGGGAAAACGAAGCTGCGGTGGGTCTTGCGCAGTTCCTGGAATTCTTCCGAATCCCTTTCCGCCACAAAATCAATGTCATCGGTGACATCGGGTTGCGATTCAGCACTCATTGGTGCCCTCCTTGAACGAGTTAAACAGGGTAGTGATGACGCACACATGTGCATTGTGACTAAGTTCACTATTGGTCATTTGCCCGTCCCCCACTAGGGGTTCGGCCACGCCAATGGATTAGCGGATAAATTCCTGCGCTCAACGGCACGCTGCGTGACGACGAACGGTCAACGACGGCGGCGGGCTTTAGGATTGAAATATGTCACCAGCGCTGCAGATCACCCTCATCGTCACCATCGTGGTCGTGGGCATCGCCATCGTTGGCTACCTGGGATTCAAGATCTCCCGTTCCACCAACGAACTGGGGACCTACGCGGAGGAAGCCACCTTCCAGGCCCTGCACCATATGTCCATTGCGGTCCCCCACCTCGGACGCGGGCTCACCGAAGAGGGTGCGGCCAAAAGCGCCAAGGCGCTGCGCAAGCTGCTGGGCTGCTCCGCCTTCCTGATCAGCGACACCAGGGCGATCCTCGCCACCGACGCGGCCATCGAGTTCACCGCCGATCTCGAAGCACACGCCCAGTCCGTCAGCTCCTCGGTGATCGGCAGCCAGAAAACACAGGTCCACCGCACCTCCGGGCTGGATCTGGTGGCGGCCCCGATCATGGTGGGCGGGCAGGCGGTGGGCACCGTCACCGCCCTGGCCGAACGCGCCGGGGCGAGCTTCGTGCGAGCCGTCAGCGAGGTCGCGGTCTTCGTCTCCGCACAGGTCACCACCGCCGAACTCGACGAGTCCAAGGCGCAGCTGCTCGAGGCGCAGATGCGTGCGCTGCGCGCGCAGATCTCCCCGCATTTCATCTACAACTCGCTGAACGCGATCGCCTCCTTCATCAACACCGATCCGGCGCGTGCCCGCGAACTGGTCATCGAGTTCGCGGACTTCACCCGGTACTCCTTCCGCCGTCGTGGTGAGTTCACCACCTTGGCCGAAGAGCTCGAAGCCATTGACCGCTATCTCCTCCTGGAAAAGGCCCGCTTCGGGGATCGCATTAAGGTGTCGCTGCAGATCGCCCCCGAAGTATTGCCCACCCAGATCCCGTTTCTGTGCCTCCAGCCACTGGTGGAGAACGCCGTGCACCACGGGCTGGAAGCCCGCCCGGACGGCGGAAGGATTTCGATTACCGCCACCGAGGACGGTTTGCACGCGGTGATCGCCGTGGAAGACGACGGGGCCGGCATGGACCCGGAACAGCTGGCCTCGGTATTGGCCGGAACCACCGTGAATATGCACGTCGGATTGCGCAACGTCGATGTGCGGCTGCGCCAGCTCTACGGCAACGCCAATGGGCTGCTCATCGACACCGCTCCGGGTGCCGGGACGCTGATTACCCTGAGAATCCCCAAGTTCCGTCCCCCACAAGGGCTAGAGACAGACGTATTGGCCTAACTGACGGTAGAGTTTTAGCCATGATTAATGTGGTCGTTGCCGATGATGAACTTCCAGCGGTTGAAGAAATCTCCTTCCTGCTCGGACAGGATTCGCGTATCGGAAAAATCCACCGTGCCACCTCCGGCGCCGCGGCGCTGAAGGCACTGGAAGAAAACGACGTCGATGCCCTGTTCCTGGACATCCACATGCCGGCGCTGTCCGGATTGGATATCGCCCGAGTCATCTCCCGCTTCACCCACCCGCCGCTGATCGTGTTTGTCACCGCCGACGAGGACCAGGCACTCCAGGCTTTCGAGCTGGCGGCAATCGACTACGTGCTCAAACCCATCCGCCCGCAGCGCCTGGCCGAATCGGTGCGCCGCATCTGCGAACTGGTCGATGACGAACCGGCCAAACCCGAAATGATCACCGTTGATCAAGGCGGCATCACCAAGCTCATTGCCCGCGAAGATATCGGCTATGTCCAAGCCCAAGGCGACTACGCTCGGCTGCACACCCGCGATGCCAGCTACCTGATTCGCGTGCCGCTCAATGACCTCGAACAGCAGTGGGCCGGATCCGGCTATGTGCGGATCCACCGCTCCTATCTGGTCTGCATGGACAAGATCGAGACGGTGCGGCTGCAAACAGGCAAGGCGGCGGTAGTGGTCCACGGCGCCGAGCTGCCGATCTCCCGGCGCGCCCTGCCCGACCTGCGTGAACGATTGGCCGCGAACCGGATCCGCCCATCGTGAGCCCGGAGCAAGACCGATTTGCCGAACAGCGCCCGCAACGCGTGCGCGTGCAGGCACCGCAGAACGCAAGCCTGAATATCGCCGCCGCCCGCCCCGAGCAGAGCGCCGAAACCTTCTACGTGCGCCAGCTGATCCGTTCCCAGCTTCGCTTGGCGGTGGCGGTCGCCGCGGGGCTGCTCATCATGCTGGTGGGCATCTCGGCGATCTTGGCGTTCTGGCCGGTGGTCGCCCAGGTGACGCTCTTCCACATTCCCCTGCCCTGGTGGATCTTGGGCGTGGGAATCTACCCGATGATCATCGTTGCCGGGCTGTTGTTCAATCGGGCCGCGGCGCGCAACGAGCGACGCTACCGGAGCATCTCTCGATGACCGGCGTGCTTTCCATCCTGGCGCTGCTGATGGTCTGCGTGGCCACCATGCTCATCGCTTTCTACGGGCTGCGGCTCTCCCGCACGACCAGCGATTTCTACGTGGCCTCGCGCACCGTAAAGCCCTGGTGGAATGCCTCGGCCATCGGCGGAGAATACCTTTCGGCGGCCTCCTTCCTCGGTGTGGCCGGGTTGATTGTGCTCAGCGGCCAGTCCGGGCTCTGGTTCCCCATCGGCTACACCGCCGGGTACCTGATGCTGCTGCTCTTTGTGGCCGCTCCGCTGCGCCGTTCCCAGGCCTACACCATCCCGGACTTCGCCCAGATCCGCTTCGAAGACTCCGTGCTCCTGCGCAAGATCACCACCTATCTGGTGGTGATCATCTGCTGGCTGTATATCGTCCCGCAGATGCATGGCGCGTCGCTGACCCTATCCATCGCCACCGGGCTGCCCGGCTGGGTCGGACCGGTCATCGTCGCCGCGGTGGTGTGCCTGACAGTGGTCTCCGGCGGGATGCGTTCGGTCACCTTCGTGCAGGCCTTCCAATACTGGTTCAAGCTTGCGGCCCTGGTGATCCCGACCTTATTCGTGCTCTTCCAGGTCATGCCGGAATACTCGGTGCCCGAGCGGGCGGCAGCGGTCGCCGGGCAGTTGCAGTCCATCGGCGGGATGAGCCTCTATGAGACGATTTCGATCATCCTGGCCTTGCTCTTTGGCACCTTGGGCCTGCCCCACGTGCTGGTGCGTTTTTACACGAACCCCTCGGGGCAAGCCGCACGCACCACGACGGCCATTGTGCTCTGCCTGCTCTCGGTGTTCTACCTGCTCCCCACCACCCTGGGGGTGCTGGGGATTCTCTATACCCAGGATCTGGGTGCCAATAACGCCGACGCGACGATCCTGCTGCTGCCGCAACGCATCTTCGATGGGTTCCTCGCCGATCTGCTCACCGCGATCGTGGTGGGAGGAGCCTTCGCGGCTTTCCTGTCCACCACCTCCGGGCTGGCCGTCTCCTTGGCCGGAGCGCTGTCGCAAGAGTTCTTCCAGGGCACCGTGCGCGGATTCCGGATCTCTACGGTGCTCGCCACCGCGCTGCCGGTGCTGATCGCCTTGCTCACGAATTCCTTGGCGTTGGCTGGCGCCATCGGCAATGTCTTCGCATTTACCGCCTCGACCATTTGCCCCCTGCTCCTGCTGGGCATCTGGTGGCGTTCGCTCACCGCCCGCGGGGCCATTGCTGGCATGTCCGTCGGCGCGGCCTGCTGCGGCTTGGCGTTGCTCGGATCGAATATGCTGCCAGAAAGCAGCGATTCGCTGTGGGTGCTGATGCTTCGCCAGCCGGCGGCGTGGAGCGTTCCGCTGGCCTTCGTGGTGATGATCCTGGTCTCCAAGTCCACCAGGCGCAGGGTCCCAGCCAATGCAGACCGCGTGATGGAGCTGCTGCATGTGCCCGAGCGCAGCTACAAGCCAGCTGGTGACACGGGCGCTGACCGGCTCCGCTGATTCGACCACGAATCGAAGAGATGCAGCCCAGGACGCTTTAAAGCACTAACCGCGGCTCTGACAGGCCTGCTGGTCTGCCAGAGCCGCGGTTGGCGCGTCTCAAAATTCCTAGTCGATCGAAGCCATCAGCTCGACCACGCGGTCGAGGAAGGCGTCCACCTGGGACTCTTCATAGCCTTCGGTGCCTACCGCTGAGCGGAACTCCACGCGGCGTACCGAGTCGACGGCCATCGGCACATCGCGTTCGAAGTAGTCGATCAGTTGATCGCAGAGCCGGTCGACGTCTTCTATGTTGTAGCTTGAGGCGTTGGAGCGTGAAGGTCGGCGGAAACGCTCACCCTTGGCACGGTGCAAACGCCCGCGGAGGATCGCTGCCAGGCGTCCGACCTGCTGCAACCAGACCTCTTCGCCCTGATGGGCAATGAGGTCATCACGCTCGCGCTTGGCGAATACGTCTTCCAGCCTATCCAATGCACCGTCCACTTCGCGGGCCTGGTAGCCGCCCTTTTGCGGTGCGAAGGTAGTGCGGCGGATCAGGTGGCTGGTCACCACGGCATCATCGTTTCCGCCGCCGTTAAAGGTGGCACGCGCCCGGCTGAGAAAAGCATCAACCTGCTTTACGTTGTAGCCGAATTCCTTGTCCGGGACCCGGGAGAACGGAGCATCTTGTTGCTGCGACACGACTATTCCTTAGTTCTAGACGAAAAGTCATTAGGCGTACCGCCATGATGCGGCACCCTTCAATCTTATGTGTTGTGAAATCTTTTGCTGCCATGGGCACACCGTCCGGCGCAGATCCGTCACCGGTTCTGCGCCTCACGCGTTTAGAAAACCGCGACGCTCCAGGCCAAGAGGTGCGAGATGAGATAGGCCAACGGGATGGCGAACAACAGCGAATCAAGTCTATCCATAATGCCGCCGTGCCCCGGAAGCAGGTTGCTCATGTCCTTGATGCCCAATTCACGCTTGACCATGGATTCAGCGAAGTCACCGGTGGTCGCTGCGACCGTGGTGAAACAGGCGAGAATCACTCCGGACCACCAAGGCATGTCCAGCCAGTAGTTGGCTGCCAGCGCGCCGATGGCCATGGACCCGACCATGGACCCGGCAAAGCCTTCCCATGATTTCTTGGGCGAAATCTTCGGGGCCATCGGATGCTTTCCAAATAGCACGCCCACGGCGTAGCCAAAGGTGTCGTTGCTGACCACCAACAGCAGAATCGTCGTAATCAGCAGGTTGCCGTTCTCGCCACGCATCACCAAGAGAGCGAAGCTGAGCAGCAAGGGAACCCAGCTGATGATGAACACGCTGCTCATCACCGAGGCTGCCGCACCTTTGAGCCCCTCGAGGATTCGGAAGAGCAATGCCAAGATCAAGCTACCCAGATAGGCGAAACCCAACGCGTCGAGGCCACCGAGGGTAGCGCTGACCGGAAGCAATATGGCCGCCAAATACAGCGGGAATTGCTGCACCTCGGTTTTCGCATGGGTTGTCGCGCGGGCCACCTCCCAGGAACCTACGCCGGCGAGCACCACGATCAGAACCACCAGCAGGGTTGGCATCCAGAACAGTCCCAGCATCGCCAAGCCGAGCATCAAAAGGCCCACGCCGATGGCCGCCGGAAGGTTTCGCCCCGCCCGGGATTTCTTCGGTGGTCCCCCGATCAGCAATTCGGCGGGGATCTCCGCTTCTTCGGGTTCGGCTTTGCCGGTTTCGGCCAGGTCCTCGCTGTTCGCTTGCGGAGGTTTTGGCTGCGTTGCTTCCGCTGGCTTTCCCGCCGCTGGCTGCCCGTCCGAGGTCTTCAACGCCGGCGCAGGGGCAACTAGTTGCGCCTTTGCCTGCGCTTTAGCTTTCGCCTTGGCCGCATCGCCTACCGGTTTGGGAGCTTGCGGAGCTTGGTCAGCGCCGGCAGCTTCGGCTGATTTCGACGAGCCTTCGGCCTGAGCCGATTGCGGGGAGGTACCGGGGGTAGCCTCGGGGGCTTTGACACAATCCGGGCGAGCCACCGAAACAGGTTCGGGCGTTTCGGGAGCTTCGGCGTCCCGTTTAGCCGCTCCGGGCTTTGCGGCATCGGGTGCACGTTGGGGCGCGGTCTGAGCGGCGGCCGACTGCGCGGTCGGTGCAGAAGTTTTTGGGGACGGCGAAGCGGTCTCGGCTGCCGGCTGGGCCGTAGCCGGTTTCGCCTTGTCGGCGGCCTTAGCCCCGGCTGGCTTCGCAGGCTCGGCTTGCGCCCCGGAGAGCGCTCGCTTGAGTTTCGAGGCGCGTGAGTTACCGCGTTCGGCGGCTTCGCGTTTAGCGCGGGCCTCACGCCGAGTCATGGGCTGGTCTTCGCCGGATGCCACTGAGGGCACCGCCGAAGCGTTGCCCTCAGTGTTGTCTGTCGAGCCTGGCATTAGACGTCCAGCAGCTCAGTTTCTTTTTTCTTCAGGATCTCATCGACCGAATCAACGTGCGCCTTGGTCAGCGAGTCGAGTTCTTTTTCGGCACGGCTGCCTTCGTCCTCGCCAATTTCGCCATCCTTGACGAACTTGTCGATGCTGTCCTTGGCCTTGCGACGGTGGTTACGCAGGGCAACCTTCGCGTCCTCGCCCTTGGTGCGGGCAAGCTTGACGTATTCCTTGCGGCGTTCCTCGGTCAGCACCGGAAGCACCACGCGGATCATCTTGCCGTCGCTCGATGGGTTGGCACCGACCTCTGGGTCGCCCAAGGCCTTTTCGATGGCGCGCATGGCCGAAACATCGAAGGGGCTGATGGTGATGGTGCGTGCTTCTGGGACAGCGAAGGAGGCCAGCTGCATCAGTGGGGTTGGGGAACCGTAGTAGTCCACCATGACCTTGGAATACATGCCAGGGTGGGCGCGACCGGTACGGATCGTCGCGAAGTCCTCCTTGGCGGCTTCAATGGTGCGGTCCATCTTTTCGGCGGCATCCGCCAACGTTTCGTCAATCACCGGTACTCCTCAGTACTTTGCCTGCGCTCTGCTGCCTCAACCGCGATAGCACGCAGGTGAAGCAGCCGAACAAATAGATCTAATTCAATCCTATGCCACGAACACCCTTATGGGGTGACGGTGGTGCCGATCCGCTCGCCGCGAATGGCGCTTGCCACATTTCCTTCGCCTTCCATGCCGAAGACCAGCATGTTGACGTTGTTGTCCTGGCACATGGTCATCGCGGTCTGGTCCATAACCCGGATATCGCGCTGCAGCGCCTCCGAGTAGGTCAGGGTCTCGAGCTTCTTCGCGCTTGGGTCCTTTTTCGGGTCCGCGGTGTATACGCCGTCAACGCCGCTCTTGGCCATCAAGACTTCGTCCGCGTCCACCTCCAGGGCACGCTGGGCGGCCACCGTGTCGGTGGAGAAGTAAGGCAGGCCGGCGCCGGCGCCGAAGATGACCACGCGATCTTTTTCCATGTGGCGGATGGCACGGCGCGGGATGTAGTTCTCCGCAACCTGCGCCATGGCGATGGCCGACTGCACACGGGTTTCCACGCCGCACTGTTCCAGGAAATCCTGCAGCGCCAAGCAGTTCATCACGGTGCCGAGCATGCCCATGTAGTCCGCGCGGGAGCGGTCCATGCCCGCGGCCGATAGCTCGGCGCCACGGAAGAAGTTGCCGCCGCCGACGACGATTGCCACCTCGACCTCGCCGACGGTCGCAGCGATCTGCTCGGCGACACCACGCACGGTGATTGGGTCGACGCCAACGTTGCCTCCGCCGAAGACCTCTCCGGAAAGCTTCAATAAGACGCGGCGGCGTTTGGTTTCTGGGCTGGTAGGCATGGGGTCTGTCTCCTGGGGTTGAGAAATCTGTATCCGGATCTCAAACTATCTTGTCATCCGGGCTCAAGAAAAGGGAGGCGAGTCACCGAGTTGCTCGGTGGCTCACCTCCCTTGACTTGTTTAGCCGCTCGCTAGAGGCGGCATTCGCTTACTGTTTGGCTGAACCCTTAGGCACCAACACGGAAACGGGCGAAGGCAACTGGCTTGGTGCCAGCCTCTTCGAAGACCTTGGCTACGGACTTCTTTGCGTCCTTGGCGAAAGCCTGGTCAACCAGCACGATTTCCTTGAAGAAACCGGTCAAGCGGCCTTCAACGATCTTGGTGAGGGCGGCCTCTGGCTTGCCCTCGGCGCGTGCGGTTTCGTCGGCGATGCGACGCTCGTCTGCAACCTTGTCCGCAGGAACTTCATCGCGGGACAGGTAGGTAGGAGCCAATGCGGCGGTGTGCACTGCAACGTCGTGAGCGACGGTTGCGGCAGCTTCGGAATCCGCATCAACGGCCATCAGGACGCCAACCTGTGCAGGCAGGTCCTTGCTGGTCTTGTGCAGGTACGCTGCAACGCTTGCACCCTCAACGCGGGCAACACGGCGGACAACGATCTTCTCGCCGAGGATTGCGCCCTCTTCGATGACGATCTCGGAGATCGCCTTGCCGTCCAGCTCGTAAGCCTGCAGTGCTTCGGCGTCTGCGGCACCGGAGGCCACAGCGGCATCCAGAACCTTGTTTGCCAGCTCGATGAACTTCTCGTTCTTGGCGACGAAGTCGGTCTCGCAGTTGATCTCGATCATGACACCAACGGTGCCATCGACCTTGGCGGCTACGAGGCCTTCTGCGGTCGAGCGGCCTTCGCGCTTGGTAGCGCCCTTCAGACCCTTGACGCGGATGATCTCGATGGCCTTCTCGGCGTCGCCGTTAGCCTCGTCGAGAGCCTTCTTCACGTCCATCATGCCAGCGCCAGTGCGTTCGCGCAGAGCCTTGATATCAGCAGCGGTGTAGTTTGCCACGTGCATCCCCGTTCACTAGGAGGTTTCAAGTTTATGTCGCTCGTGGGACGGGTCGGATAACCAACCCGTCCCACGAGACTTTATTGAGTGTCCTTCAACGCACCGTAGCGCGTGAAAGCAAACTCTAAGAGATAGTCAGATGACTACTTGGCTTCTGGAGCCTCTTCAGCAGCAGCTTCAGCTGGTGCCTCGGTTGCTGCTTCAGGTGCTGCCTCAGCTGGTGCTTCGGTTGCAGCTTCGGCAGGAGCCTCAGCCTTTGCCTTCTCGCCTTCGAGCAGCTCGCGCTCCCACTCGGCCATTGGCTCTGCAGCGCCCTCGGTCTTGCCGGCAGCCTTGTTGTTCTTGGCGATGAGGCCTTCAGCAACAGCGTCTGCGACAACGCGGGTGAGCAGGTTGACGGAGCGGATAGCGTCGTCGTTACCTGGGATTGGGAACGTAACTTCGTCCGGATCGCAGTTGGTGTCCAAGATGGCCACAACTGGGATGCCCAGCTTCTGAGCTTCGTCGATAGCCAAGTGTTCCTTCTTGGTGTCAACGATCCAGATAGCGGAAGGGGTACGGGTCAGGTTGCGGATACCACCGAGGTTGTTCTGCAGCTTGGTCAGCTCGCGCTTGAGCAGCAGAAGTTCTTTCTTGGTGTGGCCCGAACCGGCAACGTCCTCGAAGTCGATCTCTTCCAGTTCCTTCATGCGCTGTACGCGCTTGGAGACGGTCTGGAAGTTGGTCAGCATACCGCCGAGCCAGCGCTGGTTCACGTATGGCTGGCCAACGCGGTTAGCCTGCTCGGCGATGGATTCCTGAGCCTGCTTCTTGGTACCGACGAACAGGACGGTGCCACCGTGGGCAACGGTCTGCTTGACGAACTCGTAGGCACGGTCAATGAACGACAGCGACTGCTGCAGGTCAATGATGTAGATGCCGTTGCGCTCGGTCAGAATGAAGCGCTTCATCTTTGGGTTCCAGCGACGGGTCTGGTGGCCGAAGTGGACGCCGCTGTTAAGCAGCTCTCGCATGGTTACGACTGGCATGTCGCAACTCCTCTCAGCAGTGGCGGACCGGACGCGTGCGCGTCCGCGGTAACTGCTCTTAGTTGTTTGGGTTGTACGCAGATCCCCGTTTTGGTTATCTGCCCTAGTGCGCGGCCCGGACTGCTTGACAGTCCGCGCAAGTCCACCGATTCTCTCGGACCACTGGAACTTGCGCCCACTTCCTGTAAAGGTCGTGGAACCCCGCACGCGAAGTCAATCTCTTGACTGGTGCACCAATTTTGGACACACCTATGACAAGAAACTGCAGTTCCAAGTGTACTACACCGGCTCCGTCCGGCTAACAGCGATCCTTGGTGATCTAGCGCCTATAAACTCATCCCGGAACTTACCCACAGCCGGCAATCAATCCGAGGTCCATCCGGTCTCTGCCGCGCACGCTGGATAGATGAAATCGAAACACCTCCTGCTGCTGGCCCAAGCACTGCTAATGCTGTCATTGGTTCCTCCGGGAGCCCATGCACAACCGGTGGATTCCCTCGCACAGCCGGCCGCTGCCGCTGTGTGGCGTTGGCCGTTGGCCGGTGAGCCGAAGGTCCTGAATGCCTTTGATAAGCCGGCCGAAAAATGGTCGGCGGGTCATCGTGGCGTGGACCTTTCAGCAGCAGAAGGCGCCCAAGTAATTGCCCCGAATCGTGGACGCATCACCTTCACTGGGGTGGTCGTGGACCGTCCGGTGGTGGTGATTGACCACGGCTACGGGTTTAAGACGAGCTTGGAACCGGTAACCAGTGAGCTGCCTGCGGGAAGCTGGGTTGAGTCCGGCGCCAAACTCGGGATCGTGTCAGCAGGGGCCCATTGCACGGGCCGATGCATTCATTGGGGTGTACGACTGGACGGAGAATATATTGATCCAGCGCTCTTGATCGAGGACTTGCGCCCGTCAATCCTATTGCCGCTGAACGACTGAACCTGCGGATTCGCTCGCCTCACCTGTTTCGTGCCAAAGCCTTAGTAAGTACTTTTATCCACGCTGAAGCTTCTTCAATAGCCCTCGAAGCTCGGCAGAAACTTCAGCAGGGATCACCACATAATCAC
>NZ_JBQSYR010000047.1:0-14821 GCF_052379505.1 Glutamicibacter sp. 363 | reverse complement strand
CCGCGGAACTCAGTACACGTCAGATGCATTTCAAGCGTGGTGCTCTGAGAATGGTGTGCGGCAGTCAATGGGCCGTACCGGAGTGTGTTGGGACAATGCCGTTGCCGAGTCGGCGTTCTCGACGATCAAGAACGAGATGTACCATCATCGGGCGTTTACGAGCCGGGTGGCGGCGCGTACCGCGGTTATGGAGTTCATTGAGATTTGGTACAACAGGAAGCGTCCGCATACGACTAATGGCGGGTTGAGTCCTCAGATGTTGCTCGACTGGTATTGGGAGCAGAATTCTTTGGCTCTCGCGGCCTGAGTTTAATAAGAAAAAATCAAAGTTCGTGTCTCAGAAACTTGACCAGCTCAATCTCTGCCCCACCACGTGTTCGTGGGTTTTCTGCGATTCTTACGTGAACACGAGTATTCATGTTTCAGATAATCAATTCCCAGCGTTCAGCCCTTTCCCACCCCTTAAATAAAGGTAATCCTGGCATCCTCATCAGATCCAAGACACTATTCCGGTGGGTACTATGACCTCTGCTGACTTCTGCCCCATCAGCCCTGACCTCACGGCCAGAACCGCTTCACCAGTCAAACCGGTGATGCACTGGAACAGACCTCCCCGGATAAGAGCATTTACTTTCCTCCTGCGCCCGCCACATTTACACACTTGCCGTTTCGGTGGAACGGGCTTCACCATCGCATGCTGGCTTACCCCGACAAATATGCCTTATATGTGGTTCGTGTCCCTCGGTGCTGGGATTTGCCTCCGGCTTCCTTCCCACCCCACCTCACGGTGACGCAGTTGCCATCGGCTAGAAGTTAAACCACCTTCTCCTTCAGAGGACTTTCACCTCCAAGTAAATGCCCATGCCGGGCGTACAAGAAAAAGAGTGGGACCGGTTACCCGGTCCCACTCTTTGCTGGTTCTAAGTTCTAGAACTCATTTGGAGGCGTCGGCGGTGTCGCCGGTGCCCGACGGGTTGGCGCGGTGCCCGAGGTGTCGGGACCGTCCATCTTGCTGATGTCGATTTTCTCCAGTGTGCGAGCCGCAGCATCGCGGCCGCCAAGGCCGAAGGCCAGAGCCGCTGCCAGGGCCGCACCGATCACGATGGCGCCGAAGGCCATGTTGATAATCGAATCGGCCAGACCCATGTACTTCAGGCCCATCGCGATGAACAGTGCGATGGCCGTGTAGCGGATGATCTTCGAGGCGGTAGTATCGCCCATCAGTCGACCGATCACACTTGCCAGCACGAAGCCGATGGCGATGATGACTCCACCGAAGATGACCTTGCCGCCCAATTCCAAGACCTCGTTGAGGATGTTGGTGATTGCCGGGAAGTTCAGCATGCTTGCTGCCATGACCGCGAAGAACAGGATAATTGCGATCTTCACGATGGTGGCGATGATTCCCGATGCGCTCTGCCCCTCGGGAACAACTCCCCAGCCCGCCACAACTCTGTCGGTCCCCACACCGCGCAGCGTTGATTCAAGCAGCTTGCCAACAAACTTGGCGATCAGGAAGCCCACGGCCAGAAGGATCAGGGCCATGATCACCTGTGGAATTGCGGTCAGGACGATCTGCAGCATCTCCTGCGCTGGTACCGAAATGGCCTCGATGCCCAAAACCTGCAGTGCGGAAATAGCCACGACCAGCAGGATCAGCGCAAACACGATATTTGCGATGACATCCACGATGGTCCGCTGCGTGCGCAGTGAGGTCTCGGGGTCGACTTCTTCGCCGTCGCCGGGAGTCAGTTTGCGAACGAGGGAACTGAAATCGACAGTTCCCAGACCGGTCTGGATCAGCTGCTTGATTACATTGGCGATCACGTAGCCAATGATGAAGATGAAGGCCGCACCGATGAGGTTAGGCAGGAAGCCCATGATTCCGGCGAGCAAGTCCTGCACCGGGGTCAGCACCTCGGTCAGCGAGAAGACCTGGAGAATAGCGATCAAGCCGAAGAGCCAAACGACCAGCGACGCGACCTTGCCTAGCGAATCACCGATCTGCTTGCCATCGGTGCCCTCCTTCTGGAGGAACTTAATCTTGGTGACGAGTTTGGCGACAGCCCATTTGACAACCTTGGCCACCAGCCAGGTGATGATGAGAATAACAAGCGCGATGGCAACTTTTTGCAGCATCGACGCCCAGTCAATGTTTCCTAGAACGTTCTGAGTTTGCATCTCTGCTCCTTCAACGTGGGGATAATTTAGACACTACGACGAGGATTTTTTGCTGACTAGGGCAAGGAGAGAACCGGCGGCCCTAGCGGATGACAAATACCGACATCGAAGAACTAATTCCGCACCTAAAGAGTGCAAATTCAACGGATAGAGCAGTAGATCACAAGATTTGATACGAAACCACTGTACTTGAAGATTTTGGTTTCGACCCCGGTCACAAGTTCGACTTTCCGGGCTTGACTTTGGATGACTCGCAAGTGTCTGAATTCCCGGTTACATGCATCCGGCTTCCCGTGCGGACGGGCGCACCAGGAATTCACCATCCCGGCTATGCCGGCACAACAGCTGGCATAGCCGGTCAAATTCAACGCATCCCTAGTACTGGCCCACGAAAATGGTGGCCGATCAGGAAACCGAGTCGGTGCCCTCGATGGTGCTGGTGACCTTGGACCCCAGCTCGACGGTGCGCGAGACCGTGCAGTATTTGTCGTGGGAGAGCTTCACAATGCGCTGGACCATTCCGGCTGCCTTGCGGCCTTCCACGGTATCGGGGAACTTCAGGTTGAAGGACATATCGATGTCTTCCATCTGGCTCGCGCCACCTGCTTCGACCTTGTAGCCGGTCGCGGTGACCTCGAATTTTTCGGGCTCCGCATGCCTGGTCGTCGCGGCATCGACGTCAATCGATGAGCACCCGGCAATCGCGGCCAGCAGCAGTTCGACCGGGGAGAGCAGGCCTTCGCCTTGGCCGAACTCGATGCTCGCACCGCTCTCGGTGCTGGTGGCCTGGTAGCGGCGCGAGGCCAGGCGTTCGATGGAGACTTCACGCAGGGAACGGGTATTTTCTGTCATGCGTCTATCGTTCCACGGGTCGCTCGCGGACCCTTGCATGACGCAGGGACACGCTAGGACTTTTGGCGTCGGCACCGACAAGACCGGCTTGGTCCTCCGATTCGAATCCGCAACGCCGGAAAAATTCCAACCCAGCGATGTTTTGCGCGTTGAGCACCATTTCGATCTCCGCGCAGCTGGAAAGCGCAAAGGCCGCCAGGGCCCTGCCGATACCTTGTTGGCGATGCTCATGGTGGACCCATAGGAGCTCCACACGCCGTTCGTCCATGGCCATGAAACCCACGACCTGCGCGCCCAGGTGCGCTACGAAAATTTCTGCACGTTGCGCATAAACGGTTTCCAAGGTCGAGGCTACGGAGGTCAAATCCGCGGCCGAGAGGAAATCCAGGCGCCCTTCGACGGAGGATCGCCACACGTCCAGCAGTTCCGGAACTTCTTCGATGCCCGTCCATGGGCGGATGCGCAAGGAGTGCGCGGAGGACGGCTGGTTCATGTCGGGGCTCTGCGAATCCATTGCTACTCCTCCTGCGCAGGGTGCACAACGCACCCTACTGATTCGTAACCTAGTGCTTCCTGAACCCCGCGTTCAAGTGCTGATCGCAGTATTTCCCCGCTTGGCGCGCCGCCCTGAGGGTTCTTGCCACGTCCCGAAGCAAGCCTTCGGGTCGCCCAATACCGCTTCCCCGGCCCCGGCAGGACGCCATTGTTCCGGCACCGCTGATGTGACCTAGACAACGCAAGGTAAGTTCGACATCCTAGTCTTAGCATCAACGAACATTCGATTACGCGGTTTCACCACTGAAAACACGGTGATGAGCGGTCCGAGAACCGCCGAACCTTGGAGGAGAGCCCATGGCCGAGGCCTACATTATCGATGCGCTGCGCACACCGGTGGGGCGCCGCGGCAAGTCTCTGGCGGCCGTGCACCCGCTGGATCTCGCGGCCGCGCCGCTGGCGGAACTGGTGCGCCGCAACGGCATCGATTCGACGCAGTATGACGAGATCATCCTCGGCTGCATCGACCAGGTAGGACCAAACGCCATGGACATCGCCCGCAGCGCGTGGTTGGCTGCGGGCCTCTCGGAACAAGTTCCGGGAACCACCGTTGAGCGCCAGTGCGGCTCCGGCCAGCAGGCGGTGTCCTACGCGGCCCAAGCGGTGCTCAGCGGCACCAGCGATCTAGTGGTCGCCGGCGGCGTGCAATCGATGTCGAGCATTCCGCTGTCCTATTCCAATACGGCCGCCGCGCAGTTCGGCTTCCCCGACCCGTACACCGGCTCCGCGCGGTGGGCCCAGCGCTATGGGGACCAGGAGATCTCGCAGTTCCGCGGGGTGGAGATGATGGTCCAGAAGTGGGGGCTCACCCGTGCCCAGCTCGAAGATTTTTCCGTCGCTTCCCATGAAAAGGCCCTGCATGCCCAGGAGCAAGGCTACTTTGAGCGGGAGATCCTGCCGTTGGCCGAACTGCGCGCCGATGAGGGGCCGCGCACGCCGGACCGGGCGAAGATGGCCTCGCTGCCGCCGATTATCGACGGCGGCCTGCACACCGCCGCCAGCGCCTCGCAGATGTCCGACGGCGCCGCCATGCTGCTGATCGCCTCCGAATCGGCGGTCAAACGCTACGGACTGAAACCGCGCGCCCGCATCCACCACATCTCGGCCCGCGCCGATGACCCGGTGATGATGCTCTCGGCACCGATCAACGCCACACGGCATGCGCTGGCCCGCGCCGGGATGAGCCTGGAAGATATGGACCGCATCGAAATCAACGAGGCCTTTGCCGCGGTGGTCCTCGCCTGGCAGCAGGAAACGCAGGCGGATATGGCCAAGGTCAACGTCAATGGCGGCGCCATTGCGCTGGGCCACCCCATCGGCGCCACCGGTGCCCGGTTGATGACCTCGCTGCTGCATGAGCTGGAACGCAGCGATACCCGTTGGGGTTTGCAGACCATGTGCGAAGGCGGCGGGCAGGCGAACGTCACCATCCTCGAACGGCTCTAAGCCCCGACCGGGCCAACGATTTCTCGATTAAGGATTCCCGCTCATGAACGATTCCCTGCCAGCAAGCGAAGAGCCGAACCCGAGGTCTGCCGCCCTCAAGGATTCGCATAACACCATCGGGGCACTGCTGCGCCGCGGCGCCGCGCGCAACCCCGAGGCCAGCGCCCTGCTCTTCGAAGAGCGCGAGTGGAGCTACCGCGAGCTTGAAAGCGCGGCGCGGCGCGTGGCCCGCCGGCTGCAGGAGGCGAACCTCCCGCCGGGTTCCCGGGTGGCCGCCTACGCGGCGAATTCCGATGCCTACGCGATCCTCTTCCTGGCCTGCGCCCTCGCCGGGCTGGTGCATGTGCCGGTGAACTTCGCGTTGAAAGGCGATGAGCTCAGCTACCTGTTGGAGGATTCGGGCGCGGTGCTGGTGGTAGCCGACGAACAGCGGCTCGCCCTGGTCGACCAGGTTCGCGCGCAGGGCCGGGCCCCGGCGGTGGAACGGGTATGGACGCTCTTGCCGGCCGGCACCGGGGAGCCCGCGATCTTGGAAACCGCGCTGGATCCCGGGGCGGCGCAGCTGCCGGCGACGCAGGGCTCCGGGACCGAGCTGGTGCAGCTGCTGTATACCTCGGGCACTACCTCCGCGCCCAAGGGCGCGATGATGACCCACGCCGCGCTGCTGGCACAGTATGTTTCCTCGATCATTGCCTTGGATTTCACCGCCGAGGACCGCCCGCTGATCGCGATGCCGCTGTACCACTCCGCGGCCATGCACGTGTTCCTGCTGCCCTATTTGTCTCTCGGGGCACGCGTCCGGCTGCAAGCCAGTCCCGATATCGCCGAGACCCTGGAGAGAGTCGAAGCCGAGAGCATCGGGTCGCTGTTCCTGGCCCCGACGGTGTGGGTGCCGCTGAGCAACCACCCAGACCTGGAAAGACGTGATCTCTCCTCGCTGGCCAAAGCCCAATACGGTGCCTCGATTATGCCGGTGACGGTTCTGGCGCGGCTGCGCTCACGCTACCCGAAGATCGGTTTCTACAACTGCTTCGGGCAATCCGAGCTGGGTCCGCTGTGTTCGGTGCTGCGCCCCGAGGAGCATGAGGCCCGTCCGGCCTCCTGCGGCCGTCCGGTGTTCTACGTCGAGGCCCGGGTGCTCAACGCCGCCGGGGAACTAGCCGAGGCTGGCGAACCCGGCGAGATCCAATACCGCTCCCCGCAGGTGATGAGCGGCTACTGGAACAAGCCCGAAGCCACGGCGCAGGCCTTTGTCGACGGCTGGTTCCGTTCCGGTGACCAGGTCACCGTCGATTCCCAGGGCTATATCCAGGTGGTGGATCGGATCAAGGACGTGATCAACACCGGCGGTGTGCTGGTCGCTCCGCGCGAGGTCGAGGACTGCATCTACGAACTCGAACAGGTAGCGGAGGTGGCCGTGCTCGGGATCGCCCACGAGCGTTGGATCGAAGCCATCACCGCGGTGGTGGTGCTCAAGGAAGGGGCCGAGCTGAGCGCCGAATCCGTGCGCAGCCACGTGAAAAGCCGGATCGCCGACTACAAGGTGCCCAAGCGCGTGGATTTTGTGGCGCAGCTGCCGCGCAACCAATCCGGGAAGCTGCTCAAACGCCAGTTGCGGGCCGAACGTGCCGGAGTCGAAAGCGGACCGCGCGCATGAGCCAGCCCATCCCCATCACCACGGTGGAAACCATGAATCAGGCAGCAACCGCGATCCGCGTGGAGACTCGGCCGGGAATTGTGCGCATAGTTTTCCAGCGCCCCGCGCAGGGCAATGCGCTGAATCTGGCGTTGGCGCGCGAGGCCCTGACCGCGCTGCGCGCCGCGGAGGAAGAACCCGACGTGCAGGTGCTGACGTTGACCGGCGAGGGCCGGTACTTCTGCGCCGGCGGCGACGTGTATTCCATGGCCGCGCTCGCTGCCCGGGACCGTCCGGCGTATCTGGCGCAGCTGGCCGGGGCGGCCCACGAGCTGGCACTGGCGATCGTGCGTTCCCGGTTGCTGGTGATCGCCGCGGTCAACGGCGCGGCGGCCGGCGCTGGGTTGGGGCTGGTGCTTTGCGCCGACTGGGTGCTGGTCGACGAGTCCGCTCCGCTGGTGGCCGCCTATGCCTCCATCGGGCTGAGCCCGGACACGGGGGTCTCCTATTTCCTTCCCCGGGTTCTCGGCCATCAACGGGCCGTCGAGCTGACCCTGGGCGGGCGCAAGCTGGTCGGTGAGCAGGCGGTCGACTGGAGGCTGGCCAACGAGGCGGTGTCCTCCGAAACCTTCGCGCCGCGTCTCGCGGAGCTCGAAGACGGCTTCGTGCGCGGCGCGGTGCAGGCGATCGGCCCCACCAAGTCCCTGCTCCGCGCCGGCGTCGCGGAGGAACTCGAAGCCCATCTGCATGCCGAGGCTTCGAGCATTGCCCGCCTGTCGGAACACCCCGATTCGGTTCGGCTGGTCAACCGCTTCGCCGGCAAATAGCGCACGCGGGCCGGCGCAACGCTCAGCGGAGGCCGCCGGCTTGGAGATTGCGCAGGTAGGCCAGCGAGTCGGCGGCCAAGGCATTCTGGCTGCTGGCCAGCGGCCGCCAGATCGCTGCGGCCTCCGCGAGCGTGGGGTTGTGCGGGTTGAAGGACTTCACGCACAGCGGTCCGTCGTAGCCGGCGAGGTCCAGGGCATGGACGAACCCGTGCCAATCGAAATGGTCAGCTCCCACGATTCCGCGGTCATTCGCGCTCAGCTGCACATGGTTGATGTGCTCCGTGGCCCGGGCCACCGCGGCGGCGATGTCCTGCTCCTCGATATTCAGATGGTAGGTGTCCAGCCCCATGCCCAATCCGGGGCCCAGCAAGGGCTCTAGCGCGTCGAAGCACTGGTCGATGGTGTTCAGCAGCGAGGTTTCGTGACGGTTCAACGGTTCGATGGCCAGCGTGATGCCTCGCGCGGCGGCGTGCTCGACCAGTGGGGCCAACGCGGTGCGCAATTGCGCATAGGCCGCCCTGCGCTGCCCGTCGTCCAGCGCGAACAGCCGGCCCGTGGCGGTGTACAGCGGGCCGGCGACGGTGGTTGCGCCGAGCGAGGCCGCCGCGTCGATGCAGCCGCGGAGGTAGTCCTGCGTTGCCTCGACTTCTGCCCTCGGCACCCCGATAAGGTTGTGCCCCGCAGGCATCACTGCGGCAAGCACCGGGTGCAAACCCAGTTCGCCCAGCAGGTCCTTGGCCCGTTCTGGATCCCAGTCGCCGAGTTGTTCCAGTGGTAGCTCGATGGCATCGAACCCCAGCTGCGCCGCTTGGGTAGCCAAATGCGCCAAAGATTCATCGGTCAGCCTGGCGGTCCACACCCAGGTGCTCACCCCGAGTTTCCGTTGCATAACCCTCCGCCTCCTGAAATGGGCCGGCCGGTGCGACCGGCCTGTGCGTTGTCTGCCGTCGTACTTTCAGGTTACGCCCGGAAGAACGACGCGGATAGGGCGGCCGTTGACTCTCAAAAACATCTGGGTCTAGCCATCGGCAAATTCTCTATTCCGCACTGGGCAATGACCCGCTCAGCCGGGCTTGTTGGGTGAATGATTTTTTCCTTCACCCCCGATAGGTCACTTCACCTGCCGAACATCATCTACCGGTTGCCGGGGCACAGCGCCCTTGGTGCCTATTAGTGGTCTGCGCGGCGTGAGTTCCGGTGGACGGTTGGGGGCGGGTTTGATGACTGAATGAAAAAATATTCGCCCTTGTTCCCGCACCAAATTCGTGGGTGATTCTCCGGTTGCAGCGCAACGGCAGCCCAGTCTGCAGGTGCTGGGACTGCTGGCCGGCGAGATGCTTTCCCGGAGGTTTTGACTGCCAACTTTATTTGGCGGTTAAATCGCGACACTAATTGGCGGTTCATGGAGCTCCAAGAGTGGAGCCCTCGTAGAACACCGCAACGCCGGAAACTCAATCACCAACGTTCGTACTTTTCAACGTGCTTGAAACGTCTTGCAACCCATAGTTTGTTGAGACAACACGGATAGGGTCAAACAGGCATCTAACCCAATACCATCTCCTGCAACGCGGCAAGCAACATGAAGAGCGCCACACCTGGCAGGTGCGGCCCTCTTCATGTCTGGCAACTTCAGGTATTGGCGTAGGGTGCTGGATACTTATTCCAAAAGCTCTCCGACGCCGCGAAGGTTTATTTCACCGAGGGTAACGATGTGCAGGTATTGTTCCGGTGCTTGCTGTTCAGCGGTGTCCCGGCTGCAATATAGGGCCGTGGGCTGTGGATTCTCCATGATCCCGAAGATTGGATTCCCATCGGCGTCCTCATCGTACGATGACAAAGTAGTATGCGTGAGATACAAAACGCAGCCATCTACCAGGTCTATGCTTTCGGCACCCTGCACCTTTCGAGCTTCCCAGCTGACTTTAGTGTCTAGATACTTTTCCTGAATCGCAAAGCATTCACGTTCACTGGCCACGATCGCAATTATTGGCTCTATGTATTCAAGATCTGGAAATGGGCTGGGTTGTTTCCCATAGACGACGTAGACCATCTGATCTTCTGAATATTTCGAGCCAAGGCGAATCTTGATTTTTGTCAGGATGCTGCTTAGAGACGGCATGGAACCCCCTTCTGTACAGGAGCGTAGGCATCAGCATAGTAAGTCTTGCCTTTGTCGACAATAGTTCCGAGAGTACGGCCTGACCATGTGGTTTTTTTCGCAGATTTGCATGACAGTGCGTGATTTGTCTGCGTGAAGACAACAGGATAGTAAGTGCCGTTATATTTATCGCCCTTTATCTTTTAGGCTGGCTGGCTAATCTCCGGGCCACCTTTGGTCCACCAGGCTAATCGTTTAAATCGCGCCTGTGAAGAATGCTTGATCGAAGTGACTTTCGTGGTGCAATAGGTTGTGGATTTGAAGCCACCCGTACTATAGTTCCCAGATTTTCTGGTGTGAAAACCTGCGGCAACGATCTTGCAAGGCCCGTAATTCACTTTTGCCATGGCACCCACATTGAATCCGGCTTTGTGTAGTTCGTCCATCTTATCCATCTTGGCTACTGCATCGGCAGGCGATTCCGCTTCGATGTAGTTCGATTCCGTAGGGGTTTTTTCGGGGAAGAAATCTTTCGTTGAAAGGGCGTATTCCGAGGACTGCTGCACCGTGTGGGTTTCGCTAACAGGAGTTTCAACAGCCTGCGCCATCCCCGGTAATGCAGCTACCAAAGACAACGCAAGGGGTAATGCTACAAAAGTAAAATTCATCGTTATGCCTGACGCTTGTAGTTTAAACTTTTGGTTCTGGACTCAATATTTTTATTATCTTCAATAGTGTAACTTCTCGCCTAAAGTTTTTACCACAATGCACCCTACAGCAGGCTGAAAGTTCATAGTCTTCGATAAGGGCCGATTCGAGGCATAGGTCACGTCCGACTTTGCGACCTATCGAAGAAATTAGAACGCTGACAGGCGAGATCACTATTGATCCAAGCCAGGTCATTGAATTTGAGTGCCAAGGCCGCGGGGTGTGCGGTCCCTAGGAGCTTTGGCCTTTCTGGTGCTCTTGACGGCCCTGATGGCAGGCTTCCTGAGCTGACGTCACCTCGACGCGAATGCTCTCCATCTCACGGTCGATGCGTTGGGCTTCGAGATTTTGGACCGTGCCCTCGCGTTTCTCTCGGCGCTCACATATATAGTCCCGCTTATGGGCGCCTAAAACCGCCACTTGGAGCTGCGATTTAGCCGTCAAACGAACCCAACAGTCACAACTTGTAAAGTGGCGGCTTTAATATCCCAAAAACGATCGTTATTGAACATGTGCCAACATGGCAGTTATTCCACGCAGATAGTCCTATTCATCAAAGGTATTGAAGGCTTGGACTCTGATTATCGGCTGTTCCAGCAATATAAGTCCGGCGCCGAGTGCTACTGCCAGACCCCTGTCTGTCAGGGTTGAGTGAGACCAGTCCCTCATAGCGACCCCCGCCTCACCCCAGACAGGGCGAGAACAAGGAAACTCAGCGCACCATGAGCATCACCACCTTGAAGCAACCAGCCCCTGATGTGTCCGAGAATAGAAGCATGGATTCTTCTCCACGCCCGGACCAGCCCCGTCGCCGTACAATCAGCCCCGCTCAGAAACTTGCCTACCTTGAAGGCTATGACCAAGCCATCCAAACAAGTGAAGGCGGCAGCTACCTACGCGCCAACGGGATCTACTCCTCCCACATTGCTGAATGGCGCAAACTACGCAACGCAGGGATCCTCGACGAGCACGCCACCACAGCTCAGGGCGGAACGGCACGGACCACGAAGAGCAAACTCACCAAAGAACAAGCAGAAATCGCACGGCTGAAGAAAGAATTAGCTGCCCGCGACGCGAAACTCGCGACCACGCAAACCGCGCTAGACATCATGGGTTATGCCGAGAATCGAATTATGCCGATGTTTGCTTGATGTGCCTCCTCAGCCACGGGTGTCAGGCTGATTTCTCGGAATAAGAATCAGAGTTCCTCCAAGAAGGATAAGAGCGAATCCGGAGGCTTGTATCGTCCCGGCCCGGTCGCGGGCGGTGCCGTGCGGTCGAGGGCACGCTGCTTGATGGTCATGTCCGCGTGGAGGTACGCGCGAACCGATTCCTTGCTGGAATGACCAAGCCAGAGCGATATTGTGGCCGAGTCTATGCCAGCGGCCAGCATCCGCATGGCACAAGTGTGCCGCAGAACATGAGGGGTAACGTCCTTACGTTTCAAGGTGGGGCAGTCCGTAGCCGCGGTGCGCTGATGAACAACCAGACGTTGAGCGATAGCATCGGGGCTCATCGCGTGGTGGTCTCCCTGGGTGGGAAAAATGGGACTGCTCGTTCCCAGCTGCGCATTCTCATCCCACCAAGTGGTGAGCATCGAAACCAGGCCTGAATTCACCGGTGTGCTGCGCTCCTTGCGACCTTTGCCCTTGCAATCGACGTAGGCCGGAGCGTGCAGTTGCAAGTCTGTCCACCGAAGGTTGATGAGCTCCGAGACACGCAACCCGGTATGAAGCAGGAACTGGATCATCGCTTGGTCCCGTCGTCCGGTCCAAGTTGTCGTTTTTGGTGCCGCAATCAGTGCTTTGGCTTCGGCATCGGAGAGGTAGTCGATGTCTTTCGTAGCCGTGTTCTTGGGTTCAAGCGCCAAGACTCTGCTGATGAGATCGGCGTGTTCGGGGTGTCGGTAGGCGGCAAAGTGGAAGAACGCATGAATTCCCGCCAGCCGGGTGTTCCGGGTGGACGGGCTGTTGCCACGCACATCCTCCAAATAGGCGAGGAACTCCGTGATGTGTTGAACATCGAGGTCCGCGAAATCCAGAGAGCTCGGTTCGAAGCGGTGCTTTTCGAAGAGAAAGGTGAGCAGCAGTCGCCACGTATCCCGGTAGGAGATCAGCGTGTTGGGGCTAACCGACTTCTGGCCCATCAAGTAGCTGGTGAAAAACGCTTCGAAGGTTGGCACGATGATGGTCATGGCAGCAAGACTCCTTGATGTTGGGCGGTGCTGACTCGCTCCTCGACCAGGGCCAGTAGCTCGGGTACGGATGAGAGATACCAGTAGGTACTTTCCGGGCTGACATGCCCGAGATAGGTGGCCAGGACCGCGATCCTAACGTCAACGTCAATGCCGTCCCGATAGGCCTGAACCAGGGCGTTGGTCGCGAACGAATGCCTTAGATCATGCAAGCGAGGGTTCTTGCCTCCGGGTCGTGGCGTGTAGCCAAGATTCTCCCGTACGGTACGAAATGCCGCCTGCAGGCCTGTGGGATGCGGTCGGATTCCGGTGGAACCGATGAAGAAAGAATTCACCTCAGCGCTGGGTATGGCGGCACGACTGAGATAGAGATAGTTTTTCAGCGCGGCCACCGTGCTGGGGTGGATCGGGACGAGCCGGGTGCTGTTGTTCTTTCCGCTGACCGTCAAGATGCCGCTGGGCCAGTCGATATCCGCGAGGTTGAGCCCTAGGCATTCACCGGTCCGCATCCCTGTTGCAGCCATCAGGCCGATCAAGGTCTGCAAGGTCAGCCCGCGTACGGCCGGTCGAAGTGCAAGGGCCCCAATCATCATTGCCTCCACTTGGGAATCACTATAAATGTAGGGTTGCTGCCGGGTGGCGCGGGCGGGAATGAGTCCCGCTGGAATCAACGCGGCCAACAGCGGGTCATGGGCATGAACGTAGGCCGCGAACCCCCTGATCGCACTCAAGTGTGCGGCCTTCGTCGGGTTGGCAGCGGCGGTCGGCAAGCACGCCCAAACCACGGCGGTGTCTACCGTCAGGACTTCTTCGTTGATGTCGTGGAGGTAGTTCAGGTACCGGGCAATCATGGCTTCGGCCGCCTTTAGCCTATGGCCCATGGCGTGCCGCAGCTGCACATATTCGTTCAGGTAGCTGTCGAGTGACCGGTTCATGGCCGAGACCCAGAGATTTTCGGCTCCGCCGCCACCGGCCATGGCCTGACCAGGCTTCGCAGGTCCGCGAGGTGGACCTTGGCGTAAATCACGGTGGTTGAGGGGCTGGAATGGCGCAGTATTTGGGATGCTTCGGTCAATGTTCCTCCGCTGCCCAGTACCTTGGTGGCCAGACTGTGGCGCAGGCGATGTGCGCCGATCCGGGAACCGATATTCGCTCGTGATGCGCGAACTGTGACCATCTGGCTGATGGGTCCGTGGGCGAGGGGTCCATGCGGTGCGGGAACTTGGAGGAATATGTGGCGATCGCAGGACACTGGACGGGTTTGGGTCAAATAGTCCACGATCGCTGCGCCAGCATCTACCGGAAGCGGTATGCGTTCGACGTGTCCGGCCTTTCCCGGCACCCTGATGGTTCCGGAGTGCCAATCAATATCATCCAAAGTGAGATCTTGAACCTCACGGGCACGCAGGCCCATTCTCGCCATAATCAGCAGCAATGCCTGGCTGCGCAATGGCTGGACTTCGCGCGTCGACGGGCCGGCGAGGAGAGCATCGATTTGGCTGATATCCAGAAACTTCGGAAGTCCTTTGTAGGGCGAGTAGGCGACCGGGCCAATACCTTCGGCGACGGGCTGGTCGATGATTCTCTCCAGAAATAGCCAGCGGAAAAACGCGCGAAGCGCTGTTGCTGCAAGCCGGATCGAACCCACCGATTGGGTGGCCCCGCGAAACAGCAAATAGTCCGTGACGTTAACTATCGACATCGATTCCCAGTCAGATCCGTCATGCCCCACCCTCCACTTCAGGAACGGTCTGACCTGGTTGAGGTAATTCAGCACCGTTGTTCCTCGCAGAGCCCGCTCAGTGACCAGGTAGTGCTCGAACAGGGACAGGATTGCTTCTTGGGCCGAGAACGTCGGTGGCGGGTCCGCAGTGCGTTCAATGCCGATGGATCGGAGGAAACCGGTAAATGCACCCAACGCGCGCGATGTGTGAAAGTTGTGGTATCGCAATCGGCGCTCTGCAAAGAAAGCATTGATGACATGGTCCGACAATTCCTGGATGCTCAGCCCTTGCGCATCCATCCAGCGCGATAAATGAGCAACAAGCTGGAGCTGATTCGACGTCGAGTCGGGCGAGTAGCCTAGCCTCGTCAAATAGATGTGGAAACCTGTTGCCAGCGGCGCCAGTGGACCAACGATGACAACCTTGTATGGATCTCCCATGGCCTTCCTCCTTCCATAGAGATGGGAAGGTCAAGTATCCGCTCAGTATCGTCTTATTCCGAGAAATCAGCCTGACACCCGTGGCTGAGGAGACACATCAAGCACACATCGGCATAATTCGATTCTCGGCATAACCCATGTAATTCCGATATCGGAATTA
>NZ_JBQSYR010000046.1:0-15221 GCF_052379505.1 Glutamicibacter sp. 363 | reverse complement strand
CTAGAACGCCTGCACCGGATCGTTGCCTTGCGGCAGCTCGGTTTTGGCCTCGAAGACATCTCGCTGATCTTAGCTCAGGGAATGGATGCAGCACATATCGCTGAGCTGCTGCGCGTGCGTCATGCTCAAGTCGAGGCCGAACACCGGTTGGCGACCTCGCGGCTGCGAGATGTCGCCCGGCGTCTTGACCTCATCACCAAGGAGAAACTCATGTCTCACATCGAGATAATCCACAAACCCCTGCCTGCGGTGCGTCTAGCGGCCGGCCGGTTTTCCGTTAGCGAACAACCCGAAATTGCCGGATCCCTCGGCCCATTATTTGACCAGGTCGCAGGCGCACTTCGAGGGGCTTCGCTGACCACCCCGATTGCGCAGTACACCGGGACCGAAAACGGCGTGGACGTGATAGCCGGGTACCTCAGCGATGCCCCGCCAAGCGATGAATTTGAGATCATTGAGCTTGAGGAAGTACCCGAGGCGATTTGCGGGATTCACCTCGGCCCCATGGATCGAATCCATGAGAGCTGGCAAGCGGTGCATGGCGAAGTGCTTGCCCGTGGGCTCGTTCCAGCCGGCCCGTGCCGCGAACTTTATGTGCGCGCAGAGTCCGAAGACCAGACCGATTGGGTGACCGAGCTTCAACAGCCGGTCACCGATCCAAACCGCTAATGATTCACCGGGGGCTTCTGCCCTTGGCTTCTGCTGCGAGCTCAGATCCATTGCAGGGGCCGCGGGACATCATTATCTTCCATTTCCGGATGGCCGTAACGCCAGGCACGCTGCGCGATCAACAGCGCACCGAGCATCAGAAGCAAAGCCACCGCAAATTTCAGTGGTTCAAAAACGCTCAGCACGCTGGCAACCACAAGAATCATGGTATTTCTGCGGTATATTCGCGCTACGTCCCGGGCCTGCGTCTGGATAAAGACTCCCACGCTCAGCCGATAGGCCAACGTTATGACTAGCTGCAAGAACAGTGCCGAAACATCTGCGAACAGCGACTGTCCAAATAAGGCAACCGCCCCGGACAGCGCGAACAGCGTCACTTCGAGTATATGTCTCAGATCCAGCCACGCTCTTCGGCCAGCAACACCGCTTGCTGGCGGGTAGCAACATTCAACTTAGCCAGAATCGCAGAGATGTAATTGCGCACGGTTCCGGGGGCAAGGCCGAGTGCCCTGGCGATCTGGCTCGTGGATTCTCCACGCCGGCCCGCGCGCAACACGTCCAGTTCCCGCTCGGTCAACGGGCTGCGCTCCTCGCTTAGCGCATCGGCGGCAACCTCGGGGTCGACGTAGCGTGCGCCTGCCGCGACGCGGCGGATGACCTCGGCCACCTCGTTGGCGCTTCGCGACTTCGGGAGGAATCCGGCGACGCCGGATGCCAGGGCCTTGCGCAACACCCCGGGGCCGGCATGCCTGGTCACCACAACACAGCGGGTCGCGGCCAACGTACCGCTCAGCCGGTCGGCCACCTGGACGCCGTCAAGTTCTGGCATTTCCAAATCGAGCAGGCAGATATCTGGCTTTAGTTTCTCTGCCATAACAACAGCCTGCGCACCGTCGGCGCATTCGGCAACCACTTCGATGTCGTCCTCTAAAGACAACAGGGCCGCCACCGCCGAACGAATCATTGCCTCATCATCTGCGATTAATACTCGGATCATCATTGCTCTTCCTTAGGACTCATCGCCGGCACCAGCACTACGACCGTGAACTCATGTTTTCCACGTTGCACCTGAACCGAGCCAGCGGCTTCGGCCACCCGGCGGCTGATCCCCTGCAGCCCCGATCCATCCGCACCATCCTTGGCAGCTGCTGCAACATCATTAGTGATCTCGTAGCGCCATTGGTCTTCCTCGCGCCTCAACGACAGCTGTGCGCGCTTCCCGCCGCCGTGACGGAGCACGTTGGTTGTCGTTTCACGAATGATCGGCCCGAGAGTGGCGGCGGGTGCCGAGTTTGCCTCGGCAGACACCACGGCATTCACCGAAGTTCCGGCAGCCCTGAGCAGGTCAACCGCATTATCGATCTCGTCGCGCAGCGGAACACCACGGAAGCGCATGGCCAGATCTCGGGTGCCCTGCTGGGCTTCGGCAACGCTTGACCTGGCCAGCCGCAGCTGTTGCAGCGCCGCCTGCGGGTCACGCGCCAGCAGCCGTTCGGAGAGTTCGAGCTGCAACGCGATCACCTGCAGGTGATGGCCCTGCAGGTCATGTACGTCGGTCGCAACCCGCAGCCGCTCTTGGGTGGCCCCCAACCGTGATTCCGCCGCCCGGGCGCGGTCAAGTGTGGCAAGCACGTCCCACCACCACAGTGAGCTGACGGTCATCGCTGGCAACACAATGGTCGCGATTCCCAGTGTCCACCAGCTGTCCCCCTTGGCGGAGGACACCGCTGGCAGGTCGATAAACCACAGGCCTCCAAGTAATACCAGCGTGGTGATGACCAAGCGCATGCGCACGCCGCGAGGCCAGTTGAGCAACATCAGCGATTGCACGATGGGCAACGCGCCCACCACCCAAAGCCCGCTGCTCAGACCCGCCACCAGCGCAAATACCGCGCTGATGAGTAGTGGAAGCAGGATGCTGCGCCATTGCGCTGCGGCTCCGGCAGTTTCATCTCGGCGCCGGTATTGCATCAGCAAGGAAATCGTCGCGGCGCACCACACCAGTCCCCCAATCGACATGATGGCCATGGAAGCAGTGCCCTTGTCCAGGTTGGCCAGCGCGCCGACCCATAAGAGCAGGATCGTGAGCTGAAACATCAACAAAGCGGCCACCGTGTACCACCAAGTGGCGGTGATTCCCGTACTCAGCCTGCGCGAACCAATCGATCCGGGGCCAAAGTTCTCAGTCGGATCGGCAGGTAAAAGAGCACTCATTTCTTCAGTATACGGGGATGACATTTGTCATGGCCCAAACATGCAAAGCTCCCTGTCACAAGTGACATTTAGACACTTACCGTGGCACCGAAAACGCGATGAAATTGTATTACACACACATCCAGTGACCCACGACAGGAACAATAATGAACCTCATCGAATCCTTCCAGAACCTCATCTCCCAAGTTCCAGAAATCGTACAGCCACTGATCGTCGCCCTCGCCGGCGCAGTGCCCTTCATCGAAGGCGAAGGTGCGGCAACCATCGGCATTCTTGGCGGAATTAACCCGGTGGCCGCCGCCATCGCCGCCATCATCGGCAACTTCATCTGTGTGGCGTTGCTAGTGCTACTGGGTTCCGGTGCCCGCACCGCACTGGTCAACCGCAAACGAGCCAAAGAACCTGTCGCAGTAAATGGTGCCAACCGCACCGAAGACGCACAGCTCCACGAAAGCATTGCGCCGGTAGCCGAGGACAGCGAACGCAAAGTCAACCGTCGCATGAAATTCCAGCGCGCATTCGAACGCTACGGCGTGCCAGGGGTGAGCTTGCTCGGCCCACTGCTGCTGCCAACGCACTTCACCGCCACCATGCTCGCTGCCGCCGGCATCAACAAGGCACGCATCCTCATCTGGCAGGCAGTCGCAATCGTCGGCTGGACCACCGTGCTGTCCATTTTCATTGCCAGCGTAGTCAACGTCGCAGCCTAGGAAAACCCGGCCAGGTCAGTGCACACGGGTAGCCGACGTCACTACGTCTAGACTAGAAGGCATGGCACTAACTCAGCTGACCGTCGTGGATACCGCGGTCGATATCCTGCAACAGTTCGGGTTAGCTGACCTTTCCATGCGGCGTTTAGCCAAAGAACTCGAAGTTCAGGTTGGCGCGCTGTACTGGCATGTGAAGAACAAACAAGAGCTACTAGCTGCCGTTGCCGCAAAATTATTGAACACCGAGCAGCTACGTGTCATCCCAGAAAATTTTGCAACACCCGCCGACGCTGTTTTGCAGCTATGCCGCAAGCTGTACTTGGCTCTGCTTCCCATCCAGGACAGCCCAGAGGTGATCGAAGTAGCCAGCGCATTGCAAGTTGAGCAGCTCAATCCGGTTCTGCAGCTACGCGACTTGCTTCACTCTGCTGGTTTGTCCACAGAGGATGCCCGCTTTGGTCAGCAGCTACTGCTCAACCACATTTTGGGTTCGGTGGCTTACCGTCAAAACCTTGTGCAATTGGACGTTGATGCGCCACAAAGTGACGGTTTTGATTGGGGACTTCAGCGCGCAGTTTCTGGTCTTTTCCCACGCGGCTAACCCCACTAGAAAGACCTAGCTCAGTCGCCCGCCGGAAACCTCTAGGTAGCATGAGGCACACAGTGACTCGTACCAGACATCTTCCCCGTCGATAGCCACCTGGTCGCCGTCAAAAACAACCTGGTTCCCCACTCTACGAGTGTTAAACATTGCCTTGCGTCCGCAACGGCAGATGGTCTTCAGCTCTTCCAACGAGTGCGCCAGCTCCATTAATCGCGCAGAGCCTGGGAAAGCGTGAGTTCTAAAGTCCGTGCGGATCCCATAGGCAAGGACCGGGACATTGTCCAACACGGCAATGCGCAGCAGGTCATCGATCTGCTCACGCGTCAAGAACTGCGCCTCGTCGACAAGCAGGCAAGCGACCGGAGGCGAATCAACATGGGTGAGCAAGGCTTCAGGGTCCTCGCCGGAAGCGATCGCAGCGAACTGCTGACGCACATCGCCTCGGGGGCTGATGACGAAGTCGACCTCGCGTTCAATACCCAAACGGGAAACGATCGAGGCCTCCCCCTTGGTGTCGACGCCCGGCTTCGCCAGCAAGATACGCTGACCGCGTTCCTCATAGTTGAAGGCGGCCTGCAATAAGCTCGTTGATTTGCCCGAGTTCATTGCCCCGTATCGGAAATACAGCTTGGCCACAGTTGCCCCTTCAAAGTTCTGGCCTGCACCGCGCAGACCTCCTACGAGTTTAGTTGGCTTTTGTTCTAGGCCCGGACTTTGGCACGGCGGGCAAAAACCAACTTATAGAGCAGCGACATCACGACCACAAACGGAATGCCGAAGACCAGCGTGTAGCTGAACTGTTCGGTGAAATACGAGGTGGCCAGCAAGCCCGCGAGGAGTATCGCGCCGAGCAACGAAGCGGTCGGGTAGCCCGGCAGCCTGAATTCCAGACGGATTTGTTCTTTGCCGATGTGTCGACGGAAGGCTAGGTGAGTTATGAGGATCATGAACCAGGTGGCGATGGCACCAAAAGTCGCTAGCGAGATCATGATGCCCAGGCCTCCATCCGGGACAAGCCCGTAGACCAGCGCAGCCACCGCAATCCCGCCAGCAGACATCCAGACCGCGTGGATGGGCGAACCCTTCACGTTGAGCTTTCGTGCGAGAGATGGAGCATGGCCGGAATCCGCCAAGGATTTGAGCATGCGAGTCGCCGCGTACAGCTGCGCGTTCATGGCTGAAAGGGCAGCGACGATCAACACGAAGTTCAGCACCGAGTCGGCGAAGGGAACACCCATCAGGCTCATCACGGTCACGAAGGGAGAACCGCCGTTGACCAGCTCGCTGGTTGGTGCAATCGCGAGGATCAGCCCCATGGTGAACACATAGAACAGCAACAGGCGCAGGAACGTCGTCTTGAAGGCTTTGCGCACCGCGATCTGAGGATTGCGTGATTCCGCGGCTGCAATGGAGATTGCTTCGATGCCCATATAAGAGAAAATTGCGACGATCACCGCATTCCAAGTGCCCCAGATGCCGTTGGCGAAGAACCCTGATTCAGCGCTGTAGTTGGCGATGCCAAACTGGTCATTTGGGTCATGGAATACCAGCCATGCGGCGATGATTATGAAGGCGACGATCGCGAAGACCTTGATCGCGGAGAACCAATATTCGGTGGTTCCAAAGAACTTCACGCTGGACATGTTCACCGCGAGAAGTGCCAGAGAGAAGACGACCACCCAGAACAATCCGGGAATATCGGGGAACCAGTACTGCATGTACTCCCCCACCACGCTGACTTCGGTTCCCACCGCGAAGACCAACGCGGACCAGTAAAGATACTTGGTCAGGTACCCGGCGAAGTGTCCAACGTATTTCTCCGCGTACACACCGAACGACCCTGCCACAGGTTGATGCACAGTCATTTCCGAAAGCGCGCCCATCACCAGTAGGGCGATGATGCCACCAATAATGTAGCTGATGATCACCGATGGACCGGCCAGCAGGATGCCAAGCTTGCTGCCCATGAATAGGCCGGTGCCAATCGCCCCGCCGAGGGCGATCATGGTCATCTGGGCCGTGGTAAGCGACTTTTTCAGCCCCAAGCCACCCGGTACATTGTTCGCAGGTTCAGTTCCCACGTTGCGCAGCACCCCTCAAAGAAAACGCAGCGAGGCACCAGCTGCCTCGCTGCGTTCAAGCGTACTATCGCCTCGGCCGTGCGGTTTTGGGAGCCGCTGGGCGCCAGCGCCCAGTATTCCTGCTATGTCACGGCATTTCGCACGGCAAACTCTTCGCGTTGCCAGTGGCCTGTGTGCAGAACTTCACGCAAGATCTCCACCGCATCCCAGATATCCGTACGGCTCAGAAACAGCGGCGTGATGCCGAAGCGCAGCACCGCAGGCTCGCGGTAGTCGCCAATTACGCCGCGTTCGATCAACGCGGCAATGATCTCGTAGCCGTTCGGATGATGGAAGCTCACATGGCTTCCGCGATGCGCATGCTCACGAGGGGTAATCAGTTCGAGTCCGTGTCCGGCACATCGGGTCTCGACTAGCTCGATGAATAGGTCGGTGAGTTCCAAGGACTTCGCCCGGACCAATTCCATCTCGGCTTCCACCGCGATATCCAGGCCTACCTCGATCATCGCCATGGACGTTACCGGCTGGGTGCCGCACATGAATCGGCGTACATCATTTGCCGGGGTGTATTGCTCTGCCATTTCAAAGGGTGCCTGGTGGGACCACCATCCGGAGAGCGGTTGCCAGAAGCGGTCCTGATGCCGGGCGTTGACCCAGATGAAAGCCGGAGAGCCCGGGCCGCCGTTGAGGTATTTGTAGGTGCACCCAACCGCGTAGTCGGCCTTTGCGGCGTTTAGATCTACGGGAACGGCGCCGGCAGCATGCGCCAGATCCCAAATTGCCAGTGCCCCAGCTTGGTGGACCGCTTCGGTTATGGACGCCATGTCCCACATGGAGCCGGTGCGGTAGTTAACGTGCGACAGCGAGATGACCGCGGTGTCTTCGTCTAGCGCGGCAAGCAGCTCGGTTTCGTTGTCGATCAATTTCACTTCGTAGCGAATGCCGGTTTCTGCACCGACCGAGTTCAGCAACTCGGCGAGACCTTCTGCAATGTAGATGTCGGTGGGGAAATTGTCGCGTTCGGTGATGATCACACGGCGGCCCGGGCCATCAACCTGTTGGATGCGAAGCGCCGAAGCCAAGGCCTTGAAGAGGTTCAGGCTGGTGGTATCGGTAACCACCGTCTCGCCCGGATTGGCACCTAACAAGGATCCGAGTTTGTCTCCCAATCGAGTGGGCATCTCAAACCAGCCGGCGCTGTTCCACGAACGGATCAATCCTTGTCCCCACTCGACATTCACCACCTCTGCAGCACGCTCGGCGGCACCGGCCGGCAGTGGTCCCAGCGAATTTCCGTCCAGGTACAACACCCCGTCGGGCAATAGGAACCGATCCTTGAAGGAGGCTAGCGCATCCTGGTGATCCAATAGCTCCAACTGTTCGCGACTGACCACTGTACTCATATCTTGTTTGCTTTCTCTGAGAACTAACCGTTGCATTCATCGTAGAATCAACAGTGGAAGATTTGTTCAACTTTCGAACTTTCGCGAAGAACTAGGAGACCATTCCGTGTCAGGTTCAGCTTGGGCCAGCTCTGGACCAGCCCAGTCGAATTCCGTTCAGGTGGACGAAACCGATCTGGCGATTCTCGTCGAGCTTCACAAGGATGCGCGGCTGGCCAACAATATTTTGGCTCAACGCGTGGGCCTTGCCCCCTCCACTTGCCTTGGCAGGGTCAAGGCGCTGCGGACCCGCGGCATCATTGAGGGATACGAGGCAAGAATCAATGAAAAACTCCTCGGTGTCACGGTCCATGCCATGATCTCCGTGGTCGTAGCCGCACGAGCCCGCGACCGGATGCTCCACGCGGCTAAGAACCTAGCCGACCTGCCACAGGTCCGTGACGTATTTGTCCTAGGTGGCACTCCGGATCTGCTGGTCCGCGTGGCCGCCCGTTCCATCGATGAGTTGCGCACGTTCGTTGCGAGCCATTTGGGCTCCAACAATGCGTTTTCTTCCACACAAACGAACATCATTTTCGAACACCTGCGTTGAATCCCGGGCTGCCTTGAACAGCAGAATCTAGAATTTGAGTCGAACCCGATGATGGTTCAACGTGCGGCTCCCACGCGTCGGAGCATGCTCTCTGCAGCAGCACCGGGCAAGGCCCGCCGAGCAGCAGCGGTGACTCCAGAACCATTGCTCGCGATCAAACATGTTTTGCCGAACGCTACTCTGCTGCCATTTCCAAAGTTCGTGCCGCAAGTGGACCAGTATCGCAATCAACTATTTGTGGCGGCTTAGGCCACTTCTCATCTTGGTCTAATCTGGCTCAGAGACAATGGTTGGCATGGGATTGGAAACGTTGCGCCGCCTCGCGCTGTCGATCATCGTGATCGTCGTAGTGCTCTTGGGATTTTTAGGTATTCGGCAGGTCATCGCAGACCCAATGGACAAGGATCTGGGCAATGGCTTCATCATTAACGAAGATCGCACCTCGCCCACCAGCGAGGTTCCCAATTCCCCGACTTTTACCTCCTCCGAGACTCCCTCGCCTTCTCCCTCGCCATCAATAAGCGAGGACCCGACGAAGAGCGCTGTTCCAAGCAAGAGCACCGTCACGGAAACGCCCAAGGCAAAACCGACAAAGCAGCCCACGGTGAAGCCAAAGCCGACGAAGAAGCCGGTGGTCCCGCTGCCACCCTCGGCGAACACCTATGACGATGATGACGACGACTATGATGACGATTATGACGACGATGACGATGACGATGAGCTAGACGACGATGACGACTAGGCGCTCATGGTCTATTCGCGCACGGGTGCTCACCGGAATGCTACTAGTCGTTGGCTTGGCATTGCTCGTCGCCGGCGCTGCGAGCTACGCGGTACAACGCCACGAGCTGAACGAACGGCTCGATGACTCGTTGTCGCGTACCGTGCAGGAGTTCGGCGTACTGGCCGAAACTGGCGTGGATCCGCGCACCTTGCAGCACTTCGAAAAGGCCGAGGACCTGCTCTACACGGCCATGCAGCGCACATTGCCTTCACGGCATCAGGGAATGCTCGGCCTGGCCGGAGGCGAGGTTCAGTGGACCGCACCGGATGTCGTCCAGCTGCGCCTGGAGGACGACCCAGAATTTCTGGCTTGGGCCGAACAGAGCAAAACCGACAGCCATATCCATTTGGGGACCGTCAAGACGGAGATGACCACGTATCGGGCGGCGATCGTCCCGGTGCAGCTTCCAGAAGATCCAAGTTTCAGCGCATTTGTGCTCGCCTATGACTACCTTGGAGAAGCACGCGCCGATGACCGGAATTTTGCTATTTTCTCTGCCGTTGGGGTCCTGGTGATGGCGCTTGCGGCCGGTGCCTCGTGGCTGGTGGTGAATCGGACCCTGGAGCCGATACGCAGGCTGCAGACCACCGCGCATCAAATCTCGGAAAGCGACCTCTCGCGGCGAATCGAAGTCACCGGGAATGATGAATTCGCCGAGCTGACGGTGACCATTAACGAAATGCTTGACCGCTTGGAAAGTGCGCTGAAGTCGCAGCGGCAGCTGCTCGACGATGTCGGGCATGAACTGCGCACCCCGGTCACGATCGTCAGCGGCCACCTGGAGCTCATGGACACGCGCGACCCGGAAGATGTGCAGCAGAGCAAAGAAATAGCGCTGGATGAGATGGGGCGTATGAGCCTGCTCATCAATGATCTGGTCATGTTGGCTAAATCCAATCGAGCAGACTTCATCCAGCCTCAGCCAACCGAGGTTGGCACGCTATTGGACGACATTCTGGACAAAGCCCGGGGCTTGGGCGATCGCCACTGGAGAGTGGATTATCGTTCCGAATCCACGGTTAACCTGGACCAAACGCGCATTACCCAAGCCATGCTGCAGCTCTGCGCCAATGCTGTGAAGTTTTCCCCGGAAGGAACGCGAATCGGGTTGGGCAACGAAGTGCTTCGAGACGGCCACGGGGATACCTTATTGCGCTGGTGGGTCTCGGATACCGGTGTCGGCATCCAGCCCGATGACATCGATCGCATTTTCGAGCGCTTCGGCCGAGGCAAGAATTCGGTCCGCGCAGATGGATCGGGGCTAGGCCTCAATATTGTCTCTGCAATTGCCACCGCCCATGGCGGCCGTGTCTGGGTGGATTCCGAACCGAATAAGGGCTCCACGTTCTATATCGATATCCCACTAACTACACGAGGTACCGAAGCATGAGTCGAATCCTGATCATTGAAGATGAACCTCGCATTAGTTCATTTGTCGCCAAAGGGTTACGTGCCGCAGGGCTGACTTCAGCAGTTGCCGGGACCGGGCGCGACGGCTTCGATCTGGCCCTGGACGGCGACTACGAACTGATCATCTTGGACCTCGGATTGCCCGATGAAGATGGCTTCTCGGTGCTGCGGCGGATGCGTGCAGCGCAGATCGAAACGCCAGTGATCATTCTTACCGCGCGAGGCAGCGTGGAAGACACCGTCACCGGTTTGCAGAACGGCGCCGATGACTACATGGCAAAACCGTTCCATTTTGACGAGCTGCTGGCCCGGGTTCGCTTGCGCCTGCGTACCGAAGATAGCGCCAGCGAATCTTCGGTACTGAACCACGGCGACTTGGAAATGGATTTATTGCGCCGCCGGGTCACCATCGCGGATAAGGAAATTGAACTGTCCGCCCGAGAATTCGCCCTAGCCGAGGCATTCTTGCGCAATCCAGGCCAGGTGCTCAGCCGCGAGCAGCTGCTATCTCGTGTTTGGGGCTATGACTTTGATCCGGGCTCGAATGTGGTGGACGTTTACGTGCGCTACCTGCGCAACAAACTCGGCGGGGAACGCTTTGAAACCGTGCGCGGGGTCGGATACCGGCTAGCCGCCACGCGCTAGTGCGCAAAACCCTTGGAGAACATTTTAGCCACCGGGACCGAACGACTCCAGAATCAGCCTCCGGTCACTCCAACAGCCAGCCACCAAGTCTCTTCGCGTTGGACTCGGACTGAACTTTTAGTGCCCTCGACGAGGATCAGCGTAGCCCGGAAAAATGGTCGGGCTACTTGACATTCGGCGGCGTTCATCATGTTATGTAAAGCAAACAGGTGAAAATGGCTCGTGAGAATTCTTTTGAGAACCAAGACGCATTCTTCTCAATGGTCGGCGATGAGCATGGAAACAACCAGGAGCTGATAGATCATGAATCAATCAACAAGGCCACTTGTGAACCAGGAATCGGTGCCAGCATCTCTGAGCGAGAGCCGCGACTGGAGCACCCAGAGGTTCCTGGACAATCAGAACCGGCAGGCGGAACGCGAAACGGAATGGGAGTCGAACCCATCTTCGTGGATGACGCCGAGCGAATGCCCGTGGAACGAGACTCTGTCCGAGCGGTTCGAGAGGGAATACGAGGACGTCCCGACTCTATTGGACGTAATGGCGACGGTCCTGTACCCGGAGATGACCGAGGAATTCATGGAGACGATGATCCAGAATTTGATGTTCAAAAAGGGAATATTGGATCCGAACTTCCCGGACCTGTTCGAGTTGAGCGAGTACCACCAGGCGACGAGGAGCCAGAATCAGGACAGCAACGAGAAGATGGATCTGATCGCGAAGGAAGTCATCAACTTTCTGAACGAGAAGAAAATCCGGTACTCAACCTCGGAGAATCCAGTGTTCCCGTCGTTGGTCGCGAAGATGAAGTAGCGTCCCAGAAGCCTCATTTGTCAGTACACACCAAAGCACGGTTCCCTCCCGATTTGTAGGCCAACCCGGCCTTGGAGCACCTAAAAACGAGCGTGAACGAGGTCAATCGAATCTCGTAGCGCTGGCCATCTTATTGACCAGCCGCAAAGCGGCTCAACACGCCCTTCTTCACTTCAAAGGAGTTTCGGGGTTCTTGGGTTTTTCCAAAAGACATAAACGGCCATCGTTGATAAACCCGACGTACAGTACAGGCCCCCTCACGGACTCCCCGCTCGGACGTTGCTGTCTAAAACCCGAAACCTTGCTCGAATAAGTCAGCGAGTCATTTTTCGGGTTTGCGTCAGTGCGCTTCGTGAACTCATTGAAAAACGTCCCAGATGCTGGCCACTGATTTCGCTATCCAACTTCTGGGGAGCAGTTCATATAGGAGAATCCCCAGGGCGGCACACCTTGGCGTTTAGCTGCGTACTGCCGTCCTGCGAGGTGCCGGATAAGACACCGGGCGACGCCGTGCGCCGAAGCGTTGTTCCAAGAGGCGGCTCCAGCGGTTAGCAGGCAGTTCCGGATGCAATAACGCGATGCCGATGCAGTATTTCGACATGCTGACCTCGCGGATCCCCAAATCGGCAAGCGCTCGGTCTGAAGCTCCACGTCCGTCGGCAGATTTGGTTTCCACGACGATCAGATCTGGTCCGGTGATCTGCTGCTCGCCATTGGCGTAGCTCAATTCCACATCGCAGGTTACTCGTTCACCGTCGATGGGGTTTACGAAAGTCGCACGAACATAGGAGCTATCGAGCACCGGCGCCAAGTCCGGCGCTTCCTCTCCGTACTCGGTTGCCAGTACCTGTTCGAGGAACTCGGCGTTCTCAGCGGTCAGCTCGCCAGCCAACTGCGGATCTTGTTCCACGCGGTGTTTCACGGTGGATCCGCGAAGTCCCTTGGTCTTGATCTCGAACATCGACAATCCGGTGTCCGCGTAGGTACGCGAGCGGACCTTATAACGTCTGCGACGGCCCTGGCGGTGAGCCCGGTACTGTTCGAAGTCCTCGGTGTCGAAGTACACGGATTCATAGCGGAAGGTGCGAAGCCCGTCGATCTCCATGATCTTGAAACCATCCCCTAGGCGCTCCGAGAGGGCGGTAAATTCACCTGGAGTGAGCAGAAACTTGCGGTCCACGCGTGACTGCAGGGCAGCTTCCGAAATGACTTCCGCTAATCCTATCGGCGAGCGGTCAATGACGGCCGCTTCGATGGCTTCACGCGCGCAGGAGTCGGTTTTCACCTCGGCGGTCATTTGGACCACGACTCCTGCTTGGCAGTGTTATCCGAGGCAGGCAACGTATTGGCCAGTTCATAGGTTCCCGAGAAGACATCGGTTTTGGCCTTCGGCTTGCTGGCCTGATTCGTGCGAAAACGTACATCTACGATGGTCAGATCGCGAACCATGTCGAGCTCAATGACCACGGTGCGCAACACCTTCGCGTTAAGCAGTTTTTCCAGCGCGGCCACCAATTCATGCTTCTGCGGGTAGGCCTTCTCCAAGGTCACCGTCTGGCGATCCGTGCGAGGTGCAAAGCGCGGGTGGTCGGCGAGGAACATGACCAGCACCAACGCGCCGGTGGCGGCCGGTGCCAGCCAGGCCGGATCCGGATGAAGTCCGTTGACCAGGCCAATCGCCAGCGAGATGAAGTAATAAGCGACCTCTTCTTGGGTCAAGGTATCCGAACGCAGCCTAATGATCGAGAGGATGCCGAAGAGGCCAAGCCCCAAGCCCATTCCAGCTCCGCTGCCCGAGAGCAGCATCGTCACGGCGAAAATACCCATGCTCAAGGCGATGTAGGCCAAAACCAGATCTCGCCGGAAATGACGGCGGAAATATACGAAATAGACGAGGACGGTAATGCCGATAACGTTAGAAGCTAGTGCCAACCAGAATGACAGCATGGCGGATTCCCTTCACTGCGATGATGTGGTGATTCGTTCACTAAATTGAACTTTAGGTTAACAAGATGAGCCCTAAAGTAGAACTTGATGAGAACGATCTCATTTTCATCCAGTTGGCATACTTCCGTAACGCGTAATTCAAACGATGAGGTCATGGTCGGATTCGCCGCCGCATTCCCGCTCGGGTATACCCGCGTATTAAAATGTGGGCCGAGTCGCAGCATGCCATGGCGGTCGCAGTTCAAAAACGATTCTCTAACTCCTGAAAACCCAGCGAGTTAATCCCATCCTGACTCTTCAACAATGACTTTCACGCACCGGCACGGCACCTGACAGGACTGTGGAATCCGTAACCTACGTTTACGATGATGCTGGCCGACAGATCAGCGAACGCACTGATTCGATGTAACTGCACTTCGAATGGGATCCCCCGGCCGCTTGTCCACCATCAATACCACCGTCGTGGACCCTGTAATGGGAGACCCAGTGGGCGATCCCGTGGAACAGAAGCTATGGGTCGATACACTTGGCGATCCCGCAGGCTCCGATCCAATACACCAGATCGACCCGCTGGGCTTGCCAACGGTGACGGCAGAATAACTCAAGGCTTACTCAGACGCCACGCAGAGCCAATTATGTTGGCGACTCAATCGTAGAAGGGATCAACGAGTGCTTCGTTGGAAATGCTTGGCGAGAAGCTGGGAATTGGATTGAAAACATCCATACATCGCTGGAACGGCGATGATTGTTGCTGGCGCAGCTCTCATGTTCACCGGTGTCGGTGGACCAGCTGGGCTAGTATTAATGGGCGCAGCTACAGGTGCGCTAACTTCAGGAGGAGCCTCGCTGATCGCGCAGCAAGCGACCACAGGTACAATTGACGCCAAAAACGTGTGGAGAGACATGGGTATTGGAGCACTCGGTGGTGCACCTTCTGGTGGCCTCGCCAGCGTTCTAGCCAAGGGGGCTCACGCATCAATTGGCGCCATCAAATCAGGCTCAACGCGATTCGTGCATAAAGCCGGCCAGCGACTCCTGAATCGAAAAGCAACTCGAGGAGCCTATGCCGCCGGTGGCGGAGGTGCTTCGAGCAATGTCACGAACATGACTACTGACGGAAAACAGCACTCCTGGTCAGATTACACTTTTACGGCGGCGCTAGGGTTCGGGCTCGGAGCGGGAGGCGCAGCCGGCGCTGGTAAGGTCGCAACTAGTGTTTCCGGCATCATTTCGCGAAGGCTTCCGCAACTAGCAACGCCTTTTAACGGTGGACGGCATGCAGACCCCTTAGCGGCACGAGGAAGTTCAGATACCTGCCATAGGCGAAACCACGCACTAGTTCAAGGGCA
>NZ_JBQSYR010000045.1:0-15901 GCF_052379505.1 Glutamicibacter sp. 363 | reverse complement strand
GCAGGCGTCTAAGGAGTATCAGGCGATGTCAGCGAAACTCCCTTTGGGTGAAGTGAACCCTGGGCAGCAGGTGCTGGAATCTGAGTTGAAGCAGGTGTTGCACGCGTTTCGGATGGCCGCGTATAACGTCACGATGATGCTGGTCACCCAGGTGAGTACGCAGACCGGTTATAAGGCAGCGTCGAGCCAGGCTCATGTGTTTGTGCGGCAGGCGTTGAAGCTGAGCGGGGATTTGGATCCGGGCCAGGACGGGGTGCTGGAGGTTGTGTTGGATTCTTTGCCGACGCGTCGTGCCACGGTGGCGTTGGGTGAATTGTGTGAGTTGCTCAGCGGTACGCGGACTGTGTATCCGGGGACGGATCGGGTGTTGCGGTATCGGGTGAAGGGCTTAGCGGCGTCTCATTAATTTTCTACCGATGTCCAGAGCCCTGAACCCACACGCATACGGGAATGCCTACGTGTCATCGGTTTATTTGCACGCGTTTATTGACCAATTTGAAGTGCTCAATTACGACGTTATTCATTCAAAAACGCTTCTGTGTAGCTTAGCGAAACTTCCAGATCCACGCGCAAGGCGCGGCATTCGCCACCCGCTAGCTAACAGAGCAAGAGCAACTTGTTCAGTGCTGCTGGATCACTTAGCGTGAGCTTCCCTATCGTTCTTCCTCAGAGGTTGTTTCCTACCTCTTTTGACGCTAGATGTTCTTGCTTCAGCCATTGGGCGAAATCATCATTCAGTGGTTCGGGCACCGGGTCTACCCGGTCTGGGGCACGATGCTCCCGCCTGCACCCCGCCATGCCGCCCTTGTCACTGGGGGCATTGACGATGTCCAGAACGTCAGGCAGGTAGCGCAGATTCCAATACACCAGATCACTGTTAGGGCTCGTCGTCCCGTAGTTGGCGGCTTTCCATGCCACGTAGAACCCCATGAGGTGGGCTACTACATTGGGATGCCGGAACCAGCAGGAAGGAATCATGTTAGTGCTTTGCCCAGCCCCATACGTGGTGTTGAACCACGGCAGCCATACATTGATTTCACCCAGTAACTCAGCGTTTTCCTCGGGCTTGCCTTGATGAAGATTCCACGGAGACGGCTTCTGCTCTTTGCTCTTTTTCAGCAGTGTTCCCAACTGGCCAGCGAGCTCTACAAGGACTGCTTCTTGTTCCTGAAGCACTTGTTCGACTTTTTTCTGGCGTTCCACCAGTGGCTCAACGATGGGGACGATGAGTTCGATCAGTTCATCGCGGTTACTCTGCTCGCTCAACGTCCACCGCCTTTCCTCCGACATGATCGGCATCCAAGAAGACCTTGCCGCAGGTGCGCAGTGTCTGGTCTTTCATGTCTTTCAAGTCCTGATGGTCTTTGCGCTGCCACACCATTTCGGTGTGCACCACGTGCGGAGGCAAGTTCCGATACACGGCCGTTGCCTGCCCGAAGCGCAGATGCTTGAGCTCTTCAGCGCGCACGATCGCTTTTTCTTCCGTGCTGGTGGTCCTCGAGCCGCCTGTTTTGCTGGAGGAATGGCTGATGCGGGCTTTGTCGCGTACGCCCATGTCGCTGGCGTAGGTTTTCAGGTCTTCGCTGTTGATGCCGGGGAAAATCAGCTTCAGGCTGGCGTTCGATTCGATGGCTTTGGCTTCTTCTTTGCCCCAGCGTGCTTCGTTCTGGATGAAGGACTGGCTGATGCCGATCACTTGGATGCCGCGACCACCAGTGTCGGTGATCAGCTCGGCCATGTTGCTGAAGGCTGCCACGTTGGGTGCTTCATCGAGCACCATGCGGAACACCGGCCAGAGCCGGCCAGAAGCAAAGGTACTGGATTTGCGCCGTGCGGCCCGGTACACCTGATCGGCGAACATCGTACTCAACGTACCCAGCGGGGATTTTTCGCCGTCCACCACGATATGCAAAGTGTTCTGCCCTTCAAGAAACGTGTTGATGTCGAAGGCTTCGTCGCGACGGAACCGGAACTGGGAGAGGACCTTTTCGGTGACCAGCGGTTCGGCCAGGGAGAGCAGGGTGGATTTGATGGAGTCTTCGGTTTCCCCGGCCCTTGATTCGGTGCGCTCGCGCAGGGGTTGGATGAAGGCCCGTGATTTGTGGTGGTCTTCCAGGATGGTGATGGGTTCTGGGTTGTGGGAGTCGAAGATCCATAGCAACAGGTCATCCATGGTGCGGTCTTCCAGTGCGGCGGCGTGCAGCAGCCGGCCGAGGACGGAGCCTGCTTTGGCGCTGAACCAGGAACCGTTTTTGGTGCCTTCCATGGGGGCTGCGTTCGCCCAGGCTTTGCCGCGTTCCAGGGCTTCGTCTTCGTCCTCGCACCCGTAGATCGGTGTCCATTTCACCTTGTTGGGCCAGCCGGTAATTCCCTCCCAATCGCAGACGAATACTTGGCCTTGCGCTTGGCGTGCGGTGGCAGTCCAGGCGACCACGTCGGGTTTGGTCGACGTTGCCAGGACCGGTCCGGGCGCGCCGAGCACCATGGGCACCACGATGCTGGAGGTTTTGCCGCCGCGGGCCGGGGCATAGACCCAGAGGCTGTCTTCGAGCTGGATATACAGGGCCACTTTTTTGGATGCGTTGGTGTAGACAGCCAGTGCGATGAACGCTTCCGCGGTTTTCCTGGTGACCGACGGCCCATAGATCTGGCGTGCCTTATGCCAGGCGGCGGTGAAGCCCATCATCGAGGTGATCGCCGCACCCTGGGGATTGAACGTGGCGGTGTTCTTGCGCGGGGTCACCCATAGTTCGGTGATCAGTACGTATCCGGCGATGAGCAGGACAATGATGCCGCCGAGGATGAACCAGGACGCGGTAGGCCAGGCAAGATTCCCATCCAGGCCCGCTTCGAGCAGATCCAACGGATTCCAGGAAACTTTGGAATCCGTGGGGGTGATTTTCTCGCCCCAGTTCAACGCGGACAGCACGATCCCGGCAAGCACCGCGATGATCAAGAAAGTGGTGAAGCTGCTTTCACGCTGTGGGGAGGCCATGATCCTGCTCCTTTTCACTCGTCGTCCTGGCAACCAGGGCTTTGTCGGTGTCGGTGAGGATTGTTTCCACGTCGCTGCGCAGATGCTTCACCTCGAACGGGGCTTCGTTGCCGATTTTCATCAGGCAGGTGCCGGTGGCCAGGTTCAGGATCGTGGGGTAGCTGGAGGCCGGAAGGTCGAACATGTCCACTGCTGCCCGGGCGTCCGGTGCTTTCTTCTGCTGGTAGACCAGCACGGTGTCGCATTCTTTGATGATGGCTTCCGCGTCGGTGCCGGCAGGGATGTCTGAGACGTGGTGGAAGAAAAACCAATTGGACAAGCCGATGGCGCGGGAGACTTTCTGGTTGCGGCGGATCACTTTGGCGACCGAGGTTTGGACCAGGTGCCAGGCTTCTTCGACGACGAAGTGGGTTTGGCGGCGGTTCTTGGCTTTGAACAGGCGGTTGGTCATCCACGTGTTGATCACCGTCATGACAATCGCCAGGGCGGGCCCGTTTTCGGGCAGTTGGGAGACGTCGAAGACGGTGAGTCCGTCTTTGAGTTTCACGTCACCGGTGGTTTCGTTGTCGATCATGCCTGCCAGATCTTCTTCAACGAAGCGTTCGAGTTCGAAGGCGACGTCGTACCCCCATTCGCGCAAGGTGGTCTTGTCGATTTCCAGGTGAGTGGAGTCTTCTTCGGCGGGGTCGATCATCCGGTGGATGACCAGACGGATTGTCGGGGTGATGCTTTGAGCTTTTGCGTCTTTGAGTGCGCGGCGGTGTGCTGTGCGCAGGGCTTTGCCTTCGCGGGGGCTGATGGGCCGGCCGAGGACTTCTTCGGCGACTGCGCGCAGCAGCATGGACTGGCTTGGCGGGGTTTCGCCGGTGGTGCTGTCTTCTTCGGTTTCCGCGGAGATGGACGGGTCAAAAATGTTGATGCAGGATCCGCCGCCGCCGATCTTGAACGTGACAGGTTCCCCGCCCTGGTACCGGCAGAGTTCGGCGTATTCGCCTTCTTCCGGGTTGGAGTCGCTGGGTTTCTTGTCGATGACGATGACGTTGCGTCCGATGATCATGGGGCGCAGGCATCCCCAGGTTTTCCCGGCGGAGCTTTTGGCGGAGCCGATGTCGCCGATGACGACGACGTTGGCGTTGTTCACGGTGTGGGGGTAGGCGAAGATCGGGTCGTGCATGACGCCCCACCCTGATTCCAGATCAATGCCGAACAGCAGGCCTTTGTAGGAGGTGGGTGACCAGGGCACGGCAAGGTTGCTGACTTCGGCCTGCCGGGTGGTGGAGATCGCGCCTTCCGGGGCTGGATCATAGAGTCCGTAGCGTGAGCCTTTGCGTGTTTGGCGTCCGGCATCCCAGGTGATGTCCGGACGCTGCTCTGCCCGTGGCGCCGGGACAGCTTTTGCAGGTTTGGTGGTCTTTGCGTTGTTTTTGCGCTTATTTGTGGTTGCTCGAGTGAAGATGTTGATCATGTGCGGATTCCTCTTCCCATGGGCAGCACGGCCATGAGGGCCATGTCGTGGCGGTGGTCGAGCCAGTACAGCCGGTCGATGCCGCAATCGGTGGCGACGGATTCAATCTGGGTGGAGACCTGCAAAAGTTTTTCTTCTGAATCCACGGTGAAGCTGACGTAGGCTCCCCATTTCACGCCGTGGTGACCGCTGCCGGGCGTCAGGTCCACTGCGCGCTGATCGGAGGAGTTGGACATGACCTGTTCGGTGCCATCCGAAATCTTGCCTTTGGACGCGTCCGAGTGGCGTTTGGCTTTGTCGCTGGTGCGGTCCGACATGGCTTGGGCGCGCGCTTCTTTGGCATCAACGACTTCGTTCACCCAGGACACCGAGTGGATAACTGCCGGGACAATCCCCGAGACGAGCTGGCGCATGGCTTGGACTGGCAGGGCGGATCCGGCCATGAACCCATCCCTGGGGATGTAGGCCACACGGGTGTAGGCGTGGTTGTTGACCACGACCGCCTTGGAGGTCTGTTCCTGGTCGAGTTTCTGCCAGACCGCCTCTAATCCCACGTCGGTGTCATCGATGGCGTACGTGTAGGGGTCTTGCAGGTGGGCGAGGATCCCGGCGGCCATCTGCGAATCCACAGCCCTGTACCCGCGGATGGCTTTATGCGCGACGGCTTGCGCCATGAGCGCTTGGGCTTCTTGGACGATTGCCGCGTGCACAGCCATAGGCCCTGGCTGCTGGGCGTTGGCGGCCCGCTGCAAGGCGGTGCGGTTATCGAACCGCAGCACCCAGTAGCTGCGGTGCTGCTCGGCCCGGTCTTCGACCTGCAAGCACAACTCCTGGTAGGAGCGCACCAGGTTTCCGTGGGCGTTGGGGTCCACATAGTCGGCGAGCCAGGACACGTGGTCGGTGATGTCCAGGGGGATGGAGCGGGTGAAACTCTGGATATGGGACACCGCACTGGTGCGCCGCGCCGCCCGGGCCAACACACGTCCAAAACCCACATGGGGGATGTCTTCCACGTCTTCTTCCACCACTCCGCCGGCGCTGCCGCGGACCTCGAAGATCACGGTATAGAAGGCCGGATCTGAATTGGCGTGGCGGAAGACGGCGAGGCGTTCGCGGGCGTTGAAATCAACTTCTTTCACGCTCAACCGTCCCACCATCAACGGGGCCGGCTGAACGTGCTCTTTGCGGCGTTCGGCGCGGCGCACTGCGAACCCGCGGGGCCGGACCGCTTTCTTCTTGTTCTTCTTCGCTGCCCGGTATTCCTGAACGCTGGCCAACGCAGTCTGTTCATGGACGGGGTCATAGACACCCAGCCCGGCGTGCTTGCGGTATGCCCGGTAGGCGGTCTCGGTTTTCAGCGCGGCGTAGCTGCGTCCCCCATGGATGTTCATGGGAACGGTGATCACCACGCTGAGCACAGCGATGACGAGGCCGGCGAAGAGGAAGAAGAACTGGTCCATGCCCATCAAAACCACGCACGCGGCGATCCCCAGGCCGGTCCAGAGGACGACCTGTTCGGGGGTGGAGCGGCCTGAGAGCAGTCCGCGTTTTTTGAACTCGCCGCCGAGGGCTACCTGACGTGCCATGAGTGATCACCGATCCTTGAAGGAGTCCCACGAATCTGGGTCTGCGTCGTTTGCGGCCATTCGTGCTTGAGCTGCAGCGTTGGTCGCGGCGTATTTGGTTCCGGCCAGCAGGCCGACCGCGCCGGCGGTCAGGGGGCTGAAGGCTGCTGTTGACGCCACAGAGGCCACTTTTTTCGCCCGGCCGGACGGCGGGTTCTTCCGGCCCTGCCCAGAAGAGGAGGAAGGTACATTTGGCCCGCTCGAGGCAGGCGCAGAGCTGTTCTGGTCGGTGGGACCTTGCCGTGCTGGGTCAGTGCCGCCGGCCCGGGCTGAGGGAGCTGGGCCAGCTTGCTCGCCGTTATGATTCGGGGATGCTGGAGGCGCAGGGTTCTGGCCTTGCTGCGGGGTGTTCGCCGCAGCTGATGTGGGTGCATCGGCCTGGTTTTGGCTGGAGCGTTCGTGTGCGCCATGGGTTTTCTGCGGTGAACCGGTGCCCGGACTCTGGGCAGCAGTGTTGCTGCCACCGTGTGGGGAACCGCCAGAGGAAGGACCGCTAGGTCCGGCAGAACCGTCTTGTCCACTTGAACCGCCTGAATCGCCTGAATTTTGTGCGCTGCGGCTTGTGGCGGCGCCTCGCCGGTTGGAGATCGCGCGGCGCACCGACCCGGCGCCACTGCCGATTGCACCGCCTACGGCGCCGCCGACACCGGCAGAAATTTCCGGTGAGATCCCGCCGAATTTCGCTTCGCGGCTTTCGAGCACTGGCATCCACCGGAAGATCGCTGCGGGGGATAGGACGATCATCAGCATGATCGCGGCTGTTGCCCCCAGGTTGCCGACGTTCACCAGCACGTCATCGACCCCGTCCTTGAAGGCTGGCTGCGAGGCGAGGATGCCGAAGACCGCGCCCAGCACGAGGAAGGCGAAGGTTTTCAGCAGGCTCATGGTGCCGATGGTCGTGGCGATTTTCATGACGTAGCGACGTGTCTTGGGCGAAAGCAGCATGCCGATGAGCAGCGCAATGGCCAGTCCCATGAGCTGCTGGAAGATCGGGATCAGCAGGAAATACACCAGCAGGGCCAGTGCTCCGACGAACAGCAGTCCGAAGAACAGGATGGCAGCTAACGGGCCGAACCAGCTGGTGGATTCCAGGGAGGCGAACCGGGAGATGACCGTGATGAAGTTGCTGATTGATTCTGCCGCCCAGTCACTGGTTCCATCGGTGAGCGGGGCGACGCGTTGCTGCAGTTCGTTCATGACCCAGGGTCCGTAGATGACCATGAACAACGCTGCTGGCAGGTAGTAGAGCAGGGATTTGCTGAAATCGTCGTCGCTCATCTCCCCGTTGCTGTGTTGTTTGAAGAGGAACATGATCATCAAGCCGAGGCCAACGACTCCCAGCCCGGCGTAGAGTGCCCAGCGGTCTTTGAATTCTTGGGCAGACGCGTCGAATTCGGTGGTCGAGGAGATTTCCTCGAGCACTTTGGAGGTCATCGCGATGGATTCTGACTTGCTGCTGTTGGCCAGTTCGTCCAGGTTCGATTTGGGATCTGCTACGAACTTAATGGTGTTGTCGATGGCGTCGGTGACGTTGAGCAATGAGCGGCCGAGTTCGCTTTGTTCAAGGAATCCACGGATCTTCTGGCCGGTCCATGCCTTGAAATGGGCGTTGATTCTCTTTCCAAGGCAGTGCTGGAATCCGTCGCCACTGGCTTTGGTTTCCTTGAGAGCGTCGCAGAAATCCATCTTTTCGCCTTCACCCAAGATGAGGGTTTGGGCCGTGGGATACATGAGGTGCAGGGCATCACGCGTCTGCTCTTCACAGTTCCTTTTCTGGAAAGCGAAGATGCTTTCCATCTTCGTGTAGTACTCGAACTCGCCGCATTTCTCCTTGGCAATCCCTCTAAGAACCTCATCAAGAAGCTGGGTCTTCTCCTTCTCAGGCATCTTTTCGAAGCGTTTCACCTGGTCCTGGGTGAGCGCTTCTTCCACTTTTGTGGTGTCCTCATCGGCGTGGACCGGCGATGGGGAGGCGACTAAGAGAAATGTGGAGAGGAATGCGATCACCGCCAGAGAGGAAATGACGCTGAGAAGCTTTGTCACTGGGCCAGCTCCATCCAGCCATCCCGGCTCAGTGGGTTGCCGTCTGAATCGGTGAACAGATCACCAAGAATTTCGCGCGCGGAGGAAGGTTCTTTCTTGCCTTGCGTGTAAAGAAGCTGGGTTTCGGGTCGGTAGGTGGCGTTTTCGCCGCTGAAATCAAGTTTCCAGTCGTCCTTTTCCCACACCAAGAGCTGTTCGACGACACGGACCTCCACCGCAGCGGGAACAGTTCTCCCATCAATGGTGAACGAACTGTTTTCGATCCGTTGCACTACTGCGACGGACGCCGTTTTCCCCGCTTCGCAGCTGACGACTTTGAAAATGGCCGGGTCAAAAAGCATTTTCTCGGAGGTATCTCCGTCTTTGGCCAGTGAACGCAACGCGTCAATATACTCTGCGCCATCCTCGTTGACGGCAATGATGGTGTTCAATGTTGCTTCACGCTGTTCCCAGTCACCGGTGCCATAGGACTCGGCAGGGACGTAGTTGACCGCTGCGCGCACAGCGTCGTCGCAGGAAGCGGTGTATCCGATACGGGTATGGCCATCTTGTGCGGTCTTGGTTCCGCCTTCGTTGGCGTGGAACTGGGATACAGGGAACCCGTTGTCGCTGATCCGCGTGGGTTCAGAAGGAATAGTGGGTGTAGCCGCCGAAGTATTGTCCTTCGTGGTCGATGAGATGAAGTAGCTGGCGACAGCAACCAGCACGATCGCTGTGATGACTACGGCGGCGATGATCAGGCTCCGGCGGCTTGTCATTAGAGCATCCCCGCCACTTTGAGCACCGCACCGATGAGAACACCAAAGGCGGCCACCGCGATGACCGCCACGCCGCGGCGTTTGAGCTCGTCAGTGTGTTCGCCCATCTCCTCGTAATGGCCCTGTTTTCTGGCTCCGGAGAATTTCACGAAGCTGGTCAGAAGCTTCACTGATACATAGATCAGCACCAGTCCCCAGATGACGCCGAGGATCACGGTCAGCGCATTGTCGAACCCTGAGCCAAGCGGTGCAATGTCGGGGGATACTCCGTCGAAAGGGTTCTTGACTTCTGCTGTTACTCGCGGGGTGTCGGTGAATGGTTCCATGGTTAGTTCTCTTTCTTGTTTCGTTTGGTGGATTCTGCTCGGACTGCTGCGTGGTGCATGCCTTCGCTGACGGCGGCAGCAACTTTTTCAAAAGCTCGTACGGACTCATCTGTGGCCAGCTGCCAGTCGATCAGCCCGTTGGTGTCCAGGGCTGGTTCGTAGGGGACGGGAAGGAAAGTAGCTTCTTCGCCGAGGGCTTGCTCGAGCATGGTGCGCAGCTCTTTGCGCCGTTCCGGGGCTACCGAGCGGCAGTGGGAACCGGGGGAGATGACGAGGACCGCGTGGCGGCACAGCGCGGCATAGTGGTCATTGCCAGAGAGATGGGACATGGCTTGGAGCTGTTCGATGGTGCGGAGCACTGAGACGACGGATTTATCGTTCATTTCCACGGGGAAGACCAGCTGGTCGGATCTTTCAATGCCGGCCAGCCAGTTCTCGGCGCGCGTGTTGTTGCCGGTGTCCAGGACGATGACGTTCCAGAAACGCTGGACTACTTCGAGCAGTTCGTTGAGGGTTTCGCGGGTGAGCATCTGCATCCGGTCAGGATCTTCATCCGAGGCGAGGACTGCGAAACGGTTATCGCCCTGGGGGCGGGTGAAGTACTGGACGTCGCCGCTGCGGGTGTGTTCATTTTTGAGCTCTTCGAGCGCGTCGAGCAGGTCGATGATGGTCAGGTTTGATCCGTTGGAACGGGTGCGCACCCCGAGGGTGCCCATGGTTTCGTTGTTGTCCATCGCTAAGACCGCATGGTCGGCGGTGTTGCCGAGGGTGGAGGCCAGCGCCACGCTGATCGAGGTTTTACCTGACCCGCCGGCCGGCTGGGCGATGGTGACGGTGACCGGGCGAGGATAGACGCGGCGGATGGAAGCCAAGGTGGCGCGTCGGGCGAGTTCTTGGGGTCCTGGTTTAGGGGAAATGAGGCCGCCGGTCCATGTGCGGATTGTGCGCTGCCAGCCTTCTTCGGCAGGCAAGGGTGTTTCCAGCGCGTCTGATCCGGTGATCGCGCTGCTCAGTGTTCCAGTGACCAGCGGTGTTCCGGCGGCCAGAGGCGCTGCGCGCGTCGGTTCTGGTGCGGTGGGTTCTACTGGTTCTGGGTTGTTGAGGATCTGTAACGAAGCTTCTGGTTTGTCGGAAGCGTTCGATACGGTCAAAACATCGGTCTTCGCTTTTCTGCGTTCGTCGCCTGGCCACTCGGTGCCCATCTGCGTCCCCTTTCCTTGGATGAACCCATAGTATCAACTAGTCTTGATATAGTCAGTTTCATTCCAAAATAAGACTTTGAAGGGTTTTGATGACACGCCGAATCATCCTGTCCACCGCCGTGCTCCTGGCAGTCTCACTGAGCGCCTGCACCCCCGCGCCGGACCAAGAAACCAGTGATCCGCACGCGGATCACGGCCCCATGCATGAGATCGAAGCATCCCCAGAGCAAGTGCAGATCGATGAATGGAACCCGCAGGTTTCGGCTGAAGCGAAACACACCGCAACCAAGGCCGCCAAAGCCTACGCCCGCCCGGACCTTGACCAAACGGCATGGTTCAAAGCCCTGGCGCCGTATCTGTCTCAGAGCGCACGGACCAGGTTCCAGCAGACCTCAAACCTCAACATCGCCTCCACCGAAGTCATCAAGGTGCACGAACCTGTCCAAGGCGTTTCGCCGGCCATCGCCACCGTGAAAGTGCAGACCAACGCCTCCACCCTAGAATTCTTGCTCAGCCGCGCTGACGGGCAGTGGATGGTCGAGAAAATCACGAGCAACAGCTGATGAAACGCACCAAACGCCGGGGAATCTTCACTGTCCTGGGCCTGATCAGTGTGCTGCTGTTCGGGATCGTCTTTGGCGGGATCCTCCTGCTGGGGGACAGCCCGCGCAGCGAGCCCGACACCGAAACCGACTGCTCACCTAACAGCGCGGTGCCCAAAGAAATCAACGTCAAAAACCTGCCCACCACCGAGGTCGGATCCTACAACAAGCAGCAGCTGACCAACGCAGCGATCATCATCAACGAAGCCAAGTCAGCAGGCGTCCAGCAGCACGGGGCGATCATTGGACTGATGACCGCTATCCAGGAAAGCTCGTTGAAAATACTGGCCAATGACGGGACCTGGCAGTATCCGCAAGGAACGCAGGTCATGACCGAAGCCGAATGGGGGCAAGCGCGCAAAGTCGTCCTCGAATCCCTGGATCTTCCACACCAGGGAGTGGGGCACGCCTGGGATGCGCTGAGCCTCATGCAGCAGCGGCCCAGCGCTGGCTGGGGGACCGTCGAGCAGATCATGGACCCCTCCTACGCAGCCAGCGCCTTCTTCGACAGGCTGAAAAAAGTTCCCGGCTGGAAATCCTTGCCTTACGAGCTGGCCGCGGAAAAGGTCCAAGTCTCAGGACTGCCAGATAACTATGCAGACCAACGCTCCGATGCGGAACTGCTCTACGCCGCGCTGCACGGCGCCCAGGTCGAAGTCAGCGATGACGAGGAATCTTATTCCCAGTGCAAGGACGGGGGAGACACCAGAAAGCCGGAATCAGGGGATTCTTACGATGGCCCGAAGAGCAATTCCGGGTGGATGTTCCCCGTGGAGACCATCTCAAAAATCCAGTACAACTACGGAGAAAACCGCGGCCTGTGGCCCCACGCTGGAGAGGATTTCAGCTCACCGAAAGACACCCCCATTTATGCTGCCGCCGATGGCCAGGTCATCCGGGCCAGCTGCTCAGACCTCGTTGTGGGCCGTTCTCCCTGCCAAGTTCAGGTGGATCACGGAACCATTGATGGCCAGCGAGTTAGCACGCTCTATGTGCACATGTATGAAGACGGGGTACTAGCCCAGGTGGGGGACGAGGTCAAAGCAGGGGAGCAGATCGCCAAAGTCGGTACCAACGGCAACTCCACCGGCTACCACCTGCACTTCGAAGTCTGGGTGGGCAAAGCAGACACCAGCCCGGTGGAATTCCTCAAAGAACAAGGCGTAAGCATCCCAGGCTGAAAAATCCACTACTCGTGTTGCTAGGCTCGAACGGTGGAAAAATACGCCAAGCTCATCAGCCATCTCGCCTCACCACCAGCGGTCGTCACCCTCGTCCTGCTCAGCACGCCACTGCGGTACCCTGGCCTTGCATGGCCGCCAACCTTGCTGGCCACCTTCTTTGCAGGCCTGGTGCCCTGGGCGGCTTTGATCTGGATGCGGCTGCGCGGCCGGGTCACCGACGTGCACGTGACCGAGCGTCATCAACGCTGGCCGATCCTGCTGGTGACTCTGATTTCCATTCTTGGAGGCATCGGCGTGCTGCTGGCCATCGCAGCACCGAGTCAGATTATCGTGGAAGTGCTATTCATGCTCGCCGGGCTGCTGATCGTGGGCGTCGTCAACCTGGTCTGGAAGCTTTCGATCCACGCAGCGCTGACAACGTTCGCGGTTTTGCATTGTCTGTTGGATCTGCCGGCAGGAGCGCAGATCGCGGTCGCCGTCATCGCACTGGTGGGATGGGCAAGAATCCGCGCCGGGCACCACACTCCCACCCAAGTCCTGGCCGGAACGCTGACCGGTGCTCTGGTGAGTCTAGGAGACTTTCTGGTGGTGTAAGCGTGGGGATGGCTGGAGTTCGCGGCGGTGCGTCAGCAAAGCAGAGATCCATCCCAGCGTGACACCGGCCAGAACACACACCATCGCGGGATAGACGATCAGATCCGTCAGCCAATCCAGCTGGCGGTTCGACAGCTCCACCAGATGCCCCATAGGTGAGATCTTGCCGAAGGCGAAGCCAAATGCCATCAGCTTCTTCGAATAAAACGGTACCCGATACACCGAACCAGTGTTGGCCTTCAGCAAAGGGTTCACCAGCATTGCAGACACCACAGACGGATAGACGTACATGGACAGCTTGTAAAGCACGACAGCTGTGTCGGTGTCCCTGAAATCATCGAGCCCCATGCTGGAATACGAGAGGTCTGCCGCGAAGAACAACACGGTCATCAGTGCCACGCATAGAGGCAGTCCGACAGCTGAGAACCGGCGGATCTTGGTTGCAATATCGCACCGGCCGATGCTGTGGGCGATCTGGACCCCGGCGGCGAGGAACACGAAATTGATGCAAAAATGCGAGATGAGATTCGCCAGATTGATTGAGCCGAGAAGGCGATCAATGAAGAGGTAGATAGGTTCTACTGCGAGCCAGAGGCCGATACTCATTCCTAGATGGGTAAGCCATAACCAGAGGTTGCCTGTGCCTTGAATTAGCCGGGGAAGCCTCAAAGCAAGCACTAGCGTGAACGTGCTTGCCAAAGTTATTGCTGCCCAGGAAGAAAAAACCATAGGCTTTTAGCCTAGATGATTTTCAAATGTCTCCAAATTGCGTACCTGTTTTCCCACTTCATGAAGGCGTTTCTCCGTGACAGCTAAAAGCTGTCCAAGTGGAACATTGTTAACCCAGTCAGAACGGCAATCCGTGTCCCAACCTGCCTCTTTGCCGGTCAGAACACCCGAAACCACCAGAGCTGAAACCAAAGGGAAATTCGCGTATCTGGCAATTTCCAAAGAAACGTCTTCACGAAGCCTGACCCGAAGCATTTTCCATAAGGTCGACTGCGCGATCCCCAGCTCCTGCTGGATGTGTGCTCGAAGATTCCCATCATCGGCACAAGCAAACCAATACGTGGCTGCATGTTCGTAGGTTTCGTCGCCGAGCTCGTCTTCAGTAGTTACCACTGAGTTCAGGCGATGAACCATCGCTTGAAGGAGCCCTGGTGTGGGGATGAACGTAGCCATCTCATCAGGAGAAGGAGTGCCGGGGATGACATTAATGAACTGCTCAAATCGCCTGAGCTCGGTCAAAGGATCCAAGCCTAGGCCACGGGCGATTGCCGAAACGGTTGAAGGGGCCACGCTGCCACGGCCGACCTGCTGGGTGACCCGCAGCCGCGGAAGATTCGATAGCTGCGCGAGGCGCACCAAACCAGTGCCTGGCGCTACTGCATCCAGCCACGATTGAATTTCCGCCCGTCCGAGTTTCATGAGTAACTCGTTTGAACCGTTGCCTTGCCACGAGGCAAGCTCAATAGGCACTGCTTAAAATTCCCCATCCGTCCTAACTTATCGTGAACTGGCTTGCGGTTCCCCAAATTTAGCAACGGGACAAGACACAATTCAGCCACAAATTTCCAGTGGCAGCATCGAATTTTTTGTTGGTCACTGACCTATTCTTCTCAAAGCTCCAATACTGGAGCATCATTCAGTTAGTCTTCCAAACCATGTGAGACTTCTACTCCGTAATCCCACCATGCCACGAACAAGCGTCTTGGCGGCCGCCTGCGTTGGAAATTGAGCCGTATAGTGAGACCCGATTCATCAGAAGAACCTATTTGCTTCGAAACCCCTCTGTGCCGGGTAATCTTGGCATGAAAACGTCGGATTCTCTCAAGAAAATCTGGGCAGAATCCGTAATCCAGTCAAATCGAACCGAGGATGAATGACTACTCAGAAGGTACCTAAAATGGATAAGACACCTGGGCCGAATAGCGTGCCAGTGTGGCGAAAATTAGCCTTGTATTGCGCACTCCTTTTCATCGCATACGGCCTCTATGTGTTATGTCAGGGATTCTTCGGCGGGTATGAAGGGAATGCGCGAATACAAGTCTTCTTATCAGCCGGAATACTTTTGGTTGGACCGGGGATTGTGGCGGCATTTCAGGTACTTTTATGGAAGAGACCTGATAAGTACCGGCCTCAGACCGGTAGAGAAATATGGGGGGAGTTCTGTGTTTCTGCTTTGGGTCTAGCCTTTGTGATTCCTTTCTTCTTTGTCTCGACAGACGGTCAAATGATGCCACTCCGTGCCGGTTTGGTAACAACTGGCTTGGCTTTTCTTAGCATCGCGTTCCCATTGATACGTGCTAGAAAGATCGCTAATGAAGCTGAACCAGCGACAGCTTTAGCAGACGAAAAGGATTCTGCGGCTACGAAACCTATATCTGGCAAATAAGGGTAGTAATTCTTCTCCCAGTGGCACATATTGGATTAGCCCAGACATTTCTTGGAAGGGCAGCACCCCACCGTAACCGGCACCCCGCCAATATCCGGTGGGTTAGTGATTTCTGGTAAGACAAAGAACACCATATCGCTAACGCCAGCACCGGCCAGTACGCGCCGATATACTGATTTTCAGCTTGAAATCACTGCTGACTAGTACTTGAGAACTTTGGTTCGCATCAAACCGGTTACCCAGAACTGACGAAATCCGTTGATTTGTTCTTTGAATAACGCGACTAATCTAGCTCTCTGCGCGTGCTCATTGACCAGTAACCGGGATTGGCGACCGCTTTTCGTAAGTTTCCCAACCATGGACTACAACCGATATCGCCACTGTTTCACATCCCAGCGCTCAGCCTTATACCCCTCGGTCATTAGGACCAACTGCAGCCATGACCTCAGATTGAACGCAAACATGGTCAGGTTAGCCCAAGTTTGATTCGCGGTGAGCGAAGCGAATGGCAGTTTGCCCAGCTCAGCGGCCTTCAATGCCTTGATCCTGTTTAAGGGCGCAACTCAAGTTGATTGCGGACGGATGGCGGACTCAGACCTCTAAACGAAGGCAGAATCGATATGGCGGTAGAATTACGTTCGGAATGATTTTGATTTTGCACAGGGAACCAGGCATCGGGGGCACCCGGCTTCGATGTTGTGACGGGTAAACC
>NZ_JBQSYR010000044.1:0-16267 GCF_052379505.1 Glutamicibacter sp. 363 | reverse complement strand
TCTAATACTAATTTGTCGCTGCGATTGGCTTGAATACCGAAACTGATCAGACTTCCCGTAATGGGCCTTCTGCTGAGAGGTGTGAAGTAGCCGAACACTATTGAGTTTTTTGTTCATTGATCCTGCGGTAAAGGGTAGCGCGGGACATCCCCATGTCCTTGGCGACTTGGGTTGCCGGTTCACCTGCCTGGATGAGTTTTGCTGCGGTCCGGATTTGGGAGTCGGTGAAAGTGGGCCGGCGGCCTCCGAGGTCGCCGCCGGTGGTGCGGCGCTTGGTGACGGAGTCGTTGATCCGTTCGCGCTTAATCTCTAACTCCATTTGCGCGAGGGCTGCCATGACGGTGAAGACCATTGCGCCCATAGGTGTTTTGGTGTCCACGTCGCCACCGCCCAGGTTGAGCACCCGCAGCCCAATATTGCGATCACGCAGCTCTTCGGCCAGTTCGAGCATTTTCTGGGTGGAGCGCCCGAGTCGGTCCAGGGTGGTGATCATGAGGGTGTCATCCGGGTGTAGCGCGTCGAGTGCTTTATCCAGGCTGGGACGTTTGGCCAGAGCCCCGGAGAGCCCGTGGTCAATATAAAGGTCATCGCGGCGGACACCGGCCGCCAACAAATCTTGAATTTGCCGGTCGGTGTCTTGTGCTTTGGTTGATACGCGGGCGTATCCGATCAGCTTGGTCATGGAATCCTTGAAAAGTGTCTCGAAACTAATGTTGTCAACATGATTCTACGACATTGGTTGCGACACATAGTTGCGAGAATTTAGGACTATTGAGTTTCCGCGGATTTTTCGTTGGGGCAGGGGTGCGCGGTGAGACGTCTTGCAACCTATAGGTTGTGAGACGTCTGAGAAATCAATGTGGCGGATCTGGATTCTGCATTGGCAGATAGAATCTGTTTATGTCCATCTCTGAATTAACCCCGAGTGCTCAGAAATATTTGAAGGTCGTGTGGAGTTTGTCTGAATGGACTTCTTCCCCTGTAACTCCTTCGTTAATTGCTGATCGTGTGGGGTTGAGGTTGTCCTCGGTGTCGGAGGGTATCCGCAAGCTTTCCACGCAGGGATTCTTGGAGCATGCACCATATGGCTCGGTGGAGCTAACAGAGTCAGGCCGTCGCTATGCTGTGCAGATGGTCCGCAGGCATCGGCTGTTGGAGACTTTTCTTGTCGAGGTGTTGGGGTATTCCTGGGATCAGGTGCATGATGAGGCTGAGAATCTGGAACATGCGGTGTCTGACTTTATGGTGAAGCGGATCGACGAATTACTGGAGTTTCCCTCGCGTGATCCCCATGGCGATCCGATCCCTTCGGCGTCAGGCGCGGTGGATTCGCCAGCCGCTGTCCCACTTAGTGATGTTGGAGCGGGGCAGGATGTAAGTATCGAGCGGATTTCTGACGAGGACCCTCAAATGCTGAAGTTCTTTGAAAATCATGGGTTCTGCATTGGGAAAAAGCTGTCGATCAGTCAAGGTGCCCCATTTTCGGGGGTATTGGAAGCTCGGATCTCAGGGGCCAAAGAATCTGTGCTTCTTGGCGCTGCAGCGGTCAAGGCACTGTATGTATCCATTGATTCACAGGATGCAATAGGTTCATAGGCGACGGGAGAGAACCCAGAGGCAGGCAACTGATCCGAGGGGGCGCCGGCCTCTGGCTTCTCTTTACTCTTTAATTGGGGCTGTGCTGTAGCCGGGATTCGTTGCGGGTCCTATGATACCTAGCTAGTTTGGCGCTGATTAGTCCATGTTGTGGGCTGAAGAGATATGCCAGGAAGAAAGCGGCGCCTTGGCTGAGGACGACCATGCCCCCGGAGGCTGTGTCGAAGTAGTAGCTCGCATACAATCCTATAACGGCGCATAGTGCCGCGATGAGTGGGGCGATCATCAGCATTCTGCTGAAGCGGTTGGTTAGTAGGTATGCGGTTGCTCCTGGGATGATGAGCATGGCGACCACAAGGATGACTCCGACTGCTTGTAGCGCTACGACCGCTGTCGTTGCTAGAAGTGCTAAGAGCAGTGCCCCGAGTAAACGTGGGTTCAATCCAATGGCGTGGGCATGGGTTGGATCAAAGGCGTAGAGAGTGAAATCCCGGCGTTTGGTGAGGAGTATCGCCAGGGTTAGGGCACCGAGGATGATGATTTGTGCCAGATCTGTCCATGAGACGCCTAGTAGATTTCCGAAGATGATGTGGTTCAGGTCAGTGTGCGCTGGGGTTACAGAGATGAGGACTAGTCCCAGGGAAAAGAGTGTGGTGAAAACGATTCCGATGGCGGCGTCTTCTTTTACTCTGCTGGTGTCTCGCACAATGCCGATGAGCAGCACTGCGAGGAATCCGAAGATTACCGCTCCTAGGGCAAAGGGTGCGCCGACAATATAAGCAAGGACAACACCGGGGAGCACTGCGTGCGATACCGCGTCTCCCATGAGGGACCAGCCGATGAGGACAAGCCAGCATGAGAGGACCGCGCAAACTACTGATGCGGTCAGCGTAGTGATCAAAGCTCGAAGCATGAATTCATAGCTGAGCGGTTCGATGAGAAGGTCGATTAGTTGCACAGTTATCCTTTTGCCAGCACGTCAAGTCCGAAGGCCATAGCCAGATTCTCAGGTTGAAGGACGTTTTCTGGAGAAGAGTGCATCAGCACTCGGCGCATAAGAAGGATGGCCTCGTCTGCTAGTTCGGGTAATGCTTGTAGGTCGTGAGTCGACACCACAACGGTGGCACCTTTATAGGCAAGTTCGCGGATTAGACGGGTGATTGTTGCTTCGGATCGTTTGTCCACTCCTGCGAATGGCTCGTCGAGGAGCAGGATCTTCGCTTCTTGGGCGATGCCGCGAGCAACGAACGCGCGTTTTTTCTGCCCTCCGGAAAGCTGGCCGATTTGCCGGTCAGCGTATTGGGTGAGCTCCACTTTTTCTAGTGCTTCGTTGACGGCTTGATGGTCGGCAGTCCTAGCACGGCGCGTGAGTCCCATCTTTCCGTAACGTCCAGTCATGACGACTTCGCGCACGGAGAGTGGGAATGCCCAATCGATGTCTTCATGCTGCGGGACGTAACTGATTCCTGCACGTTTGCGTTCTGCAGCAGGATTATGGGAATTAACCAAAACTGTTCCTGTGACGGGGTGAACCAGGCCCATGATGGTCTTGAACAAGGTAGATTTTCCCGAACCGTTCATGCCGATCAGAGCACAGACCCGGTGTGGATTGATATCCAGCGTTACTTGCTCTAGTGCTCGTATCGTACCGTATTGGACAGTGACATCTTTAAGCGAAATAGCTGGGGGCATTAATTCTCACCAGTCAATGCGTCGATAATCGTTTGCGTGTCGTGACGGATCAGCTCTAAATAGGTAGGCACAGGACCGTCTTTTCCGGAGAGGGAATCCACATAGAGGGTGCCACCGAATTTGGCATCGGTGGCTTCGACGACCTGCTGCATGGGCGCGTCAGACACTGTGGACTCGCAGAAAACTGCGGGTACTTGGTTCGTGGTGACGAATTCGATGGCAGAGGTTATCTGCTGGGGTGTTGCTTGCTGCTCCGCGTTGACGGCCCAGATGTATTTTTCGGTTAGATCGGTGTCTTTGGCAAGGTAGGAAAAAGCTCCTTCACAAGTGACGAGTGCTCGTTGGCTCTGGGGCAGATGGGAAAGTTCAGTGACTAGCTCGTCATGCACTTCCTGTAATTCCTCTTTGTATGCTGCTGCATTACGCGCGTATTCATTGGTATTTTCAGGGTCAAGAGTGCTGAATGCCGAGGCCATGTTATCGACGTAGACCTGTACGTTTAGCGGGCTCATCCAGGCATGGGGATTAGGTTTTCCGGCATGCTCGTCTTCGGTGATATCGATTGGTTCGACACCGTCACTGACAACAGCGTGGGGCACGTCTAAGCCCTCGACGAATTGGCCGAACCATGCTTCGAGATTCATTCCGTTATCCAGGATCAGGTCAGCTTTCGCAGCTTTGCTGATATCGCCCGGGGTGGGTTCATAGCCGTGTATTTCCGCTCCGAATTTCGTAATGGATTCGATCTGCAGGTGGTCGCCGGCGACGTTTTCAGCGATATCGGCTAGTACGGTGAATGTGGTTAGGACCACTGGTTTCTTTTCTTGAGTCGTGGCGTAATTTTGCGGGGAAGTGGTGCAGCCAGTGAGGAGGAGAGCTAGGGCTCCTGCGCTAATAGCAAGGGAAAAGCGTGGGCGGAATGAACGTGGAGATCTGGGCATAGGATTGCCTTTCGATCGTAGGTTTACGGCTGAAGAATCTAGAGCGAGCTCATGAGTGATGGCGGGGTCTCAGGGGGTGGCCCTGCGCGATGTGCAGCTGAGGCGAATCGTTCTAATTTGGTCGGGTTTTCGCCGCGGCAGTAAATGCCGACTAGTCGCAGGAAGTAACGCACTACAGTTGCAGGGTCGGTGGAGGAACCCAGTAGTGACTGCGCTTCGTGGTGCTTGGACTCTTGCGCGGCGCGGAACAATGCGACGGCTTCGATCCAGAGTCCGTCGTTGGTTCGTTGTGAAGCATTATGTTGCATGGGTAGAACTCTAATGTTCGGTACACCGAAGTTCAAAATATTACTTGTTAGGTCGAGGGCCTTTCTGAAGCATGGATAATGCATGATTATGCAGAATGTCGGTTGTAGCCTGTGCTTGGATGTTGGTATCGCCGAGGCATTTCATGGTCGAAGTTTGAATGGTTGAGCCCATAGCCAGATGGGATCGGGGCGATCTAGGGGTGCGGTGGGGCAATACCCGTGGAGTGGCTAATCTTTCGACACATAGTTTATGAAACTGAGTTTTGCGACGAAATATCCTCGAAAATCTGTTGAGTTCTCAATCGTCGAGGATTTCCACTCAACCTGGCGCATGACTGTGTCACAAACGACCGTTTCCGGTCCTTCTGCAAACAGATGGGGCCATTACCACTTCAGTTTTACGGGATGTCGAAATACAGCGCTCAGTCTGGAATACTAGGGGTGTGCAAAAATCCGCCCGCTCGACACGTGTTCTCAGAGGCACGACCGCCGCATTCTTTGCGACGTTCGTTTCTCTGTGCTCCCACGTACTCGCAGGCGGAGAAGTACCAGGACTCCTGAACGTCGCGCTACCTCTCGCGCTGTCGCTTCTCGTGTGCATGTTGCTCAGCGGTCGACAATTCACCCTGTGGCGCTTGGCCGGGATGGTTGGATTCAGCCAGCTGCTCTTCCATCTGTTGTTCTCGATGGGAGCCGGGCATTCAGCTGCGTCCATCATTGGCGGGCAGGACATGCACGCGCATCATGGGATGACTATGCCCATAGATATCACTACCTCGGCCGACGCTGCCACCATGAGCCATGGTGATACCACGATGCTTCTAGCCCACCTCATGGCGGGCCTCGCTACCGTGCTGGTTCTGCATCGCAGCGAACAAATGCTCATCGCTGCCGCTAACATCGTTGACCTGTTGACCTGGAAACTGCTGTGGCGACTAGTTACTTTCGCCTACCAGCTAATCCACCCACTGCCGACTCCCACTGCCCCGCGTGAAATCCCGACCTACACGATATGCGTGTATTCAACGTCGGTTATTCGTCGGGGTCCACCCGCACTCACCACGGTGTAAGACCACTCCCATTTACAGATCAACGTGTCTGTGGGTTTTTTACGTCTGCCTTACTGACGACTGACAGGCGGATTTGTTGCGTCTCGTGTTGCTGTCCACAGGAAGTTGCTCGTATGCAAGACCGCTTTGAACCCGGGCCTGGCATGCTGCTTCACGCACAACTATTCATCGTGATGATTTCTTAGCTCAGCAGCTGCCTGCATAGTTTCGCGCCCCGTCGCTCAGTAATCCGCACAGTGCGCTTACACCATAGACTTCCATGCCCTTCTTCTGAGGGCAATCCCTCACCATGCCATCCCCAACAACCGGTTGCCCTGCATATTGCTCGGCATCCAGAGTTTTTGGGCTCAACAGCATATCTCCTTCGAAGCGCGCTGTCTGCGCTTCCATATTTTTAGGATGAACCTTGAACACCTCTTTTGCTCTGCGTACCGCTGCTCTCTGTGCCGCTGCCCTGCTCACCCTGAGCGGCTGCGCTACAAGCCCCGCCGAGAACAGTCCCGCATCACCGTCTAATGCTTCGGTCACGATGAAAGATCCGTGGGTGAAGGCCGCTGACGAAGGCATGTCCGCAGGATTCGGCACCATTGAAAATACCGGGGACCACGACATCACCGTTACCTCCGTGACCAGCCCTGCCTCCACCGATCTGGAACTGCACGAGACCGTAGCCAATGAATCCGGGGCCATGGTCATGCGTGAAAAAACCGGTGGCTTCACCATCCCCGCCCATAGCGAACTGCATCTGGAACCCGGGGGAGACCACATCATGCTCATGGACCTCACCGAACCACTGCAACCAGGCAATGATGTGAACCTGACCCTGACCTTCTCCGATGACACCACCTTCGATGTCACCGCCCCCGTCAAGGAGTTCGCCGGAGCCAACGAAAAATACGAAGGCACCGAGCACGGGGACATGGACCACAGCACCATGGATATGGACCATTCCGCATCGGAAAGCGCCCACGATCACTAATGCCCCACGAAAAGACACCCTTTCAAAGTGGCCCGAGTCGGCGCGGTGTGCTGTTCGGTGGAGCCGCCGCTGGGCTGGGAGCGATCGCAGCCCTCGGCATTGAGTCCTTGACTAGCACCACCGCGCCCGCTGAGGCAGCGGATCAGTTGCACGGGAACACCGTGATTCCGTTCTATGGCCCCCACCAAGCAGGCATCGCTACGGAACCGCAAGCCCACGCCACCTACATCTCTCTCGCCCTGAATGAAAAGGTGGACAGTGCAGCAGTGCAGCGCCTCCTGCGACTGCTCACAGATGACGCAGCAAGGCTCACCCAGGGGCAAGCTGCATTGGCAGATACCGAACCGGAACTAGGAGCAGTTCCTGCCCGGTTGACCGTGACCTTCGGCTTTGGCCCGAAGCTGGTGGAGCTGGCAGGATCCTCTGCCGCAGGTATTCAGCCACTGCCTAAGTTCAGTATCGATCGGTTGCAAGAACGGTGGAACGACGGGGACCTGTTGCTGCATATCGCCTCGGATGATCAGCTGACCGTGGCTCATGCCCAGCGGATGCTGCTCAAAGATGCCCGACGGTTCGCATCGGTGAAATGGGTGCAGCCAGGGTTCCGCCGTTCTAGAGGATCAGAAGCTACTGGCACGACGATGCGTAACCTCTTCGGCCAGGTTGATGGAACCGTCAACCCCTCGCCGCAGACCGCAGACTTCAACGCGCTGGTATGGAACCCTGATGGAAGCACCACCATGGTCATTCGCCGCATCCAGATGGACGTCGACACCTGGGACGAAGTGGATCGTTCCGGTCGAGAATTCAGTGTTGGACGAACCTTGGCGAATGGTGCCCCCACCACCGGCAGTCAGGAACACGACGAACCCGATTTCGAAGCAACCAACGCTCTCGGATTCACGGTCATCCCGGCCCACGCGCACATTCGACGCGCCCGCTCAGAGAACCCCAGCGAGCGGATCTTCCGCCGGGGATACAACTATGACGAGCAGCCCACTGGAACCGATATTTCCGATTCGGGACTGATTTTCGTGTCCTACCAACAAAGCGTGGCCAAGCAATTCGTCCCGTTGCAACAACGTCTGGCGGAGCTTGACGCGCTGAACCAGTGGACCACGCCGATCGGCTCTGCCGTGTTCCTCATCCCGCCAGGCTGTGCCGAAGGAGGATTCGTCGGTGAAACCCTCTTCAAGGCATGACCAGCCCTATTATTTCTCTTCTTTCAAGGATTACTCATGACTCTCTTGGACACCGCACCCCCCCCCGGAATCCCAACCGCCTTCCATGCCTTCCCGTCCGACTCGCAAAGGCTGGTTTGGGCAACTGCTACTTCGGCTGCATTTCTACGCAGGAATTTTCATCGGTCCGTTCATCCTCATCGCCGCCGTGAGCGGAGCCTTATACGCGATCACGCCGCAGATCGAACAAGCGGTCTACGCCAAAGAACTGCACGCACCGGTTGCTGATTCCTATCTGCCGCTAGCTGATCAAGTCGAAGCGGCCAACACCTATATGGGTAGCAGCGAAACCTTGGTCGCGGTGCGTCCGGCACCGAATCAAGGGGACACCACGCGGGTGATGTATGCCGACCCAGCACTGGGCGAGAGCGAAACCAGGGCCATCTTCGTGGACCCTGCCACCGCTGAAATCCGCGGCGATCTCACCGCCTACGGAACCAGTGGTGCCCTGCCATTACGCACCTGGATCGACCAGTTGCACCGCAATCTGCAACTCGGTGAGCCAGGACGCATGTACAGCGAGCTGGCAGCTTCCTGGCTAGGTATCATTGCCCTTGCTGGCTTAGGTCTATGGATCTTGCGGATCAGGCGCACCAAACGCAAAAAGGACCTCCTACGTCCCAATACCAAAGCCACCGGCTACCGCCGACTGGCCAGTTGGCATGGCTCTCTGGGGATCTGGGTCTTGCTTGGCGCGTTCTTCCTTTCCGCCACCGGGATCACTTGGTCCACCTACGGCGGCGCAAACGTGGGTGAATTGCGTACTGCGCTGAACTGGGGCACCCCCTCCGTTAGCACCGACCTCACTGCCACTGGCGACGGTTCCGCTGATGAGCATGCCCACCACCATGGAGCGTCTACAGCACCCACCGGGGAGTCGGTGAACCCGGCAGCTTTCGACACGATGCTCTCCATCGCCCGCGAAGTCAATATCAACACCGGACTGGTCGAAATCAAGCCGCCCGCTGCGGAAAGCAAAGCATGGGTGGTCCAAGAAATTCAACGCTCATACCCGACCGAAGTTGACGCGGTCTCCATTAATGGTCAAACCCTGGAAGTCGTCGACCGGGTAGATTTCAAAGACTTCAACCTTGCGGCGAAGCTAACGCGGTGGGGAATCGATATCCACATGGGGTCTATGTTCGGATTGCCGAACCAGATCTTGTTGTTCCTCGTCGCTACCACCATCGCCACCATGGTGGTGCTGGGATACGTGATGTGGTGGAAACGTCGACCCATGAAAAATCCCTCGCAACGCATGGGCAAGACACCGGCTCGCGGCGGATTGTTGCGTGCCCCGTGGTGGGGGCTGCTGTTGCTACTGCTTGCAGCCGGAATGGTAGGGGTCTTCTTGCCCCTGATGGGAATCAGCCTCGCGGCTTTCCTCGTCATTGACATGATCGTAGGCCGGCTCCAACGCAGTAAAGTTCAACATCGAACCACTGAATAAATTCAAAAGTTCAAACAAGTTTTAGTTGTGCCCTTCGCGCTGTAGGCGAAGGGCACAACTGTTTCAAAAACCACCGTTTTAGGAACTGTCGAATGGTCTTAGTGCTCCTCCCATAGAGTCAGATGTATTTAGGTAAGAGACGGTGGTCAGTTTTGGTTTCTGGTCTGTTATGATGATGTCATCATGATCAGCCCGCTCGCCTTATGGCTCGGGCTGATTTTCTTTAACAGATTTTCTTTAACAGGGAAGTTCATGGCTCAATACACTAAAAAGTGGCTATCGGTAGAAGAGCAGCTCGCGAAGCTAGAGCTTAATGGTGTGCTGATTGGTGATCGTGAAGCGGGGATACAGCTACTGAGGGCTGTGGGGTATTACCGTCTGACAGGGTACTTGTATCCCTTCCGCGATTCTCGTTTCGTCTATGAGGCGGATGGTCGAGAACGTGTCCAGGTGTTGAATACCTACCGCAGGGGTACCTCGCTGGAACATGCTAGAAAACTCATTGATTTCGATCGAGCCTTGCGAATTCTGGTGTTGGATGGCATCGAGCGCATTGAAATTTCGTTGCGCATGCAACTTGGGTATGTCTTGGGTAGGAAGTCGCCATTCGTGCATCTTGACGCCACCCAATTCGTTTCTTCGTTTACGACTAGCGAAGCCGAAGCCGGGGGAGTCATTTGGCCGAGTAAGCATGAAGTACTCATCACTCGGACGCGGGAACGGCAAAGTAGTTCAGATGAGTCTTTCGTGGCACATTTTCGTCAAAAGTATGATGATCAAATGCCGGTTTGGGAACTTACTGAGATTATGGAGTTCGGGCATCTGAGCAGGATGTACGGCGGGCTTCAGAACTCGACAGGCACAGAGATCGCAATGACGTATGGTGTCCCTTCCAAAAGGATCATGGCAAGCTGGATCGCGAGCCTCAACTATGTGCGGAATGTTTCCGCGCACCACGCGAGGCTCTTTAACCGAAAACTTGTCTTTGCGCCGAAGCGACCTGCGCTTGGCCAGATTCCGCTGCTGGATCATTTGAAAGAAGAGGAATCATCTAAGCAGGTCTTCGGGCTCTACAACGTAATAGCTATCATGGCCTATCTATTGCGATCGATCGATCCCGAATGCGACTGGTCCGAAAAAATGATCGAGCTGATAAATGGCTTTCCCAGCTCTTCTAGCCTCACCGTTGACAGCCTGGGTATGCCAGCGAATTGGTTTGATTTAGCCTTATGGGCGAAGTAGGAAAGCGTGCACTTCTTTTTGTGGTCTGATGTTGCTTAGGATGCGGGGTTTAATTGCCTGTCAGACGTGTTGTAACCGCATCACGCAGTAACGCGACGCAATTGGTTTGCTGAGGGTATAGCCGGCAGCGCGGCTTACGCGGGTCGAATGTCTCTTTGTTTGCTTATTATGGTTCTGCTCTGGTTTTGAAGGTTGATGTGTAGTTTCTTCGGGAAGACTGCAAAGCGCCATATGAATCGATCAGTTTGGCGGCTCAAATATCCGATAGATGCGAATGGTCAGGCGACCAATATGGGCGCCTGACCATTCGATTGGGTTTTCCGCAAGGATGAGTGAGGTGAAACGCTCGGTCCGAACCGTGGGGGCCCGTGGTGGGTCTGAAGTTTGCATGCATTCAGGGTAACAAGCAGATCGCAATAGTCGTGAAGTTATCAACCTTCAATAATGAGAAAAGTAAACTGGGCTGAAAAGAGGTTTCTAAGCTTCATTCGCTCAGTTCAAAGGGATTAGCTTCAGCGCGCTGCTCTAAGCCATTTTCCCCATGTTTCGGCTCAACTTGCTGGTTAGGCTTGTTTGGACCGCCCCATGTTCGGCATCGCACGAGCGTTGATATTGTAGGTTCCCCTTGTAGCTTGGTAAGAGGGTCAGCGGGAATCAGTGTTTTGTTCGATGAGCTGAACAAGGCGAGAGACATAGTTTTGAAGAAATTCCACTGTGGATTCCTGGGTCACATGGCCGTCTGCATCGAGAAGCGTGGGTGACTGGGAAAGAAAGACTTCTGGTTGGCCGGGGGTGGGCATGTTGAAATATGAAAGGGCAAGTCTAAGGTTCTTCTGCGAGCTGTACCCGCCCATGCGACCGACGGAGTGGCTGATGATTCCTGCGGGAAGTCGCTGCCAGATGACATCGTTGTTGGGTTTGGACCCGATGTCTATGGCGTTTTTCAGGCATGCGGGGATGGTTCGGTTGTTCTCTGGCGTGACGAATAATACCCCGTCTGAGGATTTGATGGTCTTGCGGAACAGGGTGTATTCCGGTGGGGTGGGTTTGTCGATGATTTGGGGATCGTCGTAGTCGAAATCGTAGAGAGGTAGATTCCTGATCTCGATGATGCTCGCGTTGTAGTTGTCAGGGAAGTAGTTGATAAGATTATGGGCTATTTTTCGTGCGTAGGAGCCTCGGCGTAGGCTACCGATGAGGACGGAGACGTTCTTATTCAAGGTGCGGCGCTCTTTCTCAGGCGAGTATGTGGGAATGAGGACTGGGTTAGAAATCCCAGTCGTCGTCGCTGGTGTCTTCGGCTTTGCCGATGATGTAGGAAGAGCCGGACCCGGAAAAGAAATCATGATTCTCGTCTGCTCCTGGTGCGAGGGCGGCGAGGATCTCGGGGTTGACGTTTGTCTCTTCCGGTGTGAAGCGGGCTGGATAGCCAAGATTCATGAGTGCTTTGTTCGCGTTGTAACGGACGAACACGGCGACGTCGTCCATGAGTCCGAGTGGTTTGTAAAGCTCACCGGAGTACTGCAATTCGAGTTCATAGAGTTCTTCGAGGAGTGCATAGGTGAACTTGCGCATTTTTTCTTGAGTGGCGGGGGACTGGGTTTCGAGGCCTCGCTGGTATTTGTATCCGGAGTAGTAGCCGTGCACAGCTTTGTCGCGCAAGATCAGCCGGATCATGTCCGCGGTGTTTGTGAGCGTCGCGTGTACGGAGAAGTGCAGCGGCAGATAGAACCCTGCATAAAGTAGCAACGAGGAGAGCAGCGTTGAGGAGACTTTGCGTTTAAGCGGGTCATCTCCGTAATAGTGGGTAAGTACCTTTTTACACCGTTCCTGGAGCATGTCGTTGGCGATGGCCCATCGGTAAGCACCGTCAATCTCAGGCGTCGAGGTCAGAGTCGAAAAAACGGAGGAGTAGGAACGGGCGTGCACTGCTTGCATGAAGGCGATGTTGGTATAGACGGCTTCTTCGTGTTCTGTCTGTGAATCTTGGATCTGGCAGATTTCTCCGACGGTGGCCTGGACTGTGTCGAGCATGGTGAGCCCTGTGAATACGCGCATGGTTAGTGTTCGTTCTTCCTGGGTGAGTTTTTCCCATGCAGGAAGATCGTTGGAAAGTGGAACTTTTTCAGGGAGCCAAAAGTTGGCGGTGAGGCGGTTCCAGACTTCAAGGTCTTTATCGTCGACGACACGGTTCCAGTTGATAGGGCGTATGCGGGCGGCTGGGTTATGCCGGTAGCCTGGTGGGGTCACAGCGATCTCGGTATTCGAGTAAAGGGTGTCGTGAGAATTCATTGTGGTTCCTTCTGGGAGATCAGAGTTTCAACGTTAAAGTGCGCATGAGACGCAGTTTTCGATTTCGGTGCCTTCGAGGGCGGGTTGACGCAGGCGGATGTAGTAGAGGGTTTTGATTCCGGCACGCCAGGCGTAGATCTGCGCTTTGTTGATGTCCCGGGTGGTGGCGCTGTCGCGGAAGAATAACGTGAGTGAGAGGCCTTGGTCGACGTGGCGGGTGGCGGCGGCGTAGGTGTCGATGATCTTTTCGTAGCCGAGCTCGTACGCGTCCTCGAAAAATTCGATGTTGTCGTCGGTCATGTGTGGGGCTGGGTAGTAGAGGCGGCCTAGTTTGCCTTCTTTTCGGATTTCGATCTTTGCCGCTATTGGATGGATTGATGCGGTCGCATTGTTGACATACGAGATTGATCCGGTCGGTGGGATCGCCTGTAAATAGGCGTTGTAAATGCCGTGCGCCATGACTGACTTGCGTAGCGCCTGCCAGTCCTCACGGGTCGGGATCGCGATTCCTACTTGGCTGAACAGTGCAGCGACTCGCTCGGTGGCAGGCAGCCAGTCTCGTGCGATGTACTTATCGAAGTAGGAGCCATCAGCGTAGGTCGAGGTCTCGAACCCATCGAACGCAGTTCCGCGTTCGATGGCGATCTGGTTTGAGGCGCGTAGCGTGTGGTAAGTGACGGTGAGGAAATAGATGTCAGTGAAGTCAACGCCTTCCTCACTGCCATAACGAATGCGCTGTGAGGCGAGGAATCCGTGAAGATTCATCTGTCCGAGTCCAATCGCATGCGAAGCGTTGTTCCCCGCTGCGATCGATGGCACTGCATCGATGTCTGTCTGGTCCGCAACGCTCGTCAGCGCCCGTACGGCGGTCTCGATGGTGGTGCCGAAGTCGGGTGATGCCATCGCGGCGGCGATGTTCAGCGAGCCGAGATTGCATGAGATGTCGTTCCCGATTTTTGTGTAGCCGCCGGCGGCGTTTAGCGTCGAGGGCGTGTTAACCTGGAGGATTTCGCTGCACAGGTTCGACATGTTGATATGCCCCACGAGCGGGTTGGCGCGGTTGACGGTGTCCTCGAAGAGGACGTAGGGGTAGCCGGACTCGAACTGCAGTTCGGCGAGGGTCTTGAAGAACTCGCGGGCGCTGATCGTGGTCTTGCGGATCCGCGGGTTCGTTACAAGGTCATCGTAGTATTCGGTGAGCGGCAGATCTGATAATTGCGTGCCGTACTCTCGCTGCACGTCGTAAGGGCTGAATAGGTGCATGTCCCGGTTGTCCCGGGCCAGTTCGAAGGTCACGTCCGGGATCACAACTCCCAGCGACAGGGTCTTGATCCGGATCTTCTCATCCGCATTCTCGCGCTTCGTGTCGAGGAACCGGAGGATATCCGGGTGGTGTGCGTGAAGGTAGACCGCGCCAGCGCCTTGGCGGGCGCCGAGCTGGTTGGCGTAGGAGAAAGAGTCTTCAAGGATCTTCATGACCGGCACGACCCCGGACGCCTGGTTCTGGATCTGTTTGATCGGCGCACCGGTCTCGCGCAGATTTGTCAACAGCAGTGCAACGCCGCCACCGCGTTTGGACAGCTGCAGCGCCGAGTTCACGCCACGGCCAATGGACTCCAGATTGTCTTCCAGCCGTAATAAGAAGCAGGAGACCAGCTCGCCGCGTTGCGCTTTTCCGGCGTTCAAGAACGTCGGGGTTGCCGGCTGGAAACGTCCCGAGATCATCTCGTCTGCCAAGCTGGTCGTCAGTGTTTCGTTGCCCTGCCCGAGGAATAGCGCGGTAGCGGCAACGCGCTCCCCGAAATCCTCCAAGTACGTGGTCCCGTCGAAAGTGCGTAGGGCGTAGGAAGTGAAGAATTTAAAGGCACCGAGGAAGGTGGCAAAGCGGTGCCCGGCCATCTCCACGCGTTCGTGCAGCGAGGTAACGAAAGCGGGGTCGTAGGCGCGCAGGAACGCTTCCTCGTAGTAATTGTTGTCGATCAGCCATTCCAGCCGCCCCCATACCGAGCCGAACACCTTGGTGTTCGGGATGACGTGCTGGCGGAAGTATGCGCACGCGGCCTCGCGGTCCTTGCTGAACTGGATCGATCCATCGGGGCCGAACAGGTTCAGCTGCGCGTTCAGTGCGTGGTAGTCCTTTCGCGCCCCTATGCCCTCCGGTCGTGTGAGAGCCTGCGGGGAGTCGATGGTAGTGGTCATGCCGTCTTCCTTTCCTCTGTGTGCTGCTGCGCCCAGAAGCGGGGCAGTCCTTCTCTGACGCGTTCGACATCGCGGTCAGTGCCGAGCAATTCGAAGCGGTACAGCTCGGGCACTTGGCACTTGGTCGAGATGATGGGGCCGGCGAGGCAGTAGTGCTCGCCGAAGTTGGTGTTGCCCGCGGTGATGACCCCGCGGATCAGTGCCCGGTTGGCAGGGTCGTTCAGGAACATACCCACCTGCTTCGGCACAGCACCGGCGCGCTCCCCGCCGCCATAGGTCGGCACGATCAGCACGAAAGGCCTAGTTACCCGAATCAGCCCTTCCAGACGGGGTCGCAGCGGGATGCGCACCGCATGCGACTGCAGTCGGTCGACGAAGCGACAGGTGTTCTCCGAGACGCTTGAAAAGTACACGAGATTCGGAGAATCAGAATCTTTGAATTCTCGTACGGCGAGGTCTAAGAATTTATTTCTTTGGGCGGTCACCTTAGTATCTCCTCCTTCACTCAATTGATTTTGGACCGATGCACGCATACAAGCTATATGTTGTGCTCAACCGAACATAGAGGCACAACATGTAGTGTCACCAACCATAACTCCGATGGGCCAAACAAACAACTTTGACCCATCGAACTATGAGCTCATCTGAGATTTCGTGCCCACTTCTGGATCGGTCACTGCCTTGATTTGCACTCAATGATGAGGAACGGTCAGTGTTGGAGAACGATTGGTCGGGAGAGTTTAGGATCGGCATTAAAGCAGGCAGCCCAAGTACATTTGGAGAGCTCCGTTGCCGTAGCTAGGGCGCGAGGCGTGTCATGGCAAGCCATAGGCAACGCATTCGGTATTACTCGACAGGCGGCATTCAAGCGATTCGGAACCATCTCAACGACAGGCATCGGAGAAGAAACCATGGCTAACCCAATTATTGACCTCACCTCGCGAACCGAAAATATCTTTGAGCACCTCAGCAAAGGTGACTACGGTTCCGTGAAATCACTGATGACCTTCACCTGTTCCCGCGTCCTGACGAAGAAAAAGGTTATGGATGTCTGGGACCAAGTGGTGGCAGACAGTGGACAGTTCGAATCTTGTTCCAACACCACCATTCAAACTTCCGACGGCACGAATGTTGTTGCACAGAAACTGAACCAGTACCTCGGCGGAAATTTTCAAGTCAAGTGAGACCACTAAGTCTTAGACCAACATCTTTTCTCCTTCTTCCTGCTTGATCGGTTCGTTAATCCAAGCCGCTTCA
>NZ_JBQSYR010000043.1:0-18210 GCF_052379505.1 Glutamicibacter sp. 363 | reverse complement strand
GCTCCTACTTAAGTATTATTGACACGGTGAAATTTATTTGATTTATGATGTTTACCTGAGGTTAGTTAGATATTCAAAGAATAAAACTCGTAATAATTGAGAATATTCACCGCAGGAAACTCGTCCACTGTTAGTTTTATTTACATCAACACCCGTTGATAACGTGGACTTTTATTCACATCGCACTTTCTGGAGGAATCATGGATCTGGTCGATACTCTTTTGGAGATCATTCTCGGCCTTCTCGGTGGGCTCGGCGGCTAAAGCCCCGCAATGTAGTACTTTTTGATTTTGTCCCGCCGAAGGCAAAGCCTTCGGCGGGACATTATTTTTTATTTATGCATTGAAGAGACGGGTTAGTGGCTCGGGCTGAGGAGTCTTGGCCTCGACTCGACGCAATTCTTTATGCGGCGCCATCGGCACAATAGCGCGTTCCTGACGGGAATGTTCGGGCCAGATTCCTAGCTTGCCCGAGGGAGAATGGCTGTAGGATCCAGGGCATCCTTGATCTTTGGCCGTAGTCGGTGCGCAGTGTTGCGTTGAAAACAAATCCACCGAAACTGCGATCCACGTGCCTGCAGCATCCAGCAGCTCTGCATGCAGGGGATGGGTGTGGCGCACGCCGCCGATCGTCAATGCGCTGGGAACTCAGGATGCGGCTCTACTTGCGGGGGCCGTGCAGTGAGCGAACCGACGACTACTCGGTTCCTCGGCCTGGGGCAGGCCTCCATGGTCCTCCGCTACTGGGGGCGTGGTTCGGTCCGAGGCTTATCCACCGCCGAGTCCAGAGATCTCATGCCAGGGGTGGACTTGGAGTACGCACAGTTACACCCGTCCGCTGAGGACGTGGCGCCACAGGCTTTCATAGGCTTGTGTTGTGATGAAGAAAAACCTTGTTCCCTTGATAGCACTAGCCATTCCGACCACTTTGCTGCTGACCGGATGTGACGTCAGTCAGCTAACCGAAGACAAATATGAGCAGTCGGCCTCCAAAACCGCAAAGACTTCCGCAGAAGGCGTAGCTTCCGGGTTGCTTCCCAGCTGGGCTCCCAATGGTGGAACCGACGTCCGCCTGGAGCAACGCAGCACCGGGCACGAGCGAATTTTCACCATGGACTACTCAGGTGAACTTCCAAGCGGCAAATGCGAGCCGCTGGCTAACACCGGCGTTCCCAGCGCCAAGGAACTGGAAAAAGGCTACGCCGCCGATTCGCGGACCAAGGACATGGCACCAGAGGATTTCGTGACCTACCGAACCCTCGAAGCCGACTGGTGGCCGGCAGGCGCTGAATTGCAGAGCACCGCGCTCTGTGGACGTTGGTGGGTGCACCAAGATGCAGGCAAGCTGTACGCTTTCGCGCCAGATGTTGCCAGCGTGGCCGAGGCAATCGTCAAGGAGCGCGCCGAGGCCGAGTAAGCCCGGCCTAGGAGGAGGGCGGCAGGGTCAATACTTGAGGCGCCCCCTCGGTGATCAGTACCGTGTGTTCGGTATGCGCGGTACGGCAACCCGTTGCGCTTCGCAAGGTCCAGCCATCGGGATCGGTGATGAGCTTCGCGGTGTTTGTCATAACCCATGGTTCCAGCGCGAGCATTAATCCGGGAACCAGCTTATAGCCTCGGTTGGGCCGTCCGTTGTTCGAAATGTGAGGTTCCTGATGCATTGTCGAGCCGATCCCGTGGCCGCCGTATTCGGTATTGATCGAGTACCCGGCCTCGCGCAAGACTGTGCCGATGGCATAGGAAATATCGCCAATTTTGGCCCCTGGCCGGGCCGCATCAATTCCGGCAGCTAACGCGTGTTCCGTGGCTTGGATCAGCTGGGTGCTTGCGGTGTCCTGGGTCGGCCCCACGATAAAGCTGATGGCAGCATCAGCGGCGATGCCTTCCTTGGAAATCGCAAGATCCAGGGTCAGTAAATCACCGTCGGCCAGTGCGTAGTCGTGGGGTAATCCGTGCAGCACCGCATCGTTGACCGCGGTGCAGATGTAATGGCCGAATGGTCCGCGTCCAAAAGCTGGTGCGTAATCGACATAGCAGGATTCTGCGCCTGCTCCGAGGATCATCTCGCGGGCCCAAGCGTTGATGTCCAAAAGGTTGGTGCCCACCACGCTGCGGTCCCGCAGGGTTTGCAGGATCTGCCCCACGAGAGCTCCGGTGACCTTAGCCCGGGCAGCTTCGTGGGAATTCAGGATCTCGATCATGCGAAGCCTTTCATAAAACCAATAACAATACCGTCCATACTATACCGGTACTATGATTGGTTTTATGGTTAGATTGCCCCTCACTTTTGAAGAACTCGAACGCGGCGAGCGCCTCGGCGCCCTCTTGCGCCGGGCAAGAGCCGAGCGGACCATGGTTGACATTGCCTTTGACGCGGGAATTTCCCCGGAGACGCTACGCAAGATCGAGTCCGGGCGAGTGGCCACCCCCGCATTCTCAACTATTGCCGCCATCGCGGGGGTCCTTGGACTCTCGCTGGATGAACTATGGAATTCCGTGCTTGCCCAAGAGCCGGACGCCAGCGGTGCCCGATCCAGCAGAATGGCGCGCGAGCGGCTTGCGAGCTAGTTCGCTGAAATGCTGCGCTTTCGAAGCGGATCACGCCCCTGGCGATCGCTCCGCTCTCCTGTGCCCAGTAGTCCTCATTGATCTTTTCCAGCGGAATCTCCTGCGCGGTCAAATCATCTAAGTTCAGCCGACCTTGTTGATGAAGTTCCGCTTAGTACGGAGCGCCCTGGCGGGCGTTCGAGGGGCCCTTTCAAATCCCGTGCAGGCTGCGTTGGTGCATGGGCATGCCTAGCATGGCATTGAGTCCTAGTGGCTTGCCCTGTGGCAACCCGATGAGGTGCACGTGCCCGCCGGTTCGATCTAAGCGAGGGCTTCCTTGCCCAGCGGCGGTCTTCATCGACTACCTGGATGCTGAAGCTGCCACCGGTGATAATGAGACGTGCTGAATGTATGCGTGCTCGGGTACATAGCCGCGGGCCTCGCAGAAGGTGCCGAACTGGTTACCTGCGGAGAACCGGTGAGCGCGGAGGGCTCTTCGTTCCGCCAACCGTCCTGAACAATGTGAAGCCGAAATGTCGGTGTCAAAAGAAGAGATCATTGGGCCGGAGCTCTCGGACACAAAATTCAGTGATGAAGATTCCCGCGCGGTCGTACTGCGCCAAGCCATCGGCAATGGCTACGGACTGAATTCGATCATTTTCACCCGAGACATCTCCGAGGCGTTGCTGATTGCGAAGAAAATCCAGGCTGGCAATCTCCGCGTGAATACCGGAGCCGGCATGGACGCGAACATGCCATCTGGCGGTTTCAAGCAGTCCGGCTGGGGTATGGAAAGGGTCCCAAGGCCTCGGACGGCTAGGATAAAACCATGAGCGAACAGGAGCAGCCCCGGTTAGGCAGCGCACTGGCGCAAAAGGTCGTCGACACCATCGCGCCGACGATTAACCGCCATGTCAATATCATGAATTCCCACGGGGTGATCATTGCTTCCACCGATGCGGCCCGCATCGGAACGCATCACGAGGGCAGCGCCGAGGCGATCCGCCGCAACCAGATCATCCGCGTCAGCCAGGCCGATGGCAGCGCCGGAACCCAGCCCGGGGTCAACGTTCCGCTCACATTGGATAATCAGCTGTGCGGGGTCGTCGGCGTCACCGGAGCCCCGCATGAGGTCGAGCCGCTAGCCGATCTGATTGCACTGACCGTGCAGTTGCTCTTCACCCAGGAACGCGAGCACTCGCGCAGTACCCGCCGTGAAACAGAAGCCCGGGACATTATCTCCGCGTTGCTGGCCGGATGGGCCGAGCCAGAAGCCATTGACCGGAGCCTGGCAGCGCACGGCTTGCGCGGACCAACGCAACTGGAGGCATGGATCCCGCGCAGCGCGCAGGATCCATTGCTGGATGTGCCGGCCGTTGAGGGCCGGCGCACTTCCTGGATCAACCTCTCCGGTGCGTTCTGGCGGATCCGGCTGGCGAACGAACCGGCCTTCGAGGAAGACCAAGGCGCAACGGAGCGCTATCTTGCCTCCGCCCCGGCAGAAGGCGCCGGACACCTGCTGGCCGAAGCCGAAGCCCTCCGTGCCCTCGTGGCGCTCCCGGCGCTGATACCCCAGCGACGAAACCGGGAGATCTGGAGCCCGGAAATCGCCACCGCTATCGCGCGCACACCGGCGCAGAGCCTGAGCCATATTGCCCGGCCCGCCCGGGACTTGAGCGAAGAGCAAGCGAAGACGCTGCTGGTCGTCACTGCCGCAGCATCGATGACCCAGGCCGCAACCGAACTGCACATACACCGCAATACCCTAGTGCAGCGTCTGGAGCGCGTAGCCCTGATCGCCGGGGTGGACATCCGCCACACCGGCCAGGCGGTGCGGCTGCAGCATGCCATCTACGCAGCGGTCGCCCTAGACCAGAAACACATATTCTAGGAATTTCCGGCATAAGAATATGGGCGTGCGCCCATAGGTGATTGAGTCCGCAGTCCCTAGTATTGGCAAGATGCTCGAAGTTGAGCGCCCGCTGAACCGGTCCTCCCGGCCGAAACAACCTTCGCAGGAAAAGCCTGAGCAGCTTGACCTGGCGGAATAGCGGGCGGCAGCAACGGGCCGGAACTCGCACCCAGAACGACCGCCTGCGCCATTGCAGGTTCGGGCTGGGGGCCACAGATATTGGCAAAGGAGCCAACTCGCCGTGTATGAACTCCTCGTTCTGCTGATCCTCGTGGTGGCCATTGTGCTGGTCACCGCACGCTGGAAAATCAGCCCCTTCCTCGCCCTCATCGGCGCGGCCATCCTCGCGGCCTTCGCCTACAAGATCCCCATCGCCGAGGTCGCCTCCACGGTGACCACCGCCTTTGGCAGCACCATGGGCAATATTGGCCTCGTAATCCTCTTCGGCACGATGATCGGCATCATCCTGGAGCGTTCCGGGGCCGCGATCTCCATGGCCGATGCGCTGATCAAGGTGCTGGGCACCAGATTCCCCAACCTGACGCTGTCGCTCATCGGCTACATCGTTTCCATACCGGTCTTCTGCGACTCGGGCTACGTGGTGCTCAACTCCCTGCGCAAGGCCATCACCCTGCGCACCGGTGTTTCCACGCTGGCCACCTCCATTGCCTTGATGACCGGCCTGTATGCCACCCACACCATGGTCCCGCCGACCCCAGGACCGCTGGCAGCCGCCGAGTCCATCGGCATCGCCGACAACCTCGGATTGATCATCGCCATCGGCCTGCCGGTGGCAGTGGTCTCGGCCATGGCCGGGCTGTTCTATGCCAGCCGCTTCAACAAGTCCACGTGGACTCCGCTGCCATCCGAGGATGAGAACGACATCTCCGAGCTCGATTACGAGCAGCTGCGTGCAAGCTTCGGCAAGCTGCCAAGCCCTGGCTTGGCCTTCCTGCCGATCCTCGTTCCGCTGGTCTTGATCTGCGCGGCATCGATTGCCAAGCTTCCATCGCATCCCTTCGGCGAAGGCGCCGCACTGGAAGCACTGTCCTTCATCGGCACCCCGGTGATCGCGCTGATCTTCGGTTTGCTCGCCGCGACCTTGCTGCTGAACGGCAATAAGAAGCTTGCCGACTTCAACGAGCAGATGCACGAAGCCGTGCGCACCGCGGCGCCCATCCTGCTGATTACCGGTGCCGGCGCAGCCTTTGGTGCTGTGCTGGCAGCCTCGGAGCTGACCACGATCCTCTCCGATTCGCTCAGCGGCTTGGGTCTCGGACTGGCTGTGCCATTCCTGATCGCCGCGGCATTGAAGTCGGCGCAGGGCTCATCCACCGTGTCGATGGTGACCACCTCGGCGCTGGTCGCCCCGATGCTCGGATCCCTCGGTCTGGACTCCGAACTGGGCATGGTGCTCAGTGTCCTGGCAGTTGGCGCCGGCGCGATGGTCGTCTCGCATGCCAACGATTCCTACTTCTGGGTGGTCTCCCAGCTCAGCCGCATCCCGGTGATCACGGCCTACAAGACCTTGAGCGTGGCCACCGCCATCCAGGGCACCGCCGCATTTGCTACCGTCTGGATCCTCGGGGCATTCCTGCTCTAGTAAATCCAAGAAGCCTGCATAAACCAATAACCGCGCCATCAGTGGATGGCGCGGTTATTGGTTTAACTGGCGGGATGGCCGCAATAGGCAAGGCTGCAACTTCGAGCACAGCCCAGCTTTCCCCATTGACTTGCTGGCAAGGATTACGGGCATGGGAACAATGACCGGCAATCCGGCCATCTGGGATGCCTGATCGCTGGATCCATGATCCACCCCCGCATTCGCTGACGCTTATCGCTGTCGGCTAATTGAGAAACCGAGATCCCCCTGACAGGTGCCCGGTCGATTGATGCTGGATCCGGATATCAAGCTCTCCGATCGCCGATGACGTAACCTCCAGAAGTATGACGGCGTCCCAGCGCCTTCGGGGCGGTCCAAGTCCGCCGGAAATCTCGCTTTGTGACGACTTCTGACCGACTATTCCGTCGGATGACGTGCTCCTTCCATCCGCTCATGCCGCGGTGTTTCACTCGAAGTACCAACCATCCAGAGCGGCTGAGAGACCTGGCTCGACGACGCCGCAGCAAGCCTGCATTCGGCAGCTAGTGCTAACGCCAGGTTCGATGGATCAGCAGAAAGCAACTTTCTGCTTCCTTCGGAGCAAGACTCTAAGGGAGAACGAAAATGACCGTACTGAGCACGCAACTGCCCCGCGTTCCCTACACCGGGAGCGCAGACGAGGCCGAGCTCGCCCACTGGCGCGAGATCGCCGGCCAGGTCGCGGCCACACTGGCCGCCGATGCGCTGGAGCGCGACCGCAAAAACGAGCAGCCCTTCGCCGAGGTGCAGCTGCTGCGCGAAGCCGGTCTGCTGAACCTGCTGGTTCCGGCCGAATTCGGGGGAGCCGGAGCGCATTGGGCCACCGCCTTTGAAACCATCCGCATCCTGGCCGCGGCCGACGGGTCCATCTCCCAGCTGCTGGCCTACCACTACATCAACCAGTCCGGCATCGCCTTCTACGCTCCGGCCGAAACCCAGGCCGAGTGGTGGCAGCGCACCGTGGCCGGCGGCTGGCTCTGGGGCGATTCGGTGAATCCGGTGGACCCGCAGCTGACGCTCACCGCGGAGGGCGATGGCTACCGCTTGAACGGAGCCAAGCGTTTCTCCACCGGCTCCGGAGTCGGCGAGGTGATCGTCGTGAACGCCGAAGTCGCCAGCGGAGCGCGCCACGGCGAAGTGCTGGCCTTTGTCCTCCCGCGCGACCGGGAAGGGCTGGAAATCGTTGATGACTGGGATTACCTGGGCCAGCGCTTGAGTGCCTCGAACTCGCTGAAGTACCACAACGTGCGCATCGAGGCCGCCGATCTGCTCGGGGCGGTAACCGACGAGCCGGTGTCCACCCTGCTCACCCCCGGGATCCAGCTGGCCTTCGCGAACTTCTACCTGGGCATTGCCGAGGGCGCGTTGGCCCGCGGCAAGCAGATCCTGCTGGGCCGCAAGAACGCCTGGTTCCTCTCGGCGGCGGTGACCTACTCGCAGGACGTCGTCTTCCAGCGCACCGTGGGCGAGCTGAAGGCGCGCACCGCCGCGGTGGCCGCCCTGACCGAGAAGCTCGGCCGCAAGTTCGATGCGCTGCTGGCCAAGGCCGGGAATGTCACCCAGCCTGAACGCGCAGCGCTGGCGGTGGAAATCGCCGAAGCCAAGGTGGTCTCCACCGAGATCGGCGTGGAGGTCGCCAACCGCATCTTCGAGGTCACCGGTTCCTCCTCGACGCACAATGATGTGGGCCTGGATCTGTTCTGGCGCAATGTGCGCACCCACTCGCTGCATGACCCGGTGGACTACAAGAAGATCGAGGTCGGCGCGTACTTCCTGCGCGGGGAAACCCAGCCGCTCTCGCTCTACACCTAAACCTCACCCCCACCCACGGATTGGACCGAACTGATGACTGCACTTGCCATCTCGCGCAATCGCCTTGCCCAACTCAAGGAACGCTTCGCCCCGCACTTTGCAAAGATCGCCGACGGCGCCGCCGAACGCGACCGGAGCGGAGAACTGCCGCACCAGCAGGTGGCCGAGCTGGCCGCCGCTGGCTTCGGCGCATTGCGCGTCCCGATCTCCCACGGCGGGGCAGGGGCCACCCTGGCCGAGCTCTTCGAATTGCTCGTGGAGTTGGCCGCCGCGGACTCCAGCATCGCTCAGGCCTTGCGCGCGCACTTCGCCTTCGTCGAGGACCGCCTGGTCGCCGCTCCGGGGCCGGGCCGCGACAAATGGCTGGCCCGCTTCGCCGCGGGGGAGCTGGTGGGGAACTCCTGGACCGAGATCGGCACCGTGAAGGTCGGCGAGGTGATCACCAAGGTCACCCCGGATGGCGCAGGAGGGTTCCTGGTCAACGGCACCAAGTACTACTCCACTGGCTCGATCTTCGCCGACTGGCTGGATACCTACGCCGAACGCACCGATACCGGCAAGCGCGTGATCGCCGCGGTCAACCGCCACCAGCCCGGCGTGGTGCTGGCTGACGACTGGGACGGCTTCGGACAGCGCACCACCGGCACCGGAACCTCCACCTTCACCGACGCGGTCGTCGCCGAAGAGGACCTGATCGACTTCGACACCCGCTTCAAATACCAGACCGCGTTCTACCAGCAGGTGCTGCTGGTTGTGCTGGCCGGGTCCGCCAAGGCCGCCGAACGTGACTTCGCCGCCGAGCTGAAGGCCCGCAAGCGCACCTTCAGCCATGGCGCCGCCAACGTGGCCGCCGAGGATCCGCAGCTGCTGCAGGTCATCGGCGAGGTATCCGCCACCGCGTTCGCGGCGGCCGGAACCGTGGAACGCGTGTCGCAGTCCCTGCAGGGAGCCTATGAAACCGCGTTGGCGCTGCACGAGGGCGAGGTGACGTTGGAGGAAGACGAGGCGGCCAATGACGCGGCCGAGCTGGCCAGCGCGCAGGCCCAGGTGGTCTTAACACCTCTGGTGCTCAACGCGATCACCCACGCCTTCGACGCGCTGGCCGCTTCGGCCACCAGCGTTTCGAAGAACCTGGACCGGCACTGGCGCAATGCCCGCACCGCCGGAAACCACAACCCGTGGGTGTTCAAGGCCCGGCTGATCGGCGACCTGGCGGTCAACGGCACCGAGCTGCCGCGGGTTTGGGCCATCGGCGCCTCGAAGTAGCATCCCCGGATGCTGCAGGCCCAGCACACATCTGGAGTGCTGGGCCTGCTGCGTGCAGCGCATCAATGACCGAGCAGCTCTCCGGCACCCCCTGGATTCACCTCGCCGGCAACAACTCTCTGCAGATAATGCTCCGGGGATTCTTGGTCCGCGGCGGCCTTCCGATAACAGGCAGCGCCCGGACTCGGCGATTGCCTGATTCCGTAGCGCATGTTCCCTGCAGAATCCGTGGCATATGGTGCCAGAAATGAATGCGCGAGGTAGAGGACATCTCCAGCGGCAATCCGATGCTCGCCGCAGTCGAAAACTCCGCGGGTCTCCCAGCTGACCTCGATGCTTGAAAGCTCTTGTTCGAGCTTGTAGCGCTGGCGCTCGTCTGCCACGACCGCGATGATCGGTTCGATGAAGTCCAGCTCGGGATAGGGGCTGGGCTGCTCCCCTCCCGAAGAGGATCCTCAGCGTATTTCTGAAAGTTCTGCATCGCGGCAACTTATATCCTCTTCAATAAGCGGGCATGCCTGAAGATAACGGGCATTTCCATCGCAGGCGCCCGTTCCAAGGGGGCTCCGAGCAGGTTGTTTCGAACGGCTGCGCGCAGCGTGCTTTATGGAATCTGCTTCGGCGGGTCTGATGCCGCTGGCTAGACTGAGTGGGTGATCAACTACACCCTGCGTCAAATACAGTATTTTGTCGCCGTCGCCGAAACCGGGTCCATCTCCGCGGCCGCCGGCGCCTGCCATATTTCGCAGGCCGCCATGTCGCAGGCGATGGACGAACTTGAACGGGTGGTGGGATCGCAGCTGCTGGTGCGGCGCCGGGCGCGCGGCGTGGTCCTCACCGCGGTAGGTACGGACTTCCTCCACGATGCCAAGCAGCTGGTGCGCCATGCCGAAGAGGTGCAGGATCAAATCGTGGAACGCCAAACCAAGCTCTCCGGACCGCTGGTCATCGGCTGCTACTCCTCGCTGGCGGCCTTCTGGATTCCGGTGATCTGCGAACGCTTCACCAACGTGCACCCGGACCTGCAGGTGACCCTCCTCGAGGGAGATGGCGCCGAGCTGCAGGAGCGGATGCTGCAGGGGCATCTGGATGCGGTGCTCACGCACACTCGGCATCTCCTGCCGCACGTGGGGTGGCGCCGCGTCATGTCGGGGCGGCCGTATGTCCTGGTCGGAGGCAACCACCGTCTGGCCAAGCGAGGCAGTGTGGCGCTGTCGGAATTGGCGGGAGACGATTTCGTGTCCCTGGACATTCCGACGGTGCGCGATAACCAGCTGGTGAATCTGCGGATGTCGGGCCTGGATCCCAAGGTGCGTTGGAGTTCGCAGAGCTTCGAGGCCGTGCGCGGTTTGGTTGCCCGGGGTTTGGGCTACACGGTGCTGGTGCAGCGGCCCCCGGTCAATCTCAGCTATGACGGACTGCCGCTGGCGATCCTGGAAATTGAGGGTCCGGTCGGCGAGAGCGATATTTGTGTCGCCTATACTGCATCAAACCGTCCGAGCCTGCGGCTGCGCGCATTCCTCGACTTCTGTGAAGAGGTTGGAGCCGAAAAAGAAAACAGGGCTGGCTAGAGTCTTTGTGACTCCAGCCAACCCTGGATCTGTTCAGCGAGGCTACAGGTTCTCCGCTTCGAGATCCGCCTCGCGGCCCTCTTTCACCCCACGTATGGCAAGCCCGGCGACAATGAATGCGCCCGCCCAGACGGCGCCGGCGATCCACAGTGTTCCGCCACCGAGTAGCACCAAGCCGGTAACGATCATCGGGGTGAAGCCTGCCCCCACGGTGGAGGAGAGCTGGTACACCAGCGAAGCGCCGGTATAGCGGATCCGGGTGGGGAACAGCTCGGCGGTGAACGCGCCGAAGGGTCCGAAGATGGTGGCCTGGATGATGCCGTTGGCGATGAACAGGGCGATGGCAAAGAGCCACAGCTCGCCCATTTCCAGCATCCACATGATCGGCAGGGCCATGACCGCGCCGGCGGCTATGCCAACCATCATGGCCGGGCGGCGCCCGAGCCTGTCGGAGTAGCGGGCGGCGAACCAGATGCCGACGACGGTCAACGCAGCGCCGATGGCTTTCACATTCAGCACGGCCGTGCGGTCCATGCCAACCTCTTCAACCACATAGGCGACGGCCCAAACGGTCATCAGGCCCTGCACCGTGTAGGAGCTCATGCCGACCAGCGTTCCGCGGATCACCGAACCGGGGTACTTGGTGATGACCTCCAGGAATGGGGTTTTGCGTTCTTCGGCTTTGTCTTCCAAGGCGAGGAAGAGCGGGGACTCGGCCACCTTGAGCCGGATGATCAGGCCGATGCCTACCAGCGCGATGCTGATCAGGAACGGGATGCGCCAGCCCCAAGCCAGGAACTGGTCATCGGGCAGGATGGAGACCGCGGAAACGGCGAGGGTCGCCAGCACGGCGCCGGCCGGCCCGCCCATATTCGCGAAGCTCGCGGCGAAGCCGCGGCGTTCCTTCGGAGCATGCTCCAGCGCCATCAGCATGGCGCCTCCCCATTCGCCGCCCACGGCCAGGCCCTGGACGATGCGCAGCGTGATCAACGCGATCGGCGCGATCATGCCGATTTGCGCGGCCGGAGGCAGCAGGCCGATCAGCGTTGAGGCGCCGCCCATCATCACCATCGAGGTAATCAGCACGCCCTTGCGGCCCACCTTGTCGCCGAAGTGGCCGAAGACGATTCCGCCCAGCGGGCGGGCCAGGTAGCCGACGGCGAGAGTGGAGAAGGAGGCGAAGAGCGCCACGCCGGGGGTGAGCCCAATGAAGAACACCTTGTTGAAGACCAGCGAGGCGGCCGTGGCGTAGAGGATGAAGTCGTAGAACTCGATCGCGCTTCCAATGAAGCTCGAGGCGAGGATGCGCCGCATCTGCGGGGAATTGAGCGAGGGAACTTTGAGCTCGCCATCGCCTGTCGGCTGGTTTTGTGGCTTCACTGCATTGCTCATCGGGATGCCGCCATTTCACTGTGGATGCGGGAGAAGGATATTTTATCGAGGTCGTCGGGGACCAGGTAGGTCCCGGAGAACTTGCCGGCGTGCGAATGCCAGACGGAGAGCGGAGTGGTGCCCGGCACCAGGTGGTGCAGGGCCAGGGTGCGTGCCCCGGCTTGGGCCGCGATCTCGATGGCTTGTTCGGCCGAGGTATGGGCCCGTCGGTGATGGTCCATGGAGGCTTGGGATTCCAGCGTTCCAATCGGGCCGTAGGTGCGCTGTACCCACTCGAAATCGATGGCTTCATGCAGCAGCAGATCCGTGTCCCGGGCCAGGGTGACAAGGTTCTGGCAAGGCGAGGTGTCTCCGGAGATGGTGACCGAGCCTTCGGCGGTGTCAAAGCGGAAAGCGAAGGCCGGCGCGATCGGCGGATGCTTCACCAGCGTGGCGCTCACCGTCACCAATTCATCTTGGTAGATCACGAATGGCTTGAACGCCTCCGGCGTCGGGTTCTCATTCGGGTGATAACCGGTGCCCGCAGGAATCTGGATGTCCTGGGCCGAGAAGTGATCCAGCGGGGAGGGGCGCAAGGCGTTGATCACCCGGTCGTTGAGGTCCGTTGCGTAGGCCTGCATCAGATGGTCGAACATCGAGGCGGTGCCCGGCGTCGGATTCTGCGGGTAGAGCGCCTGCGGTGGAACGCTCGCCCTCGGGGAGACCGGTGGTAAGGCGCCGCGCTCGCCGGGGCCGAGGATGGTGATGGGTTCCTTATCGGAGGGCAGCGTGAACAGTCCGAAGATGGCTAGCGAGGCCAGATCGATGCTGTGGTCGGAGTGCAGGTGGGTGAGGAAGATGCCGCGCAGGTTCGCCGGGCTGTACCCCGCCTTCATCAGCTGGTTTCCCACGCCGGTGCCGGCATCTACGAGATAGACGCTGTCACCGACGACTACCGCGGTGGAGATTCCTGCCCGCTCGCCGGCGTGCTCGCCGGTCCACCAGCGTGGACCGCCTGCGGTGCCGAGGGTGACGACGTGTGGATTCAAATTAGTGGAGGCCATGTCTCTGCGACCTTTCGTTGTTCTAGTATCTACCAATCATTCTTATGCCCTGGCTCACATTCGTAAAACTGTTTTTATCTACCATTAACAATGGTTTTACTTATGAACTGGTCGGTAGACTTCAATGCGACGCGAAGCATCCTCAGGCGATGAGGGAGCATTGCGCATGATGTACTGAGTGGAAGCAACACGTACCTGTAGGAGTGGCATGTCTGATCACGAACGAAGCCGCCTCTCGCGCTGGGTCCTGCCTCATGGCGCGGAGCCGGATCCCCGGTTTACGCTAGCCAACGAACGCACCTTCCTGGCGTGGATCCGCACCTCACTGGCATTCCTTGCCGGTGGTACCGCGCTTGAGGCCTTCGCCGCCGAGGCTTTCCCCTCGCCGCTGCGCACTTGGCTCGCGGTGCTGATCATCGGCGTGGGAATTCTGATTGCCGCAGGTGCCGCGGTCCGCTGGGTCCGCGTGGAGCGCAGCATGCGCACCGGACGCCCGCTGCCGATACCTGCCATCGTTCCGCTCCTGGGCTTCGGCGCAGTGGCCGCTTCCATCGCGGCCGTGGCGATGATTGTCGGTTCGCGAGCCTGATGCGCGAGCCCATCCAGATCGCCGACCCGGGGCTGCAGCCAGAGCGCACGGTATTTGCGTGGAGCCGTACCCTGGTGTCATTCCTTGTGGTCAGTGCCGTCTTCTTGCGCTGGCTGCCGCACTATGGCGTGGGTATCGTGTTGATGATCGCAATTTCCGCGACCATGGCGCTGGGAATCTTTGCCTCGCAGCGCGCTCGCTACCGGCGCATGGCCCTCGGCGTGAAATCCGAGCGGGTCAGGCCGGATATCGTCGCGGTGCTGATGACCACCCTGGTGCTGATCGCCATCGGCGTGTTCGGAATGATCTTGGTGCTCGGCCCGAGCTGAGGGCTGCGCGTACGGCTGTAGCCCCCTTTGGCTTTTCGCCGGCGCATGGGTGTTGCGGATTTCACTGGCAAGTGAGACGCGCGGAACGCGGGTCAGGTTCTAGACTTAGTTGGATAAAATCAACTATTTAGAGGAGCGCTCCGGCTCATGAACGCTGAGACTCAACCCAAAAGCCCGTTTAACTTCGTTCAGGTCCTGATTGCCGCCGCTGGTACTGGCTTCCTCAACGTCATCACCTACTTCATTGGCAGTTCCGCAGGAGCCTCCATGGTGCTCGGTGAGAACACCGGTGAGCACATTGGCTTCGCTCAGGTCTACGGTTTCACCTTGCTGCCGATCCTCATCCTCGGTGCGGTGGTCTTTGTTATCGGCCGCGCCAAGCCAGCATTCTGCACGGTCGCCCAGTGGTTGGGTCTGGTCGTTGCGGTTGTTTCGATCATCTTGCCAATCATGGCCGCCGGCGACATCGCTACCGCGCTCACCTTAAGCATCATTCACCTGTTCGTGGGCCTTGGCTTGTTCTTCGCGGTGCACTACGGCAACAAGAGCCTGCACACGAACTAGCAACCGAGCTCCTGCAACTCGACGCAAAATGCCTGCTGCCCACGGATAGAAATCCGTGGGCAGCAGGCATTTGTGAGCTCGTAGTTATTGAGTTGAGCTCTAGAGCTGCAAGGCCGCGGGCCGGGACAATCCCAAGATTGTCCCGGCCCGCGGCCCTTAGTTGATGGATCCGGTCTACGAATCCTGCAGGACCATCGCCTCGGAGCGCAGCTTGCGACGGCTGGCCGCATGCTTGACCATGGTCAGTGCCACCGCGGCGATCAGCAGGATATACATGATGATCGTGGTCGGCGAGGAGACCAGGTAGCCCAGGTCGCCCTCGGACACGGTCAGCGCGCGGCGCAGGGAGGTTTCGGCCAGTGGCCCGAGGATCACGGCGATCAGCACCGGCGCTACCGGGAACTGGTAGCGGCGCATGATGAAGCCGAGGATGCCGATGGCCAGCAGGAACCAAAGGTCGATCACCGAGGAGCTCACCGCATAGACGCCCAGCATGGAGAGCACGGTAATGCCTGCATACAGGTAGTGCCGTGGCACCAGCAGCAGCTTGGCCCAAAGCCCGGCGAATTGCATGTTGATGATCAGCAGCATCACCAATCCCACGAAGAGCGAGGCGAGCAGGGTCCAGACCATGTCGCCCGAGCGCTCGAAGAGCAGCGGGCCTGGCTGCATGCCGTATTGCTGGAACGCGGCGATCATCAGCGCTGCGGTCGCCGAGACCGGAAGCCCCAGGGCCAGCAGGGCGCCCATGGCCATGCCGGCGGTCGCGTTTCCGGCGGCCTCCGGGGCGGCCACGCCGTTGATGGAACCGGTGGTTCCGAACTCCGGATCCTTCCGCTTGGCGGCCAAGCGCTTCTCGGTGCCGTAGGCAAGGAAGGTCGGGATCTCCGCGCCGCCGGCCGGGATGACGCCGAAGGGAACGCCGAAGGCGGTGCCGCGCAGCCAGGCCGGCAGGGCCTTGCGGAAGTCCGCGCCGCTGAGCTTGATCCGGCCGCTGGCCGGGATCCGCAGGGCGCTGGGGTCGCGGTGGATCCGCGAGGCCACATGGATGACTTCACCCAGGGCCAGCAGGCCCACGGTGATGACCACAATGGACAGCCCGTCAAAGAGCTGCGGCAGGCCGCCGGTGAAGCGCACGGAACCGGAGATTCCATCCACCCCGATCAGCGCCAGGACCAGGCCGATGGACAGTGCGCCCAGGCCCTTGATGATCGATTCGGAGACCACCGAGGAGATGGCGACGAAGGCGAAGACGGCCAAGGCGAAGTATTCGGCCGGGCCGAAGGCGGTCGCCAGTTTCACCAGCGAGGGGGCGAAGAACACCACCAGCGTGGTGGCGATCAGCCCGCCGATGAATGCGCCCATCGCGGCGGTGGCCAAGGCCCGGGCCGCCTGCCCGCTCTTGGCCATCTTGTGGCCCTCGAAGGTGGTGGCGATGGCCGAGGAAGCCCCGGGCGTATTGAGCAGAATTCCGGCCGTGGAATCGCCGAACATCCCGCCGAAGTAGACTCCGGCGAACATGATGAATGCGGCCGTGGGGTCCAGGCTGAAGGTGACCGGCAGCAGCAGGGCGACGGCCATCGAGGAGCCAAGGCCCGGCAGCACGCCGACCGCGGTGCCCAGCAGGGCGCCGATGAGCACCCACATGAGGTTCACGAGCGTCAACGCACCGGCGAAACCCGCCATTAAGTGACTGAGCTGATCCATTTAGAGCAAACCTCCTAGGAACCCGGCGGGCAGGCTGAGGCCCAACCCGAGGCCGAACGCCAAATAGCTGATCGAAGAAACCATGACGGCGACCCCGATGTCGAAAATCGGGCGGGTGCTGCCCAGGGCCTTGCAGATGGCCCAGAACAATCCGGCCGCGGAAATAATCCATCCCAGCACCGGAAGCACGAGGATGAAGCAGGCGATGCCGCCGACGATCCAGGCGATCGTGGCCCAATCCGAGTACAACCGCACCCGGCCGGTGCGGCGCGGACGGGCTCCGCTGGCACCAAGCACCTCGGTGCGCTGGGTGTCGCCCAATTCGGCCAGCATTTCGGCGGAGAAATCGGGGTTGCCGCTTTCGGTGCCCTGCGGGAAACGCCGGGTGCGCAGCACGGAAAGACCATGGAGCACCGTCAGCGCGTAGAGCACGATGCAGATGATCCAGGGGAAGAACTGCGGACCGGGCACGGTATCGCCCATGACGTTCATGGAGGCCGTGCCGACGGTCAGCGCGACGGCCAGGGCCAGCAGCAGCGCGGTGACCACCAGCTCGCTGCGGCCCGAGAAGAAACCGGTAATGCGTACGGTGTCTTCGGTGGTTTCTCTGCTCTGGGTGGTGCTCATAGTCCGAGTCCTTCCACGAGATCCGTGGTTGTGGCGATCTCCGTGTCGATGAATGCGTCGAGCTCATCGCCGACCATGTAGCTGTCGGTCCAGTTGTTCCGGGCCACCGCGTCCTTCCACTGCTCCGTGGCATGGAATTCGGCCACGATCTGCTGCAGTTCGGCCTTCTGCTCGGCGGTTATGCCCGGGGCGGCGACGTAGCCGCGCCAATTGGCCATGGCCGCGTCGACCCCGGCCTCCTTGAAGGTCGGCACATCCACGCCGGGCAGGCGCTCTTCGGAGGAGATCGCCAGGGCGCGCAGGCTTCCGGTCTCGATCTGGTCGGAGAGCTCGTTGTAGCCGGAGACGGCCGCGCTAGTGGTGCCCGAAAGCACCGAGGTGATCGCCTCGCCGCCACCGGAGTAGGGAATGTAATTGACCAGCTGCGGGTCGATGCCCACCTCGCGGGCGGCCATGCCCATCAGCAGGTGGTCGATGCCGCCAAGCGAACCGCCGGCAATGGAGGTTCCACCCGGGTCTTTCTTCCAGGCTTCGACGAAGTCCTCCAGCGTCTCCAGCTCCGAGTCGCCGGGGACCACGATCACCGCATAGTCATCGGCCAGCCGGGCGATCGGGGTGACGTCTTCCAGCGAAGTGCCCGAATCGGCGAGTTCGATCGCGCCGATCATCACCCCGCCGGTGACCATCAGCATGTCCGAGCGGCCGGTCATCTGCGCGAACTGGCTCAGCCCGATGGTGCCGCCGGCACCGGGGACGTTGACCACCTGCACGTTGTTGCTGATGCCGTCGGACTTGATGGCCTGCTGCGCTTCGCGGGCAAAGCCGTCCCAGCCGCCGCCGGGAGAGGCGGGGGCCATGATCACGAGTTTCGCGCGCACCGTGTTCTCGCCGCCCGAGGCGGCCGAGGTCACCAGCGCGAGCGTGGCGATCAGAACGCTGGCGACCAGAAAGGCCACGTTCTTAAAATTGAGTTTGCTCATAGCTATCCGTAGGGTTCGAGTGATGATGGGGATTCCGGCTGCCCGGAAGCGTCTTAGCTACGATCCCATGCAGTGATCCAAACCACTATCGAAAACGTGGTTTGGGTCATAGGTGCCATAAGAAAAATAAAGTTAACGCCGGAAGGCAGACCATGAGTCCCACCAAGACCGCGCTACCGCGACGCCATCGTTTGCGCCTGCAGCTGGCCGGGCTGCAGGTGGTCATCGTG
>NZ_JBQSYR010000042.1:0-19105 GCF_052379505.1 Glutamicibacter sp. 363 | reverse complement strand
ACAGTTGCAATATCCTGAACCTTTGGGATCTTGCGACGACCGTGCCGCATTGAACCCAAGAATCAACACTATCCACTCGAAGATCCCGTGGGACTAGATCCACCAAGAACGAGAATTCACACTTTAGCGTTCACTATTACGCATTTTTCATTTAGAATGAAAATGCAGTTACGTTGAACATGAGGGATTGTGATGAACAGAGAACTCGCAGCTGGCCTACTCGAGCGATTCGAAGAGTTAGGGCTGAAAATCATTGAGAACACCGATTTCGCTCGTATATCTACAGATGATGCGCTGGCGGTAACGCTTGCTCATGAGCATGGTCAAGGTAAGTTTTTACTTGGGTACACAGATACCCTGACTGCGACTTCTCAACAATGGCGCGACCGTACTCTAGACGGGTGTCGGAAGCTTCTGCTTGTCGGCCCACGCATCACAGAACGAAGCGCCGAAATCTTCCGGTTACAGGGCATTAACTACATCGATCAAGCTGGCAATGCATTTGTTAGTTTCGAAGGCGTTCATATTGATATTCGCGGACGACGTGCGCCGCGATCATCCACTCAGCGCTACACCCAGCTGAAACGTGGCGGCGTGAACCTCTTCAGCCTGAAACGATCCCAGATCATATTTGCCTTCCTCACTTGGCCCGGATTGCTCCAAGGTCCAATCCGCCAGCTTGCCCGTGCCGCTGGAACATCTATCGGCCAGACGCAAGAGACATTAGAACTGCTCACTCAGTACGGTTTCCTCGATGATCGCAGGAAGCTGTCGTCCCAACAACGCGAAATCCTTATCGATCAATGGGCGGCTTCATATCCCACCGGCCTTGGCTCACAGTCAAGAACGCATCACTTCGCCGGCGACTGGAGCAATCTGAAAATTAACGACCAGACGGTTTACGTTGGAGGCGAAGCCGCCGCTCCAGTTCTAGTCCAGCCGGAAAGTGTAGTTCTTTATACCGACGGCCTCCCAATGAGCTTATTGCGGGCACGCAGGTGGCGGCGCGATAATGAAGCGCCCAATATATTCATTCGCCAGAAATTTTGGGAAGCGCCGGATGAGCCAGATCATCCTGGAATTTATCAGGCTCCTCTACTACTCACGTATGCGGACCTCCTCGCATCCAATGACGGTCGTCAACGTGAAGCCGCCATTCAATTGCGAGAATCCTCTCTATGATCAATTTGAACCGCGTAGACGTTCGTCTTTTTGACACGATTTCGCCAGTGATCGAAGAGCTGACCCGCAATACTCCGCTTATTCCGGAGAACGTTCTTCTTATAGGCGCTGGTAGTCGGGATATCATCCATTCAGCGCTTGGTCATGCTTTCGAGGTGCGATCCACAAGCGATGCGGACATAGCTATCGCCGTCGACGACTGGAAAATTACCGAGCGCATAGACGCCTTGTATCCGAAAAGCGGAAGCAACGGGATCCGTTACATAATTGCAAAAACACCAAGTGGACATCATGCCGTTTGGTGCCATAGAGGATCCAGAAGGCATCAGCTCCCCCGCACCGCGAGGCGAAGAACTTGTGGTCTTCGGATTCCAGGACGTCTACAGCCGATCTATCACTCTCCGCCTTCCTACCGGACAGAACATACGACTGCCACAACCGGCTGGGTACGCGGCGCTAAAAATGAGGGCTTGGATTGACCGCTCAGTCCACTACAGCAGCGATAAGGACGCAAAAGACCTCGCATTGGCGGCTTATTGGTACCAACATTCAGAAGAAATTAGCAACCGGCTATACGACACTGAAGCGGGATTCAAGTTGCTTGAGGAAAGTGACTGGGACCCGGATTTTGCGGCAATAAGACTGCTCAGCATCGATATTTCAGGGCAGCTGTCTGCCAGTAGTTGCATTGACCTAGCCGACCGCTGGAAGACACAGGACTTGGACGCCTTTGCTCGTGACTTCGTACTGCCCTCGGGGGCAAAGTCCACGCCGAGTCTCGATCGACGCAGAAAACTAGTTTCAAATTTTCAGATCGTGCAATAACCGCTATACAGATGAAGGTTCAGATAAGCCGCTGAACAACCTCGACATGCAGCACCTGAAGCGGGCCGCCCAGGAGCTGAACCGCACCATCGTGATCGTGCTGCACGATATTAACTTCGCCGGCCATTACGCGGACTACATCTGCGCAATGAAGCACGGCAAGGTCGTCCAGTTCGGCTCGCCGGAACGGATCATGAATGACGAAATCCTGTCCGAGGTTTTCGAAACCCCGGTCCAGGTGATCGCGGGGCCTAACGGCCCGCTGGCGGTGTACTACTAGAAGCAAACGGCTAGGCCCGAAGTCCCACGGAGGCTTACTGGCTTAGACCCCGCTCGCACTTCGTCCAAGGGCACTTCCTAGCATCGCCGCCGGTGCACACTGATCAAATGATCATGCGACGACAGTTTTACCCGATTTCCGCGCATCTTGGATTACGGCCCTCAAAGCGAAAAAGAATAAGGTCACAGCGGATAAAACTACGAACGTTTCATCACCGATTGTAAATGGGCTGACGGAGCAAGTTCCGAGCAAACTCAGCAGCCCAGTGTCACTAGTAGTGGACATAATCAGATCATTATCAAAACAGACGGTTTGCTCAGGTTTCGGCAGTACCATGATCATTTGTCTCATTATTCCCTGCGGACCATATCCGACATGAACCAAAGTTGCGATAGAAACAATCCCAAGTATCGGTGAAAACATCCTCCTCACGAAAAGATTCTCTGCGGCGCGGAGCAATTCAACGCTCGAACGCAACAAGCCAAGAATATATCCTAAGATTGCTCCCGTTGCGGGCAAATCAATGAGAAGTTGTGGTGAAAGGAAACTAAAACTCTCAACCGGATTCGAGGCATCCGATGCCATGACTGACCCCATGAATGGGACTAGCACAGCCGTCACGAAGCCCATAACAGTGCCGTATCCCGCATAAGTTGCAATCATTTGGATCGCATTTTTTACATTGGGACGAACCAAGAGCACTTCACCGATCGTCAGTACTTTAAGCACGAGTACAGAGACCAATATTCCTACCGTGAGGCTAGATGAAGCTACCAGAAGATTGTACGCACCGACTAAACCCATCATTCGCTGTCCCATTTCGTCCCCAGAGGAGTAGGTCCATACGAACATCATAGATACGAAAATCGGCAGAAATGTCAGGAGTAGGGCGTATCCACGAAAGATAATCATAGGCGAAAGGAAGTTCTCAATTTTCTTGATGCTTATATTGATTTCTTCCCAGCCTGTTGGAGCAATGATCTGATTCCACCGCACAAACCCGCGACCAAGCGCACAAAACCATAGATCAATTTTGTATCCAAAATATTCCCGCACTCGCCCCAAAGATGCGTCGCGTATCCCATCCAGGATCCTATGAGATAAGAACGAAAGAATGCCAAACGCAACACAACCCACTGTAGAATAACCTACTATTCTGACGCTTAGGTCCCCTGACAGCGGCGTTACCAGAAGAACCGTAGCCCCCAAAAACCAGGCTAGAAGGTTTACGGCGACTCGAAATTTGAACAGCCAGCTCGGCCGATATCGCTCCGCTAAATTCAACCATTTTCTTGTCTGCCTGATTCCGGCATAAATTAGGAATGCGCCAACCAGATAGAAAACAATCATTTTGTCCCCACGAGAAGTAGTAATCTGTCGTGCCTATGAAAGCACGGAAGACCGACGGATTGATCACTTAAGTAAGAGTGTTCGCCCGTTCTCCACGGCATCCTGTGGCTCCAGCCCAGGTAGCTCTGCCGAAGTTCTGGAAAGGCCCCCTCGACTCCAAGAGAAACTACTTTAATGCCAAGAACGGCAGAGAACGAAGATTCCGTTCCGATCTTGCGTTTCACGGTGCCCTCCGCGGCTTCGGCGCCGGGCGTTGCTTAGCTCACGGACTAAGGAAAACGCAGGCTGCGGTGTCAACATCGCGTTCACCCAAGAATTACGGGTCAGTTTCGGCCCGGAAGATTATCCGGGTGACCTATTGTTCCAAACTTGTCATCGACAGTATTGGACAATATAAGGAAGTATAAGTTTCTGCTATATAGCCTTATATCTTCTCATTTTTAGTCAAGTTCCAGTCAACCAACCCGGTCTGCAGATCATAGACGGCCGCAATGACTTCGGTGCGCCCGGCGTTAACCGCCGCACGGATGATCTCCGAGCGTTCAACAAGCGCGGCGGCGACCGCGACGGTATTCATCCGGACCACGTTGTTGATGTGTTCTGACTTGTCCGGCACCGGTTCCGCCTCACGCGCCGCCGGCGCGATCTCGCTGATGAAATCGATCATTTCTCCCGGGGCCTTCGGTGACTTTGCGTTCTTCTCGAGGGCTTCGACCGTGCCGGTCACCGCTCCGCAGGCGGTGTGCCCGAGGATCACGATGACCGGGACCTCATAGGGGCTGCTGACCGCAAACTCCATGCTCCCCACGAGGGTGTCGTCGAGTACCGCACCTGCCGTTCGCGTGACAAAGAGGTCGCCAATCCCTTGGTCGAAGACGAGCTCGGGGGCAACCCGAGAATCAACGCATCCGTGGACCAAGGCCCATGGTTCTTGGTGCTCTGCAAGGTCGCTTCGCAGCTGGCTTGTTTGGTTCGGGTGCTTTGGCCTGCCTTCGGCGAATCTGCTGTTGCCGGTCTTGAGCATTTCAAGGGCTTGGCCGGGTGTACTAGGTGCCTTGGCGGCGGCCGGGGCGTGATCGCCTACCGGGTTCGGAGCCGTCGCGGAATTCTGCGGCGATGTGCAGGCTGCAAGGCCGGCCAGGGCAAGTACTCCACCCGCCGCCGAAAAGAATCGGCGCCTGTTCAGCTGAACCGGATCTTCCTGTTTGGAAGACGCTGTGCCGGCTACGGAGTTGGCGGATTTAGACATGTGTTATCCCCTCGGCACGCTCTGGCCAACCCCACCCGGATAAGTCGAGCCAGCACCGACCATGCTCTCGATGTGGTGAGTTAGATCGGTTTCCGTTCTAAATAGTGACTTGTATTCTACGGTGGCCTAATTGATTCATTAAAAATGAGGTGTCATATTTCGCCGGCATCGAACCAAGATGACGTCCGAGGGGTGTGCGGGCCGTGAATTAAAGTTGCTGGCGCGGTGCTTTTGCCCGCAGCACCGGCGAGCACAACAGCACGATGACGCCCACCAGCGGGACGAGCAACAGCCCGGCTCGAAGCCCCCAGCCCTCGGCAACAAATCCAACCAGCGGCGGCGAGATCAGGAATCCCAGACGCATCAGCCACGAGACCACGCTCAACCCGGTGCCTGGGGCAAGGCCCGGCAGCCTGTCTGCGTGTTCCATCGCGGCCGGAACCAGGGTCGCCACGCCAAATCCGGCAGCCGCGAAACCCAGCACGCTTCCCGGCACCGACGGGAAGGCGAGCGCCAACCCCATGCCGAGGATGAGGCAGACGGCACCCATTTGGGCGACCAAACGCTGTCCGAAGCGGTCAACCATGCCGTCGCCAAGAATTCGACCCACAAACTGGGCGCCGACGAGCGAAATATAGCCAAGGGCCGCGAAAGAGGCCGAAGTCCCCAGCGAATCGGCAAGATACAGCGCGGCCCAGGAGTTGCCCGCGTCCTCCGTCATGACCCCCGCGGTGGAAATCAGCACCAACGCGACCATGATCCACAGGGTGTGGTTGCGCGCCGTGCGCGCGGTGCCCGGGGAGGGATCGGCAGGGCGGTCCTCGGATACCTCTTCGAGTCCGGCTTGCGGTTTTCCCATGGGAAGGCAGAATTTGAGGGCGGTCAAGGCGACGACCGCGAATATCAGCAGCGAGATGCCCAAGTGCACGCTCAGCGACAGGTTCAACGCCATGGCTCCGGCGGCCATGGAACCGCCAAGGACGGCGCCCACCGACCACAATGCATGGAAAGAATTGAGGATCGAGCGTCCATAGCGTCGCTGCACAAGGAGCCCGTGGGAATTCTGTGCCACATCGGTGATGGCATCCATTGCGCCGCCGAACAGGAAGCCCGTGGCGAGCAGCGCGAGGCTCGGGGCCGAGCCGGCGCCGAGCAGCGCAGCTCCGGTGAGCATGGTTCCGGCCACGGCCACGAGCGCCGAGCCAAAGCGGCGAATGAGCCAGCCGGCCGCCAGGCCGGCAATGATTGCGCCTACCGGCCAGGCGATCACCAGAAAACCGTAGGCCGCTTCGCCCAGCCCGAAAGTGTCCTTCAGCTCGGGAAGGCGCGGCGCCATATTTGCGAACAGTGCCCCATTGGTCAGAAACAAGGCCGATACCGCGCCGCGCGCCCGGCGGTCGGCGCTATCGATGGAGGTCGGGGCCACCGAAATTTATCGCTTCTGCGTTTCGAAGGGCGCGGTTGCCCGGACCAATTCGATGCCGCGCGAGATGGCCCCTTGCAATGCCACCTCCGCGCCCAGCTCGGAAACTGCCAACTGCACACAGGTGAGCTCTGGTTCCCTGGCTAATTCACGGTCGGCGATATCGATCACCGGCTGCAGGATTCCCGCCATGGCACCCGAGAGAATGACCTTCTGCAGCCCGGTGAAACCGGAAATCACGGCCACGACCTTTGCCAGCCGACGCCCGAGCGATTCCAGGATTTCCAGTGCCAACGGATCTTGCTGCGCGGCCGCTTGGAAAACATCCTCGGCGCGCACCAGTTCGGCGGGAATCCGCCGAAGCGAGCTTTCGGCCCCGCCTGCCAGTGCATGCCTCGCTTGTTCCCGCGCGAGGTAGCCGAGCCCCAGCGCGTCGCCCACCCCGGTGACATGCGAAAGGAAGCGCATCTCTCCGGCTAGCCCGTGGGTTCCGCGCAACAGGTGCCCGTCGATGACCACTCCGGCACCGAATCGTTCGCCGACCATCAGCGCGGCGAAGGAATCGGATTCTTCGAGTCCAAGTTCCGCCACCGCCGCCAGGTTCGCATCGTTTTCAACCGAGAACAGGTGGGTATATTCCGCCAGCTGCGCACGCCAGTCCGGGTTCATCGCGGCCCAGAAGCCATCGGCCACCTTTGGCGAAAAACCGCCGGAATCCACCGGAGCGGGGACCCCGATAACCAAGGCGCCGAGCTTTTGAACTCCGTGCTTCTCCAGGGTTCCGCGAAGAAGTTCCTCGGTGATGCGAAGCCGTTCTTCCCCGCATGCTCCCGGCTCCACGCTCAGGGACCGGCGTTCAATCTCCTTGCCGCGCAGGTCGGCGAGCGCCAGCGAGATCCGGTGTTGGCCGGCGTCGATTCCGGCGACTACCGATTTGGCGGCGTCGAGTTCATAGCGCAGGGCCGGACGGCCTTTCGAGTATGCTCCGGCGGCACGGGTGTCCTCCGCTTCACGCAGCCAGCCGGTGGCCACGAGCTCTTTTGCCTGGTTCAGCACGGTTGCCCGGGTGAGCGAGGTGAGCTCGATGAGCTCGCTGGCGGTCACCAGCCCGCGATCCCAGGTCGCCTTGAGGACCTTTTGGGTATTCAGGCGTCGCATGGAGGTGGCGCCGGGTTCCGTCGCGGAATGCTGGTTGCTGGAATCGGTCATTGATTTCACCATTTGAGTATAGACGGATATTTATTTAGATGCTAAATTTACTGAGAAAATAAAGTGACCCACTTCATTCGACCGTCGGAGATACCCATGAACATAGGATCTACCACGCTGCCCAGAGCCCTGTCCCGCAGAACATTCATCTCGTCTTTGGCAGCCGCAGGGACCCTGATGCTCGCGGGCTGCGGCGCTACCAGCACTCGCACCTCGATTCGATTCAACCAGTCAAAGCCGGAGGTCGTCCCCTACTTCCGCGACCTGCTCAGCGAGTTCAACGGCGCACAATCTTCCATATCCGCGGTCCACGAAGTGACGGCCGGACTCTCGGCGGCCTTTGCCCGCAACGACCCGCCGGATCTTGGCTGCTTGAACTACAACTACGAGATGGCACGCTTCCAGGAACGCGGCGCGCTATCGGACCTTTCGGATCTGCCCCAGGTCCAGATGAACGCTCCCTTCGTCAACGAACTGCTCGCACTCTATCCGGATTACCCGGGGCGCACCTCGGTGCTGCCCTACTCGATGATGGGTGCCGCCGTCCTGTACAACAAGGATATTTTCGCCAAGCACAAGCTGGCCATCCCGCAGCGCTACTCGGAATTCGTGGCGTTATGCGAAGAGCTCGTAGACCTGAAGGTCACCCCGATCTACTCCACCTTCAAGGACGCGTGGACCGCATCCCAGGGACTGGCGGACTACACCCTGGGCGGAGCCGTGGACATCAACAAATTCTTCGCCGCGCTGCGAAGCGTCGGCGCGGATTTCACTCCCGGCTCCGAACTGTCCTTCTCCCAGGCCTTCACCGACCCGCTGCTGCGCATGCAGGAACTGGCCAAGTTCTCCAATAAGGATGCGGCGAACCGCGGCTACAGCGACGGCAACCTCGCCTTCGCCAACGGCCAAGCGGCCATGTACCTCCAAGGCCCCTGGGCACTGCCCGAAATCTCCAAGACCAACCCCAACGCCAATATCGGCACCTTCCCGCTGCCCATGACCGAGGATCCGGACGATCTGAAGGTCCGCGTCAATATCGACCTGGCGCTCTGGATCCCGGAACAGTCCGAGCACCAGGATGAAGCGCGCGAACTGCTCGAATTCCTCTGCCGGCCCGAAGTCCAGAACCCCTATAACGAGATGGCCCTCGGTTTCGGAGTGCGCTCGGACTCCCCTCCGGCCAAGGACAAACGCCTGGTGCAGCTGCAGCCCTATATCGATCGCGGCAAGGTCTTCCAGGGAGTTTCCACCGCCATCCCGCGCACCATCCCCTTCGAGAACTACATGCAGGGCCTCGTGACCGGAAGCAGCGTAGAACAGACGTTGGCCACCCTCGACGCGGACTGGGCTCGACTAGCCCAGCGCGGCTAGTCAGCTAAGGACGAATCATGGCTCTGACGACCTCAATCAAACCCACGCCCGAAGCTCAACCCGCCGCGCCTGCGCGCCCGCCACGGCGCCGGCGCATCGAATGGACCTATCTGGCATTCCTGCTCCCCGCGCTGATCTGCTTCACCATCGCCATTACGGTTCCCGCATTGATGGGCATATTCTTCAGCTTCACCGACTCGGTCGGCTTCGGCGACTACCAGATCATCGGCCTGACCAACTACCTGGCCCTGTTCACCGACCCGGCCATCATCGGCGCCTACGGCTTCACCCTTGGTTTCGCATTCATCACCGTGATCATCACCAACCTCATCGCCTTTCTGCTCGCCATCGGGCTGACCGCGCAGATCCGTGCGCGGGTCGCGCTACGGGCCATCTTCGTGATGCCCATGGTCATTTCGGGCATCGTGATCGCCTACGTTTTCAATTTCGTCTTCTCCAACACCTTGCCGGCCTTCGGAGAAACCATCGGATTGGACTTCTTGAAGTCCTCAATTCTGGCCAACCCCGACTACGCCTGGATCTCCATCGTGATCGTCACCGCCTGGCAGGCGATCCCGTCGGCCATGCTGATCTACATAGCCGGGCTGATGGCGATTCCCTATGACCTCTACGAGGCTTCCTCGCTCGATGGAGCCAGCGCCTTCGGGCAGCTCAAGGCGGTGACCTTGCCGCTCATGGTGGGGTACATCGGAATCAACATGATCATTGGCTTCAAGAACTTCCTCGGTGCCTATGACATCATCGTCGGCCTGACCAATGGCGGACCGGGAGTAGCCACACGCTCCATCGCCATGACCATCTTCACCGGATTTGAACGCGGCGATTACGCCTACCAGATGGCCAACGCCACCGTCTTTTTCCTCATTTCGCTGATGATCGCGCTGCTCCAGCTGCGCCTGACAAGTAAGGGAGTGGCCAAATGAGCGTTACCCTCCAGCAACGGCTGAACAAGCGTTCCCGCGCACGGATTGGACGCGAACGCATCAATTGGTGGGCCACCGGAGCGCTAATGGCCTGCGCCCTCACTGTGCTCATCCCCTTGTTCGTGACCGTTTCCATGGCGTTCAAGTCGGCCGCTCAAGCGGTTGACGGGAAAGCCTTCTCGCTCCCGCGCCCGTTCTCCATCGAGGGTTTCACCGCGGCCTGGGAGCTGGTCAATTTCCCCCGCGCCTTCACCATCTCGCTGCTGATCACCCTGGCCACGGTGCTCGGCGGAGTGATGCTCGCTTCCATGGCTTCCTATGCGATTCACCGCAACTGGCATAAGCGCCTCTACCGGCTCAGCTTCTACTACCTGCTGGCCGCGATGTTCCTCCCGTTTCCGGTGCTCGCGCTCTCCCAGGTGAAGCTCACCGGACTCTTCGGGCTGGATAACCCGGTAGGCGTAGCCATTCTGCACGTGATGTTCGGGCTGTCTTTCAACGTCCTGCTCTTCACCGCCTTCCTGCGCGGCCTGCCCGGAGAGCTGGAGGAAAGCGCCCGCATCGACGGCGCAGGCACCTGGACCACCTACTGGCGGATCATCTTCCCGCTGATGGCGCCGATGAGTGCCACCGTGGCGATCTTCGCGTTTCTGGCCTCATGGAATGACTTCATGATGCCTTCGCTGATCATTGCCGAACAGGCCGACCAGACCCTGCCGGTAGTCCAGCAGCTTTTCCAGACCCAGTTCTCAAATAACTACAACGTCTCCTTCGCCTCCTACCTGATGGCGATGGCGCCAAGCATCGTGGCCTACCTGTTCACCCAACGCTGGGTCATGTCCGGGCTCACCCAAGGGGCGGTGAAATCCTAAGCCGCCCCTCCCCTGAACCATCTACATTTAGAAGCAGACAACTTTTCCGGAAGGAAGCAAGATGACCTTGCAAGATACGCAGAACTCCGCCGGCCTTTCGCCGGATGCCAACTGGTGGCGCCAGGCCGCTGTCTATCAGATTTACCCGCGCAGCTTCGCCGACGCAAACGGCGACGGCCTAGGCGACCTGCCCGGCATCACCTCCAAGGTCCCCTACCTGAAGGAGCTCGGAATCGATGCCGTCTGGCTCTCCCCGTTCTACCCCTCGGCCCTCGCCGACGGCGGCTACGACGTGGACAACTACCGCGATGTTGATCCCCGCCTGGGCACGCTGGAGGATTTTGACCGGATGGCCGCTGCGCTGCACGCTGCAGGCATTCGGGTCATTGTGGATATCGTGCCGAATCATTCCTCGGACCGCCACGAGTGGTTCAAGGCGGCGCTCGCCGCACCGAAGGGATCGGCCGAGCGCGAGCGCTATATTTTCCGTGACGGCCTGGGCCAGGATGGCGAACTGCCGCCGGCCGATTGGGAATCCTTGTTCGGCGGACCGGGTTGGACCGCCGTGGGCGACGGCCAATGGTACCTGCATCTTTTCGCCAAGGAACAGCCGGACTTCAATTGGTCCAATGAAGAAGTCCGCGCAGACTTCCGCAAGACCTTGAGATTCTGGTCCGACCGCGGGGTGGATGGCTTCCGCGTGGATGTGGCCCACGCGCTGACCAAGGACATCCCGTTGACCGAGCTGCCGGATAAGGCACAACTCGACGCCCACCCATGGGACGGCACCCATCCGATCTGGGATCGCGACGAGGTGCATGAGGTCTACGCCGAATGGCGTGAGGTCTTCAACGAATACGAGCCACCGCGCATTGCGGTCGCCGAAGCGTGGACCAATGCCGACCGCCGTCCTGCCTACGCCCGGGCCACCGGGTTGGGCCAAGCGTTCAACTTCGATCTGCTGCAGGCGGACTTCGACGCCGAGGCGTTCAAGAAGATCATCTCCTTCAACCTCGCTCAGGCTTCCGCCGCCGGCTCGTCGACCACGTGGGTGTACTCGAACCACGATGTGGTTCGCCACGCCACCCGCTATGGGCTGGAAGCAACCGGCGATCCGGACGCGGCGAAGACTTGGCTGCTGCAGGGTGCGGATCCGGCCCGGGTGGATGTGGAGCTGGGGCTGCGCCGCGCTCGCGCGGCGACCCTGCTGGAGCTGGCACTGCCCGGCAGCGCTTACCTGTACCAGGGCGAAGAGCTGGGGCTTCCCGAGGTCACCGGCATTCCGGATGAACAGCGCCAGGATCCCGCATTTTTCAGGAATAAGGCAGTGGAAGTCGGCCGTGACGGGTGCCGCGTCCCGCTGCCCTGGGAAACGAGCGGTTCCTCCTTCGGGTTCGGCTCCGGCGAAGCGCATCTGCCGCAGCCAAAGGATTTTGGCCGGTACGCGGTAGCGGCACAGTCCGGGGTCGAGGGCTCGACGCTGGAACTCTACCGCGAGGCATTGAAGCTGCGCCGCGAGCTGCAAAGCGACGAATCGCTCTCCTGGCTGGCTACCGAGTCCGGCACGCTCGGCTTTTCCCGGCCGAATGGTTGGGTGAGCTTCACCAACTTCACCGCGCAGGCTCAGCAGCTGCCGGCCGGTGAAGTCCTGCTGGCGAGCGGTCCGCTGGATGCAGCAGGCCAGCTTCCCGCGGCAACCACCGTGTGGTTGCGCCAGCGCTAAACGAGGAGCTTTCCGGCAAATCCGCGGGCCGGGCCGAATGCGCAAGCATTTGGCCCGGCCCGCAGCCTTCTCCCCGCACTGGCTAAAGTGACCCTTGACACAGCTCGTATTTCCGACTTGACTGAGAGTCAATCAATCGATTGATTGACTCTCAGTCTTTGGGCGAAAGCGATTCAAGAGCATGGACATCGACCAGGTGCAGCGAGCGGCCGTCGCACGCTTCGCCCAGCAGGGCTTCGCCGCCACGGGAATCAGGGAACTGGGCACCGCGGCCGGCATCAACTCGGCCACCCTCTATCACTATGTCGGCAGCAAGCAGGACCTGCTCATGCGGATCATCTCCGACTGCCTGAACGCCATGATCGCCGGCGGCCGCGCAGCAATCGCCGGCGAGCAACAACCCACCCGGCAGCTCGCGAGGCTGATCGCTTTCCATGTGGCATTCACCGCCACCAATCCGCTCACCGCGCGTGTCGCCGAATACGAGATGCGCGCCCTGACCGGTCCGGCGCAGGAACAAATGCAAGCACTCCGGGACCACTACGAATCGCTCTTCTCCAAGGTGCTGGCTGCCGGCCAGGCGGCCGGCGAATTCGCCACCGATGACCTGACCATGGCACGACTTGCGGTGATGGAAATGGGCACCGGCGTGGCCCACTGGTACCGCCCGGACGGCAGGCTCAGCCTGAGCCAGGTCCAGCAAAACTTCGTTGCCATGGCCTACAGAATTCTTGCGGTCACCGAAGCGCCGCAGCAACTCGGCGACCTATTGGCCATTCCACGCCGGCTCGCGAGCGAACCGGCCACCATCCAAGCCCAGCAGACCGTCAGCTAAGGAACCCAGTGAAGACCCTGCACTCACAGCTCGACACCAGCTCCGCTGCCTACCAGCGCAACGCGGCCGAATACACGGCGCTCACCGATGAGCTCCACCGCCGCCTGGAGCGCGCCGCCCGCGGCGGATCCGAGAAATCCCGCCAGCGCCATGTGGACCGCGGCAAGCTGCTGCCCCGGGACCGCGTCAACCAGCTCCTGGACGACGGCTCCCCCTTCTTGGAAATCGCCCCGCTGGCCGCCGAGGACATGTACGACGGGGCGAGCCCGGGCGCCGGCATGATCGCCGGCGTTGGGCTGGTGCACGGCCGGCATGTGCTGGTCATCGCCAATGACGCCACGGTCAAGGGCGGCACCTACTTCCCGATCACCGTCAAGAAGCATTTGCGCGCCCAGGAGATCGCGCTGGAAAACAGCCTGCCCTGCGTCTATCTGGTCGACTCCGGCGGCGCGTTCCTGCCCATGCAGGACGAGGTCTTCCCGGACCGCGAGCATTTTGGCCGGATCTTCTTCAACCAAGCGAACCTGTCGGCCAAGAAGATCCCGCAGATCGCCGCGGTGCTCGGCTCCTGCACCGCCGGTGGCGCCTACGTCCCGGCGATGAGCGATGAAACGGTGATCGTGCGCAACCAGGGAACCATCTTCCTCGGCGGCCCTCCCCTGGTGAAGGCCGCCATCGGCGAAATCGTTACCGCCGAGGAGCTGGGTGGCGGAGATCTGCATGCCAAAACCTCCGGAGTGGTGGACCACCTGGCCGAAACCGACGAACATGCGCTCATGATCGTCCGCGACATCCTCTCCACGCTCCCGGAGAATCCCGCCCCGGCCTGGAGAATCGCCGAGCAGGTCGCCGAACCGCGCTACCCGGCCAGCGAATTGGCCGGCTGCGTGCCGGTAGACGTCAATGCCCCCTACGACGTCCGCGAAGTCATCACGCGGTTGGTAGACGGCAGTGAATTCCATGAATTCAAAGCAGAATACGGCACCACCCTGGTCACCGGTTTCGCCCGTATCCACGGCCACCAGGTCGGCATCATCGCGAACAACGGCGTGCTGTTCTCCGAGTCCGCGCTGAAGGGCGCGCACTTCATCGAGCTCTGCGACCAGCGCGGCATTCCACTGCTCTTCCTGCAGAACCTCGCCGGGTTCATGGTGGGCCGCGACTACGAGGCAGATGGCATCGCCAAGCACGGAGCCAAGATGGTCACCGCCGTAGCCACCGCACGCGTGCCCAAGCTGACCGTGGTGATCGGCGGATCCTTCGGCGCCGGAAACTACTCGATGTGCGGCCGCGCCTACTCACCGCGCTTCCTGTGGATGTGGCCGGCGGCGCGCATCTCGGTGATGGGCGGAAACCAGGCCTCTTCCGTGCTCTCCACGGTCAAGCGCGACGGCATCGAAGCCTCGGGCGGAAGCTGGAGCGCCGAGGACGAAGAGGCCTTCAAGGCGCCCATCCGTGAGCAGTACGAGAGCCAGGGAAACCCCTACTACTCCACCGCACGCCTGTGGGACGACGGAGTCATCGATCCGGCCGATACCCGCCGGGTCCTGGGCCTGGCCCTGGACGTCTGCGCCCGTCAACCATTGCCGGAGACCTCCTTCGGCCTATTCCGGATGTAGCGCGAGGAGACAATCATGGATACAAAACTATTTGACACGGTCCTCATCGCCAACCGCGGCGAAATCGCCGTACGCATCATCCGCACCCTGCGCACCTTGGGGATCCGTTCGGTGGCGGTGTACTCGGACGCGGATGCCGGGGCGCTGCACGTGCGCGAGGCCGATACCGCCGTGCGCATCGGGGCATCCCCTGCCAATGAGAGCTACCTCAGCATCCCCGCGGTGCTCCAAGCCTGCAAGGACACCGGCGCTCAGGCGGTCCACCCCGGATACGGTTTCCTCTCCGAAAACGTGGAGTTCGCCCGCGCCCTTCAGGACGTCGGAATCACCTTTATCGGGCCTCCGGTGAACTCGATCAACCTCATGGGCGACAAGATCCGCTCGAAGAATCACGTGCTCTCCCACCAGGTGCCCGTCGTGCCGGGCATCGCCGAGCCCGGGCTGAGCGATGCCCAGCTGCGCGAGGCCGCCGAACAGGTAGGCTTCCCGCTGCTGATCAAACCCTCCGCGGGCGGCGGCGGCAAGGGAATGTTCGCCGTCGAATCCCCGGACCAGCTTCCCGAAGCACTGGCCAGCGCGCGGCGAACCGCGCGCAACGCCTTCGGAGACGAAACCTTGTTCCTCGAACGCCTGGTGCGCAACCCGCGCCATATCGAGGTGCAGATCCTGGCCGATGCGCACGGCAATACCGTGCACCTGGGCGAACGTGAATGCTCGCTGCAGCGCCGGCATCAGAAGGTGATCGAAGAAGCTCCGGCTCCGCTGTTCGAGAACCTCGAGCAGGGCGCGCAAATCCGCGCACGCATCGGGGCGGCGGCCGTGGCCGCCGCAGAGTCGGTGGGTTACGTGGGCACGGGAACCGTCGAATTCCTGGTCAGCGACGAGAACCCGGACGAGTTCTTCTTCATGGAAATGAACACCCGGCTGCAGGTGGAGCATCCGGTCACCGAAGAGGTCGCCAGGGTCAACGGCAACCGGCTGGACCTGGTGGACTGGCAGGTGCGCATCGCCGCCGGGCAGCGGCTGGACTTCGCCCAGCGCGATGTCACGCTCACCGGGCATGCCATCGAGGCACGGCTCTACGCCGAGGACCCCGCGGAAGGGTTCCTTCCTTCGGTCGGAACCATCCTGCGGGTCAGCGAACCGGCCGGCGAACACTTGCGCGTGGACAGCTCGCTGCGCGATGGACTCGAAATCAGCGCGCACTACGACCCGATGCTGGCCAAGCTCATCGCCTGGGGAGAAAACCGCACGGAGGCCGTATCCCGGCTTGACCGCGCCCTGTGCCGATGCGTGGTGCTCGGCGTGCTGACCAACAGCGAATACCTGCGCCTGCTGCTGGCCGACGCGGACGTGGCGGCCGGGCGGCTGGACACGAACCTGATCGAACGGAAGATGCACGAGTTCTCCTTCCGGTCCCCCGGCGCGCGCGAACTGGCGCTGGCGGCCCATTTGGAGCACGGCCGGCTGCACACCGCGGATACCCCGTGGACCCGCCGCGACGGCTGGCGGGCGCAGCACAACCACGGGACACCGCAGCACTATGAAGTGCAAGAGCAGCAAGTTGCGCTCACCGTGCACGGCGGGGACAGCTCAAGCCGCATTCTGCTTGCCGGGCACGAGTACGCGGTGCGGGATCTGGGCTCCGGAAACTACTCCATCAACGGGCAGCGCACCGGGATTCGCCACGCCTTCGCCGCGGACGGCACCTTGTGGCTCAGCGAAGACGGGTGGACCGGAGCGGTGCGCAAGCTCCCCCGCGAAGAGGTGCTCGAACGGCACCTGGCCACGCTGGCCAAGGCGTCGGGCACGTTCTCCCCGCATGTCGAGACCCCGATGCCCGGCACCGTGATCTCGGTCCAGGTAGCCGACGGCGAACAGGTGTCCGAGGGGCAGCTGCTGGTCAGCATCGAGGCAATGAAAATGGAGCACCAGCTGCTTTCCCCGGCGACCGGCACGGTGCGCATGACCGGGCTGAGCGTCGGCGATCTGGTGAAGGCCAAGCAGCTGGTGGCCACGGTGGAACCACAAATTCAGGAGCAAAACGCATGAGCGAGCCTACGCAACAACGTTTCGAACAGCGCGGACTGTACTTCGATGAGCTGAAGCTCGGGGCCGCATATGTGCATAAGCCCGGGCGCACGCTCACCGAGGCCGACAACGTGCAATTCACCACCATGACCATGAACAATCAAGGTTTGCACCTCGATGCGGCGTGGGCCGCAACCCAGCCGTTCGGCCGGCCGCTGGTGAATTCCTTGCTGACCTTGAGCACCATGATCGGCCAATCGGTGGGGCAGCTCACCGAGGGCACCATCGTGGGGCAGCTGGGAATCAATGATGTGAAATTCCCGCACCCCATGTTCCACGGGGACACCCTCTACACCGAAACCGAGGTCACCGCCCTGCGCGAGTCGAAATCCCGCCCCGGACAAGGCCTGGCCTCGATGACGCACACCGGACGGAACCAGCACGGGGACATCGTCGCCACCGCGACCCGCACCTGCCTGATGTGGACCCGGCAAGCGCACTTGGACTCCCTGGATTCCACTAAAGCCGCCGCAAATGACTAGCTTCGCCATGGGCCCCGCGATTCTCTTCTGCCCGGCGGACCGCCCCGAGCGCTATGCCAAGGCCGCCGCACGCGCCGACGCGGTCATCATCGACTTGGAAGATGCGGTGGCGCCGGAAAGCAAGGAATCCGCCCGCCGGGCGCTGCTGGACAGCGCCCTGGATCCGGCACGGACCATCGTGCGGGTCAATCCGGCGGACTCCGAGTTCTTTGCTGCGGATCTGGCGGCGCTGAGGCAGACCGCCTACCGCACGGTGATGCTGCCCAAGAGCGAATCGGCCGCCGATCCGGCGCGCTTGCAAAGCTACGAGGTGGTTGCGCTGTGCGAAACAGCGAAGGGCATCACCAGCGTCTCCGAGATCGCGGCGGCTCCCAATGTGGTCGCGGTGATGTGGGGGGCCGAAGATCTCATGGCTTCGCTGGGCGGAACCTCTTCGCGCACGGAAGAGGGGAACTACCGCGAGGTGGCACGCTTCGCCCGTTCCCAGGTGCTGCTGCACTCGGTAGCCCAGGGCAAGGCAGCGATCGACTCGGTCTACCTGGATATTCCGGATACCGCCGGACTCTTGGCCGAAGCGCGAGATGCCAAGGCCTCGGGCTTCGCCGCCAAGGCCTCCATCCATCCGAATCAGATGCCGGTGATCCGTGCAGCCTTCCGGCCCGGCGAGGCCGAGCTCGAGCGGGCCAAGCGGATCCTCGCCGCGGCCGCAACCAATCCGGGGGTCTTCGCCTTTGAAGGCCAGATGGTCGATGAACCGCTATTGCGCCAGGCACGGGTAACGCTGGCCGCCGCCAAGCATCTCGAAGACGGCTAGGCAAACTCAGCGTCTCGCAAACCACCAGAGCAGGCGCAGAAGTGCGATATCACGATCAGCGCAGGGGACGAATCCACGAGATCCATGAATCAGCGGGGCGAGATTCGGCTTCCCTTCCCACTAAAGGATGAGGGGCGGATCGTTGACTAGGGTAATTAATCAGGACTAGGGTCTTAAAAGAGACTAATCGACAAGGAAACTTTCGAATGCGCAAGCCCCTAACATGTCAAGAACACCGGTAGTTGGGCGCTGCCATTTTGTTGAAGCGCAAAAACTCGTTGACGGGGAATCTACCTTTTGCAGGATTAACATGAGTGCAGATGAAATCAGGTTTCCGACGCTCGGGAACGCCATCGCGGGACGACTGACGACGGGTGCAGTTAAAGGACTTCTGGCCCTGGCCGTTGCCTGGCTGTGCACATGGTTCATCAGCGTGGACGCGACCTTCGGCAAACTTGTTATTGCCTTGATCGTGTCGTTTGTGGTTTCGGAGGTGCTCGGCGCCGTCCTCGAGCGCCCAATAGTCCTTAGGGAATATCGGGCTGCACCTGGCGGGCTCGGCTACGTGCTGCTCCCGTTATCGGCGTCGGTGTTGCTCACGTTCGCCTCGACGTTCGCAGTCACCCGAGCCATGGATGCAGCCGTGTTGACCACTGCCATCGTTGCGGTGATCAACACCAGCGAAGTGCTCTGGCTGCGAAGTTGGGAGCCCGGGCCAACCCCGGAAGAGGAGCAAGCCAAGTTCCAGGAGTTCAAGGCGATGACTAGTGAATATTTCGCGGAAGATGCCGCGGAGCTCAAACGCCGAGCTGGCCACAAGGCACGGGAGCGGTACG
>NZ_JBQSYR010000041.1:0-22959 GCF_052379505.1 Glutamicibacter sp. 363 | reverse complement strand
TCACCACGTTCCAAGCCTTTGGCGCCTTTGCGTTGACCGAACCCGACCATGGTTCGGACATTGCCGGAGGCATCCACACCACCGTGACCCGCGAGGGCGACGAATATGTGCTCAACGGGGCCAAGCGTTGGATCGGAATGGGGACCATCGCCGATTTTGCGTTGATCTGGGCAAAATGTCCCGAGAGCGGCGCGGTGGGGGCCTTTCTGGTGGAAAGCAACCGTCCGGGTTACAGCGCAACCAAGATCGAAAACAAGATCGGCCTGCGCATCATGCAGAATGCGGATATTTCAATGGAGAATGTCCGCATTCCGTTGGAGAATAAACTCCCTGGTGCGGTCAACTTCGCCTCGGCGAATGCGTTGTTGATGCAGTCTCGCGCCTGGGTCGGGTGGCAGGCGGTTGGCGCCATGCTGGCAACCTTGGATATCTGTACCGCTTACGCTAAGGACCGGCAGCAATTCGGCCAACCCATTGCCTCATTCCAGCTGGTGCAGCAATCCTTGGCGGAGATTGCGGGTAATGCGACGGCTTGCCTGTCAATGATGATGGACATCGCGCGCAAGCAAGAACGCGGCGAACTGGAAATGGTCGACGCGGCGCTGGCCAAATCCACTGCAACCCGGCTCGCGCGCCAAACGGTCTCGTTGGGCCGCGCGCTACTTGGCGGAAATGGTGTGGTGACCGACCATGAGATGGCCAAATTCTTTTGCGATGTTGAAATCCTGCACACCTATGAGGGCACCTATGAGATTAATTCATTGATCGTTGGACGGGCGCTGACCGGAGTGAGCGCGTTCGTCTAGGGAAAATCTCCATGTGTAGGTGGCCGAGTCCTAGTGAACGTTTGCGCCGAAAGTACGTTCCAATCCGGAAAGTGCTGGCTAGGGCAGATCATCAGCATGCGCCACCTGCACGAGGATCATGGCGGTCTAACGCTTCCGTAGCTGCGCGTGGGGCACAGTCACTGGGCTTGAGCTTCATTATGCTCGGGGCTGCAGTTGTCCTGCCATTGCTGTCTGCCGGTTTCTGGAAGAGTGCACGAGTAAGCGAACATCCACGAAAACAAATTAATGACGACTTCAAAACCCTGTGCGAAGCTCTCGAGGCAACCGACTCGGTGCCCGAGGAGAAGAGCTAGCTGCGCCACCAGGTATCGAGGTAGGTTGCGGGAACCGTACGCTTATGGCGCGAACCGAGGAAGCGGGATTCGATGGACTTGGCTGCGGCAGCATCGACTTCCCGGCCTTCGAGGTAGTCATCGATCTGCGAGTAGCTCAGCCCCAGCTCGTCCTCATCAGTCCGCTGCGGCTGGCCATCTAATAGGTCCGCGGTTGGTTCCTTGGCCCAGAGGAGCTCTGGAGCACCCAATTCTCGCAGCAAGGCTTGGTTCTGGCGTTTATTCAACCCGGCGAGAGGCAAAAGGTCCGCGCCACCATCTCCGAACTTGGTGAAGAATCCGGTGACCGATTCGGCTGCATGATCGGTTCCGAGGACCAGCATGCGGCGATCGCCGGCCATGGCGTATTGCACGATCATGCGCATTCGGGCCTTCGCGTTACCGCGGTTGAAGTCGCTGATGCGTGGGTGGCCCGCGTTGTCCAGCGCTTCATCCAGAGCCTTGACGGGCATTTCGATATTTACTTCAAACTCCTCGTCGGCGCCGATGAACGCCATGGCCTTCGCCGCGTCATCGGCGTCGCTCTGCACCCCATGGGGCAGGCGGACCGCGACAAAGTGCGCCTCGCCGCCGGCGTCACGGACCTCTTGGACCGCCAGTTGCGCAAGCCTTCCGGCCAAGGTGGAATCGATGCCGCCGGAAATTCCCAGCACGAAACCCTTGGCTCCGGTTGCACCGAGGTAGTCCTTCAGGAACCCCACGCGCTGGTGGATCTCCTGTGCCGGAATGATTTGTGGCTTGACGCCAAGTTCTTCGATGATCTCTGCTTGCAGTTCGCGCATGCATCCAATACTAGGCATGAGAATGGGCGCTGTGGCCAAATACCGGTGTTCGGGGCGGAAAGTTAATCTGTTTTCAACATTCCACCCGGCAGGCTACTCGGTTTCAGCCTCGGCCCAGCCAAAGTTCTTGGCCATCTGTTCCAGGGAACTCACCGTGGTGGAATATGCCTCCGGGGTGAGTCCCTCGCCGCACTGGGTGCGGATTCGTTCGACCAGTTCGCTGAGCTTCACCAGTGACACATGTCCGCGTTCGGTGATCAGGTACTCACCGCCTTGGCGCGAAATCCACCCGGATTCCACGAGCTCTGCCAGGTGTTCGGTGACGGACTGAGGTTCATCGGGCGAGGCAAAAAACGGTGAGAGGCCCGTGGTGAGCTCGGCTTCCGACGCAGGATTCTGCTCGAGCAGGTTCAGCACCTGCCATTGCCGGCGCGTGACACCGTGTTCTTCCAAGGTCGCTGCAAACTGCTCGTCGATCAGCGAATCCACCAATTTTAACCAGAAACCCAAGGGGCGAGTCGCATTCATGATCCCACCCTAGCCGGGAGTTACGGCTGGGGCTAGGGGCTAAAATAAACAAGTACGGCCAGCTCAATCGCGGTTCCACCGATCCGTCACCGGGCCCTGATCAGGTAACGATGCACGGCTGCGAGGGACTGTTCCCGGAGTACCGCGTCTTGGGGCTGGATTGCACCGAGAAATAGCTCTCATACAGGGCATTCCTTGCAACGGCCACTCGGTTGTGGCGATTAGAATTGTGCCTATGAGCGAAACCAACGCCCGTGAGCGGCTTAAAGAACTGATCCAAGAACTTGCCATCGTGCGTGGCAAGGTCACTCTTTCCTCCGGCAAGGAAGCGGACTACTATATCGATCTGCGCCGGGTCTCCTTGCAGCAGGAAGCTTCCGGACTCATCGGCGAGGTCATGCTCGATCTGCTGGACGAGGCAAAGCTTGAATTCACCAATGTTGGCGGTTTGACCATGGGCGCAGACCCGGTGGGTACCGCAATCATGCATACCGCGCGAACTCGGGGCCGTAGCCTTGACGCATTCGTGGTGCGCAAGGCGCAGAAGTCCTATGGAATGGGACGTCAGGTTGAAGGGCCGAGTGTCGAAGGCAAGAACGTGATCGTTCTGGAAGATACCTCAACTACCGGTGGTTCCGCTCTGACCGCCGTCGAAGGCGTGCGCAAGGCCGGCGGCAACGTCATTGCCGTCGCCGTGATCGTTGACCGCGACACCGGCGCCAAGGAGCGCATCGAGGCCGAAGCTGGCGTTCCGTACTTGTTCGCCTATGGCAAGACCGAGCTGGGCCTGTAACTACATACTCAATAAGAACTGGCCCGGATGGGACGGACTTTTGGTCCGCCCCATCCGGGCCAGTTTTTATTGAGCTGCGGTTCCTAAGCCGTGGCTTGCTAGTACGTCAAACCGTAGCCGAAGGGGTAGAGCTCACCATCGGTGGTTTCCGCATAACCTGGCAGGTCGCTGTACTGCTCGCGGATGGCCTCGGCGGTGCCGGCCAGCGCGAACGGCATGCGACCCTGCGGTGCCACCTTTCCGGAGAGCACGTCCATCAGCGCGGTGTCGCTCATGCCGAATCCTGCCACGATGGCGCCCGCATCGCGCATTCCGCTGGCCTCATCCATGACGAATGGCTGGCGGAAGTACACGTGCATGACAACCTTGCTCGGGTCCTCGACCTCGTTCATGACCTCTTTGATGGTGTCCAGCGAGGGGCTGATTTCCCACGACTGCGATTCGGACATACCGGTGAAGTCAAGGACGCTGGACTCCCATGGCAGCGAGCCGCCGAAGACCAGGCCGTCGTCCGTGCAGCTCTCGGCATCTTGGGTCATGCAGGCATCCGCGGCGCCAAACGGACTGTTGCCGTCGAGCCCAGCGACGCCGTCCATGATGATCGAGCTGAGGTGCTCGGGGTTCATCCCGGTTTCCGGATCGTTGGACTTGTAGGCGCTGGTGTTTTTGTTGTTCACGGTCACCGAGATCAGCGCGTAGTCGCTGTCTTCGGCGCTTGGACGCGCGGCCGGATCTTCGGTGTTGCCGTTGGTGACGTCGTAGCCGTAGCTGGCGACCTTTTCCTCGGTGAAGTCACCCAGGATGTAGACATCCGAGTTCGGCTTCAGCGGAAGGACCTTCTCCCCGTCAGGAGTTTCCTTGTTCTGCAGCAATACCGCCGATTTGCGCTGCAAATCCAGTCCTACCTCGCGGTTCGCCTCGCTGCCAACGATCTTGCCGGCGGATTCGACCTCGACATAGGGGTTCTCAAACAGGCCCATCTGGAACATCGGGGTGGTCAGCCGCGTGGCTGCCAAATCGATGCGTTCTTCGGTGAGCAGTCCCGAGTCGACCAGATCGGTGATTGTCTTGACGTCGTGGAAGCCCGAAAGGGTGTCGGTTCCCCCGTTGACCGCGGCGGCGACCCGCTCCGGGACGCTCTGGTCTTCTAAGCCCCAGGCGCGGTCGTTGATGATCCCGGTGTCAGAGTTGACGTATCCGGCGAAGCCCAGCTCGTCGCGCAGCAGGTCATTGACGATCTGTTTGGAGAAGGCCATGCCGGTCGAGTCGTATTCGACGCCGTTGTAGGTGACCTCCATTGGTGCCCCGTAGTAGGGCATGATTGAGGAAACGCCGGCATTGATGGCTGCTTCGAAAGGCTTGAGGTGGTAGCCGAAGCCATCACCTGGGTAGACCTGGGTCTTGCCGAAGGAATAGTGCGCATCCAGACCCAGTTCCTGCGGCCCGCCGCCGGGGAAGTGCTTCATGGTCAGCGCGACCGGGCTGTCCGGGTTCAACGAGACGCCTTCTTGGTCCGCTGGCCCCTGCAGGCTCTGGACGAGCGAGCTCATGATGTTCGAGTTGAGCTCAGCGTCCTCGGTGAAGGTCTCGTGGGCACGGTACCAGCGTGGTTCGGTGGACAGGTCCGCCATGTAGCCGTACATTCCGCGCAGCCCGATGGATGCCCACTCCTCGCCCATGACTCCGGTGAAGTCATCGATGATGGACATGTCTCCGGTGGCCGGATCCTGCCCGGTGCGCAGTGCCTCTTCGCCCAGGGCCGCGGCCGCCAGACCCGCCTCCTTGGGGAAAGCGGTGAAGGCGCCGGCGGACTCGTTGATTCCTGCCCGGGCATCCGGGTCGATGTGGTTGCGCGCGTTGGACTTGAACAGCATCGGGATGCCCAGGCGAGTTCCTTCGCCGAGCTCCTGGACGGTGTTCATGTATTTGGCCGCTTCCTGCGGGGTCAGCGAGGTGCTGGCCCGGAAGCCGCCTTCGCTGTCGCCGCAGACTGCTTTGTCCTCGCTGGTCACCGTGTTGCGGAAGACGAAGCGGTGCATCTTCTGGTTGTTCACGTAGTCGCTGGCCTTTGGATCCAGCGTGCCGCGGGTTTGCGTTTCGACGTCGCAGGCGGCGTTCAGCGTATCGATCAGCATCAGTCCGGACTTCTCGTCCAAGGTCATCTGCGAGACCAGATCCGCGGCGCGTTCCTCCGCTGGCTTGCGCCAGTCTTCATAGGTATCGAGCTTGCCGTTGGCGTTCAGATCTTTGAAGCTGCGGCCCTTGTGCGTGATGGTGTCCTTGACGCGTGCTTCAAGCGTTGGCGGTTTGCCGTGGTTTCCCTCGGTGGACTTCGCCGCGGTCGGGAGTTCCGCGGCAGCTGGCTCGTTGCGGTTGCTTGGCATGGCTCCGGCTGCCGGGGCGGCCAGCGTAAGGGCCAGGGGAATGACTATTGCCGCCGCGATGCGTCTGCGCATCGCGAGCGCTGAATTCTTTCGGGACATCGGTGTCTCCATTGGTGGGTTGCGAGTGATGGTTGGAATCCCTGAGCTGTGCGGATATTCCAAGTCACTTCTACTGTGACTTGGCGCATAGTGAAGTTCGAAGCGGTTGCCATAAATTGCCGTGTTGCAGGAAGGTGCCTTGCAGGCCCGGATGCCAAAAATCCCCTGCAGGCCTAGGCCTGCAGGGGATCGAGGTGGAGCAAACGCTGCCTAAGGTGCGATCAAATCCAGCTGGGTTGGCAGCCAGAGGCTTAGCTCTGGAACGAACACCACGAGGAGCAGTCCCGCGAGGAGTGCGATCAGGAACGGCAGCAGTTTCTGGATCACCGGTTCGATGCGCAGCCCCGCGACCCGGGCGCCGATGAACAGCACGTTGCCCACCGGCGGGGTGATCGTTCCAACGCACAGGTTGAAAACGAGCATGGTGCCGAAGTGCACCGGGTGAATTCCGAACTCCATGACGATCGGGAGGAAGATCGGGGTGAAGATCAAAATTGCCGGGGTCGGGTCCATGAATGTTCCTACGGCCAGCAAGATCACCATCATGATCATCAAGATGAGCGTCGGGTTATCGGTCAGGCTCAGCAGCCCGTCCGAAATCATATCCGGGATGCGCGCGAAGGACATCAGCCAGGACATTGCCGTGGAAACGCCAACGAGCAGCATCACGATGGCGGTGGTCTTGGTTGCGTTGAGCAGGATGCCGGGCAGATCGCGAACCTTGATTGCCTTGTAGATGAATCCCAGGATCAGGCAGTAGACCACGGCGATCGCGGCTGACTCGGTGGGCGTGAAGACGCCGCTGAGGATACCGCCAATGACGATCACGATCATCAGCAGCGAAGGAATGGCCTTGACCAGGGTCTGGATCGCGACGGCGAAGGTGACGCGTTCGGTGGAGCGAGTTTCCTTGTGCTTGCGCGAGTACAGATAGATCACGAGCATGCACGCGAAGATCCAGACCAGGCCCGGGCCGTAGCCCGCCACGAAGAGGGCGGCGATCGAGGTGCTGGAAACCAGCGAGTAGACAATGAAGGTATTGCTCGGCGGGATCAGCATGCCCGAGGGCGCCGAGGCGATGTTTACCGCGGCGGAGAAGTTGGGGTCGTAGCCTTCCTTCTTCTGCCGTGGACCCATGACGGTGCCTACGGCGGCGGCCGAGGCGACGGCCGCTCCGCTGACCGAACCGAAGAGCGCATTGGCCACGGTATTGGTCTGCGCCAGCGAGCCGGGCATCCGGCCGACCAGCACCTTGGCGGCATCGATCAGCCGCCCGGCAATCCCGCCATTGTTCATCAGCACTCCGGCCAGGATGAAGAACGGTATGGCCAGCAGCGTAAATGAATTAATACCGGCAAACACCTGCTGCGAGGTGGTCAATACGGCCCGGTCGAAGCCTAGGACCGCGATGATTGCGGCCACCGAGCTGAGTCCGATGGCCACCGCGATAGGCACCGACAAGATAATAAGTACAACGATTCCGACGAGGAGTATGAGCCCCGCGAGTAATGCAGTTTCCACGGTTCCTCCTAGACGACGTCGGGTTCGGTGTCTGCGATGGGCTCTTCATCGCCGCGGATAACCGCAAGCGAATGGTAGATCGCATAAAAAATGATGATGATGCCGGTGATCGGCATGACCAGATACAGCGGGCCGACCGTGGCGGGCAGGCCGGTCAGGGCCTGCCCCCACGATTTCTCGGCCACGCGGAAACCGCCCCAGACCAGTACCAATGCGGAAAATGCCACAATGGCAAGCTGGACAAAAAGCGCCGTCGCTTTTTCCAGGGTTGTGGGCAATTTGCGCACCACGAAGTCCACCGCGATGTGGCCGCGTTCGGCGAAGACCAGCGCCGCGCCGAACAGGCCGAGCCAAACGAACAGGTATTGCGCGAGCTCTGAAGTCCAAGCGCTGGGGCTGTTGAGGACCTGGCGGGCAAAGACCTGCCAGACCACCGTGAGAACGAGGACCGCGAATAACACGACGCAGGCCACCGCGAGGATTCTGTCGAAGCTTCTCTTTACTACTTGCATGAAATTACCTGTCCGTTAACCAATGCTGATTACTTGGCCGCAGCGCGTGCAGCGTCGTAGATCTTCTTGGCGGAGTCGGTCTTGACATACTTCTCGATCAGCGGCTTCAACGCCGTCTGGAATGCCGCGGCATCCACGTCGTTGAATTCCACGCCGGCGGCTTCGAGCTCGGTGTGCGCCTTCTCGGTTTCGGTGGTCCATAGCGCGGTGTGCTCGGTGACCGCAGCATCCCACTGCGCGTCGAATGCCGCGCGGTCTTCTTCGCTCATGGCTTCGTAGGCGTCGGTGTTGACGACCACGTAGTCCAGACCCACCAGGTGGTTGGTGTTGGAGAAGAACTTGGCAACCTCGGAGTGCTTCTGGGTCAGGTAGGAGACTTCGTTGTTCTCGGCCGCGTCGATCACGCCGGACTGCAGCGCGGTGTAGACCTCGCCGAAGGCCATTGGGGTAGGGGCGCCCTTCATGGCCTTGATCATGTCCAGCTGCACCTCGGATTCCTGAACGCGCACCTTCATGCCGGCCATGTCCTCGGGGGTGTTGATCGGGGCCTTGGCGTTGTAGATGCTGCGGGTGCCCTGGGTGAAGCCGCCGAGTACGGTCAGGTTCTGGTCCTCCAGCGAGGAGTAGAGCTCGCCAACGATTTCCTCGTCACCGATCACGCCCATCTGGTGCTCGACGCTGTCGAAGACCCCTGGCAGGTTGAAGACCTGGAATTCGGGGTTCAGGTTCTCCAGCTGGGTGCCGGAGACCACCGCCATGTCCACGCTGCCGTCGCTGACCAGCTGAATCGCTTCCTGCTGCGCGCCGAGGGTTTCGTTGGCGTATACGTCAACGGAGACGCGCCCCTCGGTAGCTTCGTCGAGGTTCTTTCCCATATTGTCCAGTGCAATGAAGGACGGGTGGGTTTCGGTCTGGTTCAGGGCTAGGCGAAGCTCCTTTGAATCGCCACCTCCCGAAGCATCGGTACCACCACAGGCCGCGAGGGTCAGCATCATTACTGCCGCGGCGCCGGTGAGGCCCAAAAATTTAGTGGAACGCATGTGTTACCTGTTTCCTGCCCGCATGCGGGCATCTGTAAGGGCTCGGATCCCCGGCCGATTCACTTGCAATGGGGACACGCCACCAAGTGCGGCGGGTCCTTGCCATACTCCATAGAGCCAAACCCCGTTGCCATATTGCAACATGTTGCCACTAGTTGCATGGGTCACGCTTACACTGATCGATGGAGGTCCAGATGACAGAATTACCAAAGCAACCCTCGATCTATGACGTGGCCGCGGCGGCAGGAGTTTCCGCGTCCACGGTTTCGCGTGCCTTCGCCAGACCCGGTCGGGTCAGCCACCAAACGGCGCAACGAATCTTCGATGCAGCGACCGCTATCGGCTACCGCTCGGCCCACATGCCGGGATTCAGCCGTGCCGCGGGGCGCCACACCTCGATGATTGCCGTGGTGATTGCCGATATCAGAAACCCGGTTTATGCGGAGATCGTGCGTGGGGCCGAGGCCGCCGCCTCGGAATCCGGCTACATCACCCTACTTGCCCACACCCAGGAATCCGAGGTTCGTGAACGCCAGGCGTTGGAACGTGTCCTGCCAATGGTTGACGGCATCGTGCTCTCCAGCTCGCGCATGTCCGACTCCGCGATCCGGATGCTTGCCAAGCAGAAGCCGATGGTCGTGATGAACCGTGCGGTCAAGGACGTGGCCAGCGTGGTCACCGACAATGCGCGCGGAATCCGCCGCGCCGCCGAGCACCTGGCCGAACTTGGCCACCGCAATATCACCTACCTGGCCGGGCCCGAGGCCTCCTGGGTGGACGGCATGCGCTGGCGTTCGCTGCGCGAAGCGGCGAGCGAACTCGGACTCTCGGTGCGTCGCACGAACTCGTCCAAGCCGACTATCGGCGGGGGTGAGGCGCTGGCAACCGAATGGCTGCAGCGCCGGACCAGCGCGGTCATTGCCTATAACGACCAGATGGCCATCGGCTTCATGCGCGGGATGACGCAGGCACGGGTGCAGGTTCCCGGCGAGGTGAGCGTTGTGGGATTCGACAACAGCTACGGTGCGGCCTTGGTTACTCCGGCACTGACCACGGTGGAAACACCGTTGTACTCGCAGGGCGCCACCGCGGTGAACAACCTTCTGGCCTTCGCCGCGGGCGCCAAATCGAGGTCAAACGAACCGGTGGTGCTGCCGGCAAGGCTGGCGGTGCGCAATTCGACGGGACCGGCGGCGGAATAGGTAGTTGCACTCGGGCAGCTGTTGTTGCCAACAAATGGCAACTTGTTGACGAAGGTCATACAACTTGGAAACCATGTTGCCATGTCCTCATCGATTGCCGCCGCGCCAGACCGGCTTCTCCCATCCGATCCCGGAACGCGTGCCATTGCACGAAATCTCCTGGAGCTGGTCCAAGACCTGCCGATTATCTCCCCGCACGGCCACGTCGATCCGGCCATGCTGGCCACCGATACCCCGTTCCCGGATCCGGCTTCGCTGTTGGTCACCCCCGATCACTACGTCAAGCGGCTGATCCATGCAAGTGGCGTCCCGATGGACCGCTTGGTGCTGGGCACCAGCCCAGACGTTGATGCCCGCTCCATCTGGCGCGAATTCGCCAAGGCCTGGCCGTTGTTCGACGGCACCGCTTCGGGCTACTGGCTGCGTTCCGAGTTCGAGCATGTATTTGAACTGCGCGACGAAATTTCCGAGGCAACCGCAGACGCTAGCTTCGACGCGCTGCAGCGCAAGCTGAACGAGCCGAGCTTCCGCCCGCGCCAGCTGTTCAAGGACTTCAACATCGAGGTGCTGGCCACCACCGATGACCCGATGGATGATCTGCGCTACCACGCGGAAATTGCGGCAGATGCGAGCTTCGCAGGACGGGTGCTGCCGACCTTCCGTCCCGACGCCTACCTGAACATCGCCCACCCGGATTGGGTGGAGAACGTGGATAAGCTCATCGGCGAGGCCGGCGACGGGGCTTCGGGCTACGCCGGCTACCTCGCAGCCTTGGAGAATCGCCGCAATTACTTCATCTCCCACGGTGCGGTTTCCGCGGACCACGGCGTGCGCACCCCGCTGACCCTGAAGCTGGACCGCGCCGAGGCCGAACGCCTGTTCACCAAGGCCCGCTGCGGGGAGGCCACCGCCGAGGACCGCGACGTGTTCGAAGCGCACATGATGTACGAGTCCGCGCGGATGTCGGTGCAGGACGGTCTGGTGATGACCGTGCACCCCGGCTCCTTCCGCAACCACCACCTGCCAAGCTTCGAGAAGTTCGGTGCCGATACCGGCCACGATATTCCGTTCCCGGTCAGCTTCACCGAAGCGGTGCGCCCGGTATTGCAGGACTTCGGCACGGCGGCGGACTTCAACTTCATCCTGTTCACCATGGATGAGACCGTTTATTCCCGCGAGCTGGCGCCGCTGGCCGGGTTCTACCCTTCGGTGTACATTGGCGCCCCGTGGTGGTTCCTCGACGCCCCCGATGCGATGCTGCGCTTCCGCTCCGCGGTGACCGAGACCGCCGGGTTCTCCCGCTCCTCCGGGTTCATCGACGACACCCGCGCCTTCTGCTCGATCCCGGCCCGGCACGACGCCTCACGGCGCATCGAAGCCTCCTTCCTGGCCCGGCTGGTCGCCGAGCACCGGGTCAGTGAGGACCGCGCCGCCGAGCTGATCGTTGATGTCGTCGACGCCGCACCACGCAGGGCTTTCAAGCTGTGAGCGGCGCAGCGCAGCGCAGCGGCACCCGCCCGCAGATCCGCATCGTGCATCTAGGGCTGGGCGCCTTCCACCGCGCCCACCAGGCCTGGTACACCGTGCAGGCCGGCGACGGCTGGGGGATCGCCGCCTTCACCGGGCGTTCGGCGACCGCCGCGCAGACGCTGAACGCGCAGGACGGGCTGTACACCCTGGTCACCCGCGGGCCGGAGGGTGACCGCTTCGAAACCATCGAATCGATCGCCACCGCCTACGCGGCCAGCGACCTCGACGCGTTGCGCGACCTGCTCTCCCGCGGCACCACCGCCATCGTGACGCTGACGATCACCGAAGCCGGGTACAAGGTCATCACCGCCCAGGGGCAACCGGTGCTCGATGCCCAAGATCCAGATGTGCGCCATGACCAAGAAGCGCTGGCCAAGATGCTCGACGGCGGCGAAGCGGTGGGAGAATTGCGCACCGCCCCGGCGCGCATCCTGCTGGGGCTCGCCGCCCGCAAGGCCGCAGGTGCCGGCGCCCTGGCGATTGTCTCCTGTGACAATCTGCCGGGCAATGGCGCGGTCACCCGTGCCGCGGTGCTCGGCTTGGCCGCCGGAATCAATGCGGAGCTGGCCGACTGGATCACCGCCAATGTCAGCTTCGTGGACACCTCCATCGACCGAATTACCCCGCGGACCACGGAAGCAGACCGTGCCACGGTCGCCGCCGAAACGGGTTTCCAAGACGCGTCCCCGGTAGTCACCGAACCGTTCACCTCCTGGGTGCTGCAAGGAGACTTCCCAGCCGGACATCCGGCCTGGGAAAAGGCCGGCGCCTTGTTCGTTGATGATCTCGAACCCTTCGAACGGCGCAAGCTCTGGCTGCTGAACGGTGCCCACACGCTGATGGCCTACGCCGGACAACTGCGTGGACACGAAACCGTTGCCCAGGCGCTGGCCGACCCGCAAGTCAACCAGTGGGTCCAAGAGTTCTGGGATGCTGCGGCGGCGCACCTGAGCGAGCCGGGACTGGATATCCCCGGCTACCGTCAGGCGCTGGCCGAACGCTTCGCTAATCCGCGCATCGCCCACTACCTAGCTCAGATCGGTATCGACGGGTCGCTGAAGCTGGCAGCCCGCGCGATCCCGGTCTACCGGGCAGAGCTCGCCGCCGGACGCGACGGGCGCGCAGCCTTGCGTCCCATCGCCGCCTGGTGCGATCAGCTCACCGCCCAACGTGCCGCGGGCGCGGAAGTGGCAGACGCGCAGGCTCCGGCCCTGGAAGCGGCGCTCGCCGATTCCTCGGGGTCCCGGGAGCAGACCATCGCGTTTCTCACCGTGCTTGATGCGCAGCTCGCCGCCGAAGGCCCGGCAGTGGACGGCGTGCACCAGCTGCGCAAGGGATTTACCAGCTAGTTTTCTCCACCTCTCACGTGAGCATCGAAGCTCACGTTTCCCGAAAGGATTGCCATGAAAATCATCAAGGCAGAAGTATTTGTGACCAGCCCGTCACGCAACTTCGTGACCCTCAAGGTCACCACCGAATCCGGCCTGGTCGGCATCGGCGACGCAACCGTGAACGGCCGCGAACTCGCGGTCGCTTCCTACCTGAAGGACCACGTCGCCCAGCTGCTCATCGGCAAGGATGCGCACCGCATCGAGGACACCTGGCAGTTCCTCTACCGCTCCAGCTACTGGCGCCGCGGGCCGATCACCATGGCCGCGATTGCCGCGGTGGACATGGCCCTGTGGGACATCAAGGGCAAGGCCGCGAACATGCCGGTCTACCAGCTGCTGGGCGGCGCCTCGCGCAACGGCCTGCGCGCCTACGGCCACGCCTCGGGCACCGACACCGAGCAGCTCTTCGACTCGATCCGCGAGCACCTGGAACTGGGCTACAAGTCCATCCGCGTGCAGACCGCCGTCCCGGGCATTAAGGCCGTCTATGGCGTTGCCGCCCAGACCCAGGCCTCGGGTGAACGCTACGACTACGAGCCCGCCGGCCGCGGCGCGTTCCCGCAAGAAGAGGACTGGGACACCCGCGCCTACCTGCGCCACCTGCCGAGCGTCTTCGAGGCGGTGCGCAACGAATTCGGCCCGGAGATCCCGCTGCTGCACGACGGGCACCACCGCATGACCCCGATCCAGGCCGCCAAGCTGGGCAAGTCCCTGGAACCCTACGACCTGTACTGGCTCGAGGACTGCACCCCGGGTGAGAACCAGGAAGCGCTGCGCCTGGTCCGCCAGCACACCACCACCCCGATCGCCATCGGCGAGGTCTTCAACACGATCTACGACTTCCAGTCGCTGATCAAGGAACAGCTCATCGACTACGTGCGCGCCGCCTCCACCCACTTCGGCGGCATCTCGCCGCTGAAGAAGGTCATGGACTACGCCGCCCAGTACCAGGTCAAGTCCGGCTTCCACGGCCCGACCGACATCTCCCCGGTGGGCTTCGCCGCCCAGCTGCACGTGGGCCTGGCCATCCACAACTACGGCATCCAGGAGTACATGCAGCACTCGGACGCCACCAACACGGTCTTCGAGCAGTCCATGACCTTCGAGGACGGCTACCTGCACCCGGGCAACAAGCCGGGCCTGGGTGTCGAATTCAACGAGGAAGCGGCGTTGTCCTACCCGTACCAGCAGGCCTACCTGCCCTACAACCGTCTCATCGACGGCACCGTGCACGACTGGTGAGCCAGCAAATTGTGGCGCAAGCTGGGCAAACGGAGACTTCCGAAGGAGCTGTCGCATTGAACCGGGTCATCGTCATGGGTGTCTCGGGCTGCGGCAAGTCCACCGTCGGCGAGCTGCTCGGCGCGGAACTGGATGCGGGATTCCTCGATGGGGATTCGCTGCACCCGCAGGCGAATATCGACAAGATGGCTGCCGGGCAGCCACTGGACGACGCGGACCGCGAACCGTGGCTTCGCGAGGTCGGCAATCGTTTGGGAGCGGTCGGCAACGAATCAATGGTCATCGCCTGCTCTGCGCTGAAGCGGAAATACCGTGACCTGATTCGGGCGCAAGCGCCGGGAACGGTGTTCATCCACCTGCACGGCTCGGAGGAGCTGTTGACCGAGCGCATGGGCTCACGTCCCGGCCACTTCATGCCGGTGGGACTGTTGCAGTCGCAGTTGGCAACCCTCGAACCGCTGGAAGCTGACGAATTCGGTCTCGTACTGGACATCGCGCAGCCACCTAGTGAGCTGGTTCAGGATGCGGTTGCTTGGCTGGAATTCCGAGACTAGAACTCAGATTAACAGGCAGTGGGGACTGATTCTGCTCAGTCCCCACTGCCTATTGCTTCCAGAAGATTACAGCGCTTCGAGTCCTGCCCTGCAGAGAGCGTTGAGAAACCCCAGGCAGATTGGTGCCTTTGCTGCGCCGGGCCTCGGGGCCGGGGGGCTACGGCGTCCTGCGGCGCAGCGTCAGCGAACCGATAATAAGCGCCGCAATAATCCACGCGATGATAACCAGCAGGCTCGCGGTCGTGGCCGAATCTTCGGTGCCATTCGCGATCGCCGTCAACGCATCGATCGCATGAGATAGCGGCAGCCAATCGCCGAAGACCTCCAGGGGACGTGGAAGCTGCGCACGTGGAAGGATGATCCCGGCCAGCAGGAATTGCGGAAAGATGAACAGGGGCATGAACTGCACCACCTGGAATTCGGTACGGGCGAAGGCGCTTGCCATCAATCCCAGACTGGTGCCCAACAAGGCATCGAGCGCCGCAACCGAAAACAGCAGCCAAAGGCTCCCCTGGATTTCCAAGCCGCACACCCAGACGGCAAATGACACCGCGATCACCGTTTGGAGGATTGCGATCAGGGTGAAGGCCAGCGCATAGCCAAGAATGAATTCCCCCTTGGCCAGCGGCAAACTCAGCAAACGCTCCAGGGTTCCGATGTGGCGCTCACGAAGCGTGGCAATGCTGGTCACCAGAAACATGACGATAAACGGAAACAGCGCGATCATGGCTGGGCCGATCAGGGCAAAAACGTCTGTATCGGTGAAGATCCAGGACATCAAGCCAATGAGCAGGCTGGGAACCACCAGCATGAGGGCAATGGTTCGTGGATCGTGCCGAACCTGCTGCAAGACGCGTCCGGAGGTGGCGAGCGTGCGGATCATGGTGAACTCTCCTTGCCCGCGGCGCGGTGTTTTGGAGTCGGCCGTGCAACGTTCGGCGTTGCGCCGCCAACCCCGCCAACAAGGGCCAGGAAGGCTTCTTCTGGATTCTCGGTTCGAGTGCGTGCAAGCAGTTCAGCCGGGGTGAGCTGGGCTAGCAGTTGGCCCTCGCGGAGCAGGAGCAACTCGTCGCAGCGCATCGCTTCATCCATGACATGGCTGGAGACCAGTAGGCACATTCCGGTGGCGGCAAGTTCGGTAAACAGCCGCCAGAGATCGGAGCGAAGCACCGGGTCAAGCCCGACCGTTGGTTCATCGAGGATGACGAGATCTGGCGTTCCGAGCAACGCAATGGCCAATGACACTCGGTTGCGTTGTCCTCCGGAAAGATCTATGGCTAATTTTTTCGACTGAAGATCGAGATCGGTCAACGCGATGACGCGGTCAACATCTGCGGTGGATACGCCAAGAATCCTTGCGAAGTAGGCGATATTCTGGCGCACGGTGAGATCGTCGTAGACGCTGGCAGCCTGCGTCATGTAGCCAACTCGGTGGCGCAGGGCCTTGCTGCCGGCCGAGGAGCCGAGCACCTTCACGCTGCCATGGGTGATAATTTGGCTCCCGACGATGCTCCGCAGCAAGGTGCTCTTGCCGCTGCCGCTAGGGCCCAGTAGGCCAATGACGCGTCCGGGGGACAGCGCAAAACTCAGCTCGTCGAGCACAAGCATCTTGCTTCGCTTCGCGCTCAAACCGTCCACGACAACGCAGGCCGATTTATTCATCATGCAATGAATTAAAGACCCCTTTAAGGCCGGGGTCAACGCTTTCAGGACGGCATTTTTCCTGTCAGATGCCACTGGACGGCGGGCCCAATGCAGGCTACTACCTCCTCGTCCTCCATCGAAGCCAGCGGCTCGAGCTGAATGATGTACCGCCCGATAATCATTCCGATGACCTGTGTCGCTGCCAGCGCGGCTCGTCGGTCGGCGTCGGCGGGCGGCAAGGATTTGCCAAGCCGCGCGAGCAGTTCTTTTTGGAGGAAGGGCCGCATGAGCTTGGTTGCCGACTGACTGGAAAGCATGCCACGGATCAAGCTGGTGGCCGCAGGACGAATGGCGGGGTTTGCCCACGCCGTCACGACGGTGCGCACCAGGGCTTCGCCCAGTTCGTCAAGCGGGCTGGTCATTGCCTGAGCAACCAGCTCCCCAGGATTAACCGGCATATTGAGCGCTTCGAGGAAGAGGCCGGTCTTGTCTTTGAAGTAGTGGTGAACCAGAGCCGAATCGACACCAGCGCGGCGCGCCACGGAACGAATGCTTGCCGCCTCGAAACCGACGGTGCTGAATTCCTCGGTCGCGGCTTTCAAGATTTTCCGGCGGGTTGAACCTGTGGTGCTGCCCCTAGGCCGCCCGCGGCCACGTGGTGCGGCGCTCGGGTATTCGGATTCCTGATTCACGGATCAAGCATACGTCTTGGGTGCCTCAGCTGCGCTTGGCCCACAGGCCGAGAATTACGAGCAAGTAGGCGAGCACGGCAAATCCGAGCAGGCGGTGCTCTCCCCACACCACGGTATTGGATACGGAGCAGTGCAATTCGGCGCCTTGGCCCAGACAGGAACGCATCGCATAATTCAAGGCGATGAAAAGGGTCAGGCCCAAATAAATGCCAACGGCAAGCAATACGAACTTCAACAGCCTCCGCTGGGAGGGACGGCTCATCATGCAAACAAGTATCCGCCCCTTTCCACGGTTGGCAAGGGGCGGATCTCAAGGCTCAGGCTACGGCTTTTTAACCTTGCCGGCAGCTGGTTCGCCGGTGCCTTCCGCTACTAGCTCGCCGTGCAGGGTAGCCACCGAGGGGTACTGCAGATCCGGGCGGAACGGGAAGGTATCAACATCGCTGGCCGAGGTGATGCCGGTGTGGACCAGCGCGGTCAACAGCCCGGCTTCCATGCCGGCAATGATGTCGGTGTCCATCCGGTCACCGATCATTGCGGTGGTTTCCGAGTGCGCGTCGATCCGGTTCAGGGCCGAACGGAACATCATCGGATTGGGCTTGCCCACCACGTACGGTTCGCGGTTGGTGGCCCGAGTGATCAGCGCCGCCACCGCGCCGGTGGCCGGCAGCAGACCCTCGGACGAAGGGCCGGTGGCATCCGGGTTGGTTGCGATAAAGCGTGCGCCGCCCTCGATCAAACGAATCGCCTTGGTGATGGCTTCAAAGGAGTAGGTGCGCGTCTCACCGAGCACCACATAATCCGGATTCTGATCGGTCATGATGAACCCGGCATCGTGCAAAGCGGTGGTCAAACCTGCTTCACCGATTACGAATGCGCGTCCGCCGGGGCGCTGACGTGCCAGGAACTCGGCGGTGGCCAGGGCGGAGGTCCAGATGTTCTGCTCCGGAACGTCCAAGCCCGAGGCGAGCAGTCGGGCGCGCAGGTCGCGTGGGGTGTAGATCGAGTTATTGGTCAACACGAGGAATCGCAAATCGTTCTCGCGCCAGTACTGAATCAGCTCGGAGGCACCCTTGATTGCCTGATTTTCATGGACAAGCACGCCGTCCATGTCGGTCAGCCAGGTTTTGATGTCGTGGATGGTGCGCGAAGCTCGAGTTATGGTCGTCACGAGGTGTTATTCCTCCTTGGGCAGTGATGGTGGGACGTTTCGTCATTGATCAACTTCCCTGGTACTAAAAGCCTACACAGCAATTGCCGTGAGTGCCGTGAACGTGGACACCTCGCCGAACAACTACCCTTAAAGGGTGAACGAAGAATCGCAGGAACCCACGGCAGATCCAGCAGCGCAACACATCATCGGCGTTGGCCCTTGGCAGGGTGAACTGCCGACGGATGCGCACTATGACCCTGAGCTGTTGGCCCAGGGAGATCGGCGCAACGTCGCCGACAAGTACCGCTACTGGTTGATGGACGCGATCATTGCGGATCTCGACGAGCGCCGCCACGATTTTCATATCGCTATTGAGAACTGGCAGCACGACATGAATATCGGCACAGTGGTGCGCTCGGCAAACGCGTTTCTGGCCAAGGAGGTCCATATCATTGGCCGCCGACGCTGGAATCGCCGAGGTGCTATGGTGACCGATCGTTACCAACATGTACGCCACCATGCCACCGTGGATGAATTCGTGATCTGGGCCGAAGGGGAGGGGCTGACCATCTTGGGGATAGATATTTTCCCCGATTCGGTCCCTCTGGAGACATACGAACTTCCACGAAACTGTGTGCTGGTGTTCGGCCAAGAAGGCCCTGGCCTCAGCCCGGAGGTACATGCAGCAGCGAAAGACACTCTTTCAATTGAACAGTTTGGTTCAACTCGATCGATAAACGCAGCTTCGGCTGCCGGTATAGCGATGCATGCCTGGGTCCGCAGGCACGTCTTCGGGCAACGGGTGAGTTAACAAAGGGATAAACATCTGTCTTTTAGGCAGAAGTTTATTCGAGCATCTGGATTAGTTGTGAAATACACCATAGGCTAGGCCTTGGTTATGCATTCGTGATCTGGGAGCGGCAGTAGTGAAACGGCGACATCAGGTAAACCACGACTTATTACTTATCGGCTTGCCCCGGAAAAGGAAACGTCTGATCGTATGGGCCACCTCAGTGGTGGCCGCCATTGGTCTCACCGGCGCGCTCGCAATTCCTATTGTTGCGCAAACAGCCGATGATCGTCAGGGCAATATGCCCATAGCCATCGATGCGCAGGCCGCGCCCGCAAACTTCAGCAACCCGGTCTATGTCAATCAGGACGCTCCGTTGAACGCCTTCGGCGGATCGGGGCGGGCGCTTGCCATCGATGGCCGCCCCTTGGGGATGGTTGAAGGCGCCGCCGAAACTTCCGAGGAGTCCGAGTCCGAAACCGAAACCGCACTTCTCGCAGGAGCCGTTGGCGCCATCGGGCAGCTTCCCGGTGACTTGCAACTGATGCACCCGGTCCCTACTCGACGCATCTCCAGTCCCTACGGGTGGCGCAGCAATCCCACCGGTCCAGGAAACCAGATCCACATCGGTCAGGACTACCCAATCTCTTGTGGTTCTCCGGTGTACGCCAGTGAAGCTGGTCGCGTCATCGTCTCCGGATGGCACGGCCACTCGGGCATGCGCGTCACCATCGACCACGGTAGCAATGTACAGACCGGCTATAGCCACAACTCGAAGCTGGTGGCCAAGATTGGCCAAGAGGTCAAGCAGGGCGAGCTGATCGCGCTCGCGGGAACCACCGGTAATTCGACGGGTTGCCACGTGCACTTCGAAGTGATCGTCAACGGTCGCTGGCACGATCCACGCAACTATCTGCCAGGGATCCCCGGCCAGCCCAAGGCAATGATCGATTCGACCCGCCTGACGGTGAACTCGAACAGTGCTCCAAAGGGCAACGGCTCCAACGGTCCACAAACGCAGGGACCGGATCGCAACGAGAGCTCGGATCCTGATGTAGTGGTTCCACGGGACGACACTCCAGTGGTGCCGAAACCTAAGCCAAAACCGAAGCCAAGCCCGAGCGATTCGAACTCGCCATCACCGACGGACTCCAAGCCGCCTTCGCCTACGGAATCGAAATCTCCGTCACCGACGGACTCGAAGTCGCCGTCGCCTACGGATTCGAAGTCTCCATCACCGACCGACTCCGAGTCGCCTACGCCAACCGACGAGACGACACCGACTGAGGGGTCGGGGGATACCCCGCCATCCAAGGATCCAACGCAGGATACATCTACCCCGACGGAGCCTGAGGCTACGGATACAGCGCCGAAGGCCAGTGATTCTTCTACCCCGGATAAGAAGGAATCGACTTCTGCAGTCCCGGAAACCAAGGGTTCCTCGGCACCGCCAGCAACGTCTAGCACGGTAACCCCGGAGGCGACCGGGTCATCCGATGCTTCGCAGTCCTCGGGGTCGGCCAGCAAGTAGCAGGTCACCGATAACCGCGGGTGGAAATCAGCCAAAGGCTGGCTTCCACCCGCGGTTTTCTGCTCCAATACGCTTCATCACGTGTCACGTTCGGAGATCTACGCCACGTCACGCCCCGCTGCCGATAGGATGGGGTGAGAAACGCCGTCAAAGGCGACGCGTCCACCCTCGCTAATCACAAGGAGTGAAGCATGCCTATCGCAACCCCCGATAAGTACAATGCAATGATCGATGCCGCCAAGGCTGGCGGGTACGCCTTCCCGGCGGTCAACGTCACCAGCTCGCAGACGCTGAACGCCGCAATCCGCGGCTTCGCCGAAGCCGAATCGGATGGCATCATCCAGGTATCCACCGGTGGCGCAGCCTACTGGTCCGGTGCCTCCATCAAAGACATGGTGACCGGCTCGCTCGGTTTTGCCGCCTTCGCCCGCCAGGTCGCCAAGAGCTACGGCGTGAACATCGCGTTGCACACCGACCACTGCCCAGCCGACAAGCTGGACTCCTTCGTGCTGCCGTTGCTTGCAGCCTCCGAGGCAGAGGTCGCCGCCGGCCGCGACCCATTCTTCAACTCGCACATGTGGGACGGCTCGGCCGAAACCCTCGAAGAGAACCTGCGCATCGCAGCCGAGCTGCTGCCGCGCACCGCTGCCGCCAAGCAGATCCTCGAAGTCGAGATCGGCGCAGTTGGCGGCGAAGAAGACGGCGTGGAGAACGCCATCAACGACAAGCTGTACTCCACCGTTGAGGACGCCTTGGCTACCATCGACGCCCTGGGCGCCGGTGAAAAGGGCCGCTACATCACCGCGCTGACTTTCGGCAACGTGCACGGCGTGTACAAGCCAGGCAATGTCAAGCTGCGTCCAGAGATTCTGAAGGACATCCAGGCTCAGGTTGGCGCCAAGATCGGCAAGGCCAACCCCTTCGATCTCGTCTTCCACGGCGGTTCGGGCTCCTCCGATAAGGAAATTGCCGACGCGGTGTCCTACGGTGTCATCAAGATGAACATCGATACCGACACCCAGTATGCCTTCACTCGCCCGGTGGCAGGCCACATGCTTGCCAACTACGACGGCGTGCTGAAGATCGACGGCGAAGTCGGCAACAAGAAGACCTATGACCCACGCGTCTGGGGCGCCAAGGCTGAAGAGTCAATGGCGGCTCGCATCGTTGAGGGTGCACGTCAGCTCGGCTCGGCCGGAAAGTCGCTGAAGTAATAATGGCCGGAGAGAATCTACTGGGTATCCCAGAGACACTGCTGCCCGAGGAAACCGACTTACTGGCACGCTACGAAGCCGGTGACGAAGCGGTAGATCTTGCTGCTCAGTTCCCTGCATCTTCGCTGGTCTGGGCATTGCTCGCCAACGAAGCACACAGCGAAGGCCGTGTTGTGGAATCCTACGCGTTCGCCCGCGTCGGCTACCACCGTGGCTTGGACTCGTTGCGCAAATCAGGCTGGCGTGGACAGGGGCCGGTCCCTTGGCGCCATGAACCAAACCGCGGTTTCCTGCGTTCGCTTTACGCGCTGGGTCGTGCGGCTGCCGCCATCGGGGAGACTGAAGAAGTCGACCGTATTGGCAAGTTCCTTAACGACTCGGATGCCACTGCCAAGGCTGAAATCGAAGCTGGCAAGTAAATAATTCATATTCGCCAAACGGCGGCCGTTCTCTTTGCGAGAAGGGCCGCCGTTTGGCGCGTCAGTCAAGAGTGCTCAGGTCCAAACTTGGCTACACCCTGTCTGGGGTGAGGCGGGGGTTGCTATGAGGGACTGGTCTCACTCAACCCTGACAGACAGGGCGTCGAGTCAGTGAACACGATGGTTCTCAGGAAAAAACCTTTGGCTGGGATGAAACGGGCCGCTTATCGAGCATCACCAGAACGCCATTAGACCCTTCAACAGGTGCCCGGATAGAGAATCCTACGAAACAGGATCTTTGGGTCGATGCTCTAGGCGATCTCGTAGGCATTGATGGCACGGATTTGTGGTGGGACACCAACGCTTTGACTCCGCAACTGCTCACCGTGGGGGAAACGTCTGTCACGTACGCACCTGCAGGAAACACGATCATTGATGGTCAATTGAAGGTTTCTGGCTGGCGTAGCGAACATACATCGCATCCTGAAACTCCGTGGTCACAGCAAGCCATGGCGGGCACTTCAGCATATCCCGGGCTATCTTCAGCTCAGGTGCTTACCGCGTTGCCCGGTCTGCCAGAGCATATCCAGCTTACGGGTAATGGGCAGTTGAATGTTCAGGGTTTGGATTGGCTTGGCGTGCGTCTGTATGACCCGTCAACACGGGGTTTCTTGAGCACGGATCCGCTGGAGCCGACTACTGGTGCTGGTTGGGCCTCTAACCCTTATTCCTATGCAGGTAATGACCCGGTGCATCAG
>NZ_JBQSYR010000040.1:0-23131 GCF_052379505.1 Glutamicibacter sp. 363 | reverse complement strand
TGAGAGAGGGCCGCTTGGTGATAGCGGTAGCTGGAGATCAGCTCTTCGAGTTCCTCAATGGCTTGGGCGCATTCTGCTTCGCTGCCGTGTTCTTCGATCCACGCCAGTTTGCTCTGCAGCCGACTCATCAGCAATTTGAAATCCTGATGCAGCGCCGGTGTTGGTGGGCGATGTCGTCGCGCCATTGCTTCGGACATACTACAATTCTACAGCACTAGTTCGAAAATGTCTTCGAATATAGTGGTTTTAATGCTGATCGGCGAGCTCCAGCAGCCTTGCGATGCCGCCACGGGCGTCGATCTCATCGTGATAACCGGAGCGGACGATCGCCGCGGAGACCGCCTGCGGGGTGATGTCCAGGACCTCGGCGATCGCCTTCTGCTGGCCGCGCACGCCGGGGGTCAGCAGGTCGACCACCGCCCATTCGGCCTCGGTGCGGGTGCGCACCGAATGGCCGAGCAGGCGCAGCAGGCCTTCGAGCTCGAGGTCCAGGTCCGGATCGCCGCAGGAGACGCTGATCGGCACGCGTTCCCCGCGGTGCGTGGCGGCCTCCAGCGCACCCAGGGCGCGGCGCTGGGCTATGCCCTCAATGAGGTCGGCTTGGTCCGGGACCGGCTCATAGAGCGTGCCGATACCTAGGCCGATGTGGCAGAAATTCAACCGGGCGCAACGCATGATCGCGTCGATAGCCGAATGTGCGTCATGCGGCACTCCAAGCAAGAGCTGGCCGCTGAGCGCCATGAACGGAGCATGGGCGTGCACGTGCTCTAGTTGGTCCCAGAGGAGTTCGGCGGCCGCCTGCACGTCGGTGACGGAGCGCGGCTTCGGGCTGAGCGCAAGGACAAACATGATTCTAGTATTGCCTGAGCCAGGGGTTTTGTCGTGCAACCGGTGAAAATGACGTTCGCTACGTCGCCTATTGTCGGCGGGTTGCCCAGGGTTAGATCCGCTAGCGGCGAAGCCGGAACCTCAGCGCGGCGAGACCCGCGAGGGCTGCCGCGGCCCCGCCGGCCAGTGCCCCGAGCGGCCAGCGGCGCGACCCCGGAGCGCTGACTTCGAACGCCGGCTCCCAGACGTCCTCGCCGGCTGCCTCGCCGGAGAGCTCGACGCCCAGCTCGTAGGCCAGCGGTATCTGTCCCTTCGGATCTTCGGCGCTACCGGTGACGGTGATGTAGTAGTACCCGGGGAAGGACAACTCGGGATGGGGTCCGGCAGCCTGCCGCGCGCGCGAAACCGGGCTGGCCAGGCTCCGCGACAGCGAGGCGCCGGCGGCATCGCCTATTAATGAGCGTTTCGCTCCGCTGGTCATCAGGCCATCTTGCAGCAGCGGACTATAGGTGCTGGTGTGCAACCGCGAGGCGCTTGCCTCCGGGGAGTCGAGCACGGACATCCGATAGCCGAGCCGCTGCCCCTCGGCCACGTGGACCTTGTAGTACTTGACCTCAAGGGGGAGAACCGCATCGGAGTACACGGAGCCGGGTTCGAGCGCGGTGGCGTTGCTGAAGCCACTGCCTCCGGAGACCGCGCTCGCCGAGGTGTCCGGCGCGACCGAGACCGGAGGCTGCGCGTCCGCGGCGCTTTGGGCAGTTGTGCTGGCATTCATTGCCGGTTGCACCACCACGCGGATCTGCACGGGGATTTCGGCGTCGTCCTGCCAGAGTCCCTCGCGATGCAAGGCCAAGGACGGCTCGTTGTTTTCCGTATCGGTGCAGCGGGTGTAGCCCGGTGACCCCTTGGGCTCGGAAATGAAGGTGATCAGCGGCAGGCTTGCGATGTCGCTGCGGTTGGTGCTGGCAACGTCGCTGGCGCAGCTGCCATCGGCCCAGAGCAGGGAGCCGGCGAGCTGGATGCTTTCACGGCTGCCCGGCTGCCTTAGGGGATCGACGATCAGCTGGGCGCTGACGTGCAGCCTTTCGCCCTCCTGGATTTTGGGGAGCTTATAGAACAAATGCGACTTTTCGTAGATGCCGCCGAAGCGGTCCAGCGATATGCCCGGGTCGAGTGTTGGTGCGAAGCGCACGTCGGGGGCTCCTTGGACTTCGGTTCCCACCGGATCGTAGGCCAGGATTTCGGGTTCGCTGGCCAACGCCGCAGTAGCCGGGGACAGGGACAGCCCGGCGGCGAGCAGGGCCGCAAAGAATCTCATGACCGGTCTCCTTGGAGGGTGCGGAGCGTAGCGAAAAGCATGATTCAAGTATTGCTTGAGTTGGTGGTTTTATCGCGCAACCGGCGAGAGCGACACATACCTTCCAGATGGGCAGCGCCGGGCATATATTGGGTCTTGTCTACTGAAAGGGAGCCCCCATGGACATTGCACGCAAGGTACTGGCCGATCTTAACACGGAGCTTGAGTGGGTCCACGAGACCTATCGCGACCTGCATCGGCATCCGGAATTGAGCCTGGAGGAAACTCGCACCTCGGCGCTGGTGGCGAGCAAGCTGGAAGAGTTCGGCTACCGGGTGCAGCGCTTGGGCGGCACCGGGGTGGTCGGCGTGCTGGACAACGGCCCCGGGCGCACGGTGCTGGCCCGCGCGGATATGGACGCGCTTCCGGTGCACGAGGCCACCGGGCTGGACTACGCCTCGGAAAATGACGGGGTGATGCACGCCTGCGGGCACGATGTGCACGTAGCAGCCCTGCTGGGCGCAGCGAAGCTGCTGGCCGATCATCGCACCGACTGGTCCGGCACGTACCTCGCGCTCTTCCAGCCGGCCGAGGAGACCGCCCAGGGCTCCGCGGCGATGGTCGCCGACGGGCTGGCGGACAAGATCCCGGCACCCGATGTGGCCTTCGCCCAGCATGTGATGGGGCTGCCCGCCGGGGAGCTGCAGACTATCGCCGGCCCGGTGCTTTCGGCCGGGGATTCGATCCGCATCACCGTGCACGGTGCCGGTGCCCACGGTTCGATGCCGCAGCTGTCGGTTGACCCGGTGGTGCTGGCCGCGTCGATCGTGCTGCGCCTGCAGTCGGTGGTCTCCCGCGAGGTGCAGCCCGGCGAATTCGCGGTGCTGACCATCGGCTCGGTGCAGGTGGGCACGAAGTCCAATATCATCGCGGACAAGGCGACGCTGTTGCTGAACCTGCGCAGCTACGACAACGCGGTGCGCGAAACGCTGATCGCCGCGGTGGAGCGAATCGTCCGCGGGGAGTGCGCCGCGGCCGGCTCCCCGGCGGAACCGGAGTTCGAATACTACGACCAATTCCCGCTGACCACCAACGACGAGGCGGTCACCGCGCGGGTGAGCGCCGCCTTCGAAGCGTACTTCGGGGCGGTGGGCAGCGCCGGCAGGCAGAGCGCCTCGGAGGACTTCAGCAGGATCCCCGACGCGTTCGGCGTGCCGTACACCTTCTGGCTGCTCGGCGGCATGGACCCGCAAGCCCACGCGGACGGCAAAACGGCGGCGAATCACTCGCCGCACTTCGCCCCGGTGATCGAGCCGACCCTGGCCCGTGGCGTGGAAGCCATGGTCATCGCGGCGCTGGGTGAACTGGCATGAGGGGCACGCAAAGCTCAGCGTCCACCGTGTGGAAGCCGAACGACAAGTGGCTGATCGGCATCGTGCTGGCGGTCATCAACTTCTGGCTCTTCGCCCAGACGCTGCTCAACGTCATTCCCGGCATCCAGGGGGAGCTGGGCATTGAGCGGACCATCGGCAATCTGGCGGTGTCGATCACCTCGCTGTTCTCCGGCATCTTCATTGTCGTCGCCGGCGGGCTGGCCGACAGGCTGGGCCGGGTGAAGCTGATGTACGTGGGCATCTATCTCTCGATCCTCGGCTCGCTGCTGATCGCGCTGACCCCGGAGAACCTGGGCGGGCTGACCAGCGGGCTGCTGCTGGGCGGGCGCATCGTGCAGGGACTGTCCGCCGCGTGCATCATGCCCTCGACGATGGCGCTGGTGAAGACCTACTACGCGGGCAAGGAGCGGCAGCGGGCCCTGTCCTACTGGTCCATCGGCTCCTGGGGCGGCTCGGGCTTCTGCGCGTTGTTCGGCGGGCTGATGGCCACCTCGGCATTCGGCTGGCGTTCGATCTTCTGGATCTCCATCGTGCTCTCGATCCTCGCGCTCTTCCTGCTGCGTGGCACCCCGGAATCCAAGGCCGAAACCCAGGGTCCGGCCGCGCGCTTCGACTTCGGCGGGCTGATCGCGTTCATCATCGCGCTGGTCGCGGTGAACGTGTACATCTCCCAGGGCCCGGCGCTGGGCTGGCTGTCGCCGGCCGGCATCGGGCTGGTGGTGCTCTCGGCGATCGCCGCGCTTGCGTTCTTCTCGATCGAATCGCGCAAGGAGCACGCGTTTTTGGATCTGAAGCTCTTCGGCAACATGACCTTCACCGGTGCGACCCTGTCGAATTTCCTGCTCAACGGGGCGGCCGGCACGCTCATCGTGGCCCTCGGCCTGGTGCAGGTGGCCGCCGGGCTCAGCTCGCTGCAGTCCGGCCTGCTGACCCTGGGCTACCTGATCGCGGTGATCGCCACGATCCGCGTCGGCGAGAAATTGCTGCAGCGTTTCGGGCCGCGCCGCCCGATGATCTGGGGCAGCTCGATCGCGGGGTTGGGCATCTTGCTGACCTCGATGACCTTCGTGCTGGTCGGGCAGTACATCGTGCTCGCGGTCATCGGGTTCACGCTGTTCGGCATCGGGCTGGGATTCTATGCGACCCCGTCCACCGACGCGGCGCTGTCCAGCGTGCCGGATAACCAGGCGGGCGCGGCCGCGGGCATCTACAAGATGGCCTCGTCGCTGGGCAATGCCATTGGCGTGGCGGTCTCCGCGGCGCTGTACGTGGCGGCCCAAGCCGCGAACCCGGAGATGATCCGCTCCTGGGGGCTGTTCATCGGAGACCAGGAGAATGTGGGATTGCGCTTCGGCGGCGCGGTGGGGGTGCTGTTCAACCTGCTGATGGTGGTCATCGCCATCATCTCGATTATGGCCACGGTGCCGCGCGAAAAGCCGCGCTCAGGAAGCGAGGTCCCGGCGACTCCGGCGATCGGCGCCTAGCTTGATGATGGTGAAGCGGAAGAAGAATTGCGTGGACGGGCCGATGAGCAGCGCATAGGCCACCGTGCCCAGGCCCACCGGGCCGCCGAGCAGCCAGCCGATGCCCAGCACCAGCAGCTCGATGCTGGTGCGCACCAGCCGGATGCTCAACCCGGTGCGCAGGTGCAGCCCGGTCATCAACCCGTCGCGCGGCCCGGCGCCGAAGTGGCTGCCGATGTACATCGCACCGCCCAGCCCGTTGATTGCGATCGCGCCGAGCAACGTGAGGATCTGCCAGCCCAGCCCGGAGACCTGCGGAAGGATGAGCAGAAAGAGGTCCAGGGCCAGGCCGATGACAAAGACATTGGCCACGGTGCCGATCCCCGGCCACTGCTTCATCGGGATCCAGGTCAGCAGCATCAGAACGCCCACGATGATCACCACGGTGCCCAAGGACAGCGGTACGTGGTGGGTGATGCCCAGGTGGAAGACGTTCCACGGGTCCACGCCCAGATCGGCGCGCACCATCAGCGCCATCGCCAACGCGAAGAGCAGCAGCCCGCCGAACAGGTTCGCCAGGCGCAGCGGGACCCGGCCGGCGGCAAACTGCTGGCGCGGGGATAGGTTCGTCAAGCTCATAGGCTCAACGGTAGCCAGTGCCGGCGTGATAAGTGAAAACACAAGACTTGCAAGTAATCGGCCTGCGCGGAAGCCGGCGTGGTCAAGGTTAGTTCGCTAACTCATCTTCGAAAATTTTCACCGCTGCCGGAAGCAGTGCCTTGACCAATTCGGGGAGTTTATCTGGACCCACCTTGAGCGTTCGAACACCTATATATGAATCTGTATAACCCGTTGCTCGATGAAGGTCGAGATGAAAACGTTTGGCTAGCTCAATTTTTCTTTTGGAGAACCCCTTAGCGCCGCGTCCGGCGCCGCAAGAGATCTGAGCAGGTGTCCCAGCCAAGGTTGCTTCCAAATTTGGAGCCATTTGCTTGATAAGTGAGATCCAGAGTGGTTCAGCTTCGGGCTCGTCCAATGAAAAGTCAGATGGTTTCACAGAGATACCAACGTTCCCCAGATAAGAACCGCTGGGATTTTGACGGTCAGCCTCAATTTGGACGATCATCTGGCGTCCGGAATCAAGAATTGGACTGTAGGCCTCGATTCCTGGATAGCCCGACCCTCCGGGACGGACGTTGTACGTCCAGGTTGTTGGAAGAATTTCTGCAACATCCACCGCATTCAATACTCGTCGAGCAATACGGGACCTGTCATTTACCGAATTTATGTCCGCTGCGGTGATACGAGATGTTGGGTAATGCTCCAAAAGCTGGTCCCAACTAATCACCTGATAAGGCACGCTGGAGTCTTGAATCATGACATCCTCTGGTTCTTTGACCAGCACCATCAAATGATCGACGTGGTTCCATTCGCGTTCGAGTTGACCCAGCGTGACTTCGTGCCCGATCTTCCCTTCGATACCGATTGTTGCGCGTTCAAATTCGATTACGATGTCCAAATTCTCGCGTTTTGAAACTTCGCATGAAATGCGATTGAGGCTGCCGATCCTGATTTGAAATACACTTTCGAAAACCTGTTGAGTGACCGTTGGCGCGAATCGCAGTTCGGCAGCCAGGGCACGCATTGCCATCGGTTCTGTAGTAAAGATTTTGCCAAGGTTGGTGCCATTGTCCATTGGTTTCAAAATTCCCGTTCTACTCCGGATTCAGTGCTGACTTCTTTTTCATTAATCAAACGTCGGTCGAACTGTGTTGCAATGAACTATCCCTCAACCAACTGTGAACAGAAAGTAATTACTGCCTCGCTAAGGCCGGCAAAGCTCAGTTCACTGTGTGCCAGTGCTACCGTGTCGGTCTCCGCACCAACCAGCGCCCGCGCGTTGCCGGGGCGCCATGCGGGGACGTGGATAAATTGCGCCGGGATGCTCAAACCGTAGGCGTGGTAGGCGATGTGGTTGCACACAAACCTGCCGGCATCCTCGCTGACTGTAAGTTGACTAGGTGTTTTCAGCGTCGCCTCGCGGCGGCGCGGACCGTTGGGAATGATGCGCTCGCCGGCCGGTTGGTGGCCGTCGTTATCGGCGATGCGCGCAGTGTGCTCGTTGACCGCCCAGCGCTCCAGATTGATCTCGGTGCGCCCGCCGGCCTCGCCGAGCAGCACCAGCGCGTCCGGTTGGTGCATGCTAAGCAACTCGCCCAGGGCCGGGAATGCACGGGTGAAGGATACTGGCAGGAGTCCGGTTACGATCTGGTGTTCGCCGGCCGTGGCCGGCAACCGGCGCACGAGCTCGGCGCTGGCGTTGTGGGTGTCGGTTCCGAAGGGCTCAAAGCCGGTGACCAGGATGCGCATGGGTCCATTATGTCCGACGGTGCTGATACCTCTTGAGCTATGACTATTGTGCTGTTGGTGCTTGTGCTACTCAATATCCTGCTTGCCGTCGGCGCGCTCTTGCTGATCGTACGGCGGACCGGTTCGAATGATCAGGAACAGATTGCCGCGACGGTGCGCGCAACCCATGGCGAGCTGCGCCAGGACCTGGGCGCGCAACGCGGCGAGCTGCGCGATTCGCTGCACGAGGTGCGCCGGGACAGCGAACAGCGGCTGGAAGCGATCCGCACCACCGTGGATGCGAAGATCACCGCGCTGAACGAATCGAATCAGCACATGCACCGCCAGCTGCAAGGTGCGCTGCGCGAAGAACTCGAGCGCTTGCGCGTGGGCAACGAGTCGAAGCTCGAGAAGATGCGCGAGACGGTCGACGAGAAACTGCAAGGGACCTTGGAGAAGCGGCTCGGTGAATCTTTTGAGCTGGTCAGCCAGCGTTTGGAGCAGGTGCAAAAGGGGCTGGGCGAAATGCAGAATCTTGCGGCAGATGTCGGCGGGCTCAAGCGTGTGCTGACAAATGTGAAAAGCCGGGGCACCTGGGGTGAGGTGCAGCTCTCGCGCCAATTGGAAGACCTGCTCACCACGGAGCAGTATGCGCAGAACGTGGTGATCCGGCCCGAGAGCCGCGACAGCGTCGAGTTCGCGGTGATCATGCCTGGTCGGGACGAGAATCCGGTATATCTGCCGATTGACTCGAAGCTGCCGCAGGAAGACTACGAGCGGCTCTTGGACGCCCAGGAATCGGGCGACAAGGTGCAACTCGATGCGGCGAGCAAGGCGCTGGATAAGGCCATCATCATCCAGGCGAAGAAAATCGCGGAGAAGTACATCGAACCGCCGCACAGCACGGACTTCGCGATCATGTATCTGCCCACCGAGGGGCTCTTCGCCGAGGTGGTGCGCCGCCCGGGACTCGCCAGCCGGCTGCAAACCGAACACCGGGTGCTGGTCACCGGTCCGACGACGCTGATGAGCCTGCTCAATTCCCTGCAGATGGGCTTCCGGACCCTGGCCATCGAAAAGCGCAGCAGCGAGGTCTGGCAGGTGCTTTCAGCGGCGAAGGCCGAGTTTGGCAAGTATGGGGACGTGTGGGACAAGCTGGAGAAGCAGTTGACCACCGCGCAGAACACCGTCAAGGAGGCCGGAACCCGAACTCGGGCGGTGGAACGCAGGTTGAAGGATGTGCAGAGCCTGCCCGAAGAGCCTGTTTTGGAGAAGGTTCTCGGGCTCTAACGGTTCAGCCGGAGCTTAAATCCGACATGCGAGGCGCTGAAGCCCAGCCGCTGGTAGAACTGGTGGGCTTCGAGCCGCGAGGCGTCCGAGGTGAGCTGGATCAGCCCGGCGGCGCAGGCCGGCGCCGCCGCGTCGATTACCCAGCGCAGCATCGCCGAACCCAGGCCCGTCGAGCGGGAATCGGACCGTACGCGGACCGCCTCGACGTTCAATCTGATGGATCCGCCCCGGGAAATCCCGGGGATGGAAGTCAACTGCAGCATCGCGATCACCTCCCCGGCGCGTTCACCGAGCACCAGGTCGTTGCCGGGATCGGCCAGCAGCCGTTCCAGGGCCTGCGCATAGCCCTCGGACTCGGCCGTTGCTTCGCGGGCGGCGCCAAGCACATCATCGGCCAAGAGCCGGCGCAATGCCGGAAGGTCCGCCGCTTCGGCGCGACGCAGCATTACCTCGGCATTCAGCGGCGTGGGCAGGTCGAGAGCAGCGAGCACGGGTTGCCTTTCGAAATAACTAGGGGCGAGGACCAATCGGTCCCCGCCCCTAGATCGTGGTTAAGCCTTGAAACGCTCGATGGAGCGAGCCAGCTCGGCTTCGGCGGCCGCACGGCCTTCCCAGCCCTCGGCCTTAACCCACTTGCCCGGCTCCAGGTCCTTGTAGCGGGTGAAGAAGTGCTCGATCTCCTTGATCAGCCACTCATCCATGTCTTCGAGTTCCTTGATGTGGTCGAAGCGCTTGTCGGTTGGCACGCACAGCAGCTTTGCATCTCCACCGCCGTCATCGGTCATGTTGAAGACGCCGATGGGGCGCGATTCGACGATGACGCCGGGGATCAAATCGACACCCGGGATGTAAACCATGGCGTCCAATGGATCGCCGTCTTCGCCCAGGGTGTCGTCGAAGTAGCCGTAGTGGGTCGGGTACTGCATGGAGGTGAAGAGCACGCGATCCAGGCGCAAGCGATGGGTCTCGTGGTCGATTTCGTACTTGACGCGTGATCCAGTTGGGATCTCGATGGTCACGTCGTGGCTCATAAAAAGCACACTCCTAAACTAGTCTTAGGGATATCCGCTAATAAGCGTATCGCCCCCGGGGGCATAAGTAGCTAAACCCGCGAGAGGAACATGCTCACATGAACACTGCCGCAAGACGCGCACTGACGCTGGCGGTGGCCCTGTTGGCGGTGGTGGGCATGGCCGTGGCGATGTTCAGCGCGCCGCGCAGCTTCACCGGTGAACCGCAGGCGCATTACGTGCGCGCCAGTGCAACCGCCCCGGCAGCCGAACCTGTCGCCCTGCAGGATCTGGATCCCGAGGCTCCGATGCCCGATAGCGCGGTGCTCACCGCGAAGCTGGATGCGATCCTGGGCACCAAGGGGGATAAGACCTCCTTCAACGCCCAGGTGGTCGACGTGGCCAGCGGCAAGGTGCTCTACGACAAGAATGCGCAAACTCCCGGAACTCCGGCCTCAAGCCTGAAGGTGGCCACCGCGCTGGCCGCGCTGGATACCTTCGGCGGGGAGCACCAACTGTCCACCAGCGTGTGGCTCGATTCGGGCACCCTGGTGCTGCGCGGCGGCGGGGACGTGCTGCTGGGCGACGGTGCATCCGATCCCGCGCACCCCAAGGGATATGCGGGCCTGGCCACCCTCGCGGCGCAAACCGCGAAGGCCCTGGCGGATCGCGGCATCGGGGAGGTGGAGCTCTGGCTCGACGATTCGCTCTTCGGCGATGCGCAGCGGAATCCGGCCTGGGATAAGTCGTTGTTCACCTCGAATAACATCGGCGCGGTCTACCCGATCGCGCACTACGCCGGACGCGCCGCCGAAAGCACCCGCTCGGCCTATCAGTCCGATGCCGCACAGCAGGTGCGCAAGGTCTTCGCCGCCGAGCTGGGCAAGCAGGTGAAGGTCAACGCGGGCGGACGCGGCGCCTACGAGGGCGGGGAACAGCTCACCGAGGTGCTCTCGGCCCCGCTGCGCGTGCAGATCAAGCACATGCTGCTGGTCTCGGACAACTACCTGACCGAAGCCATGGGTCGAATGGTCGCGGTGCACAAGGGCATGGACCCGAAGCAGGCCGGGCTGGCCGTGCAGCAGGTGGCGCAAACATATGGCGCCACCGGCATATCTTTGGCTGATACCAGCGGGCTGGCGGCAACCAACCAAATTTCCCCGGCCGCGTTGACCACGTTGCTGCGCGCCGCGGCCACCAGCGGAAAACCCGAACTGCGCGAGCTGGTCTACTCGCTGCCCGTCGCCGGGTACAACGGCACCCTGATGAATCGGCTCGATGCGGCCGCTACCCTCGGGCTGGTGCGGGCAAAAACCGGATCGCTGACCGGGGTGGCCACGCTGACCGGAATGACGCTGACCGAAGACGGGCGGCTGATCGCCTTCAGCATCTTTGCCGCGCAGCCCGACGGGACGCTGGCACCACATAAACCAACCATCGACCAGGCAGTCACCGCCCTGCGCGGCTGTGGGTGCCGGTAGGAGAATTACATGAGCCAGTTCATCGATTGGGATCTCGCCGTAGGCACCGCAAAAACGCTCATGCCCGCCGGGCCGGCGCTGAGCGGCAAACAGGCGGCGCGGATCGTGGAAGAACTGCGCATCGCCGGCGGGCAGGGGCTCGGAGAGGCCGAACGGATCTCGCAGCTGACCTCCACCGCACCATCCGAAACCCTGGTGGTGGACCGCGCCGGCTGGGCCAAGGCGGTCAGCCAGAACTTTGCCGCAATGCTTCCCGAGATGCCCAAAACCCCCACCGCCCTGCCGCTGATCGCCGGGGCGGAACTCGGCGCGGTGCTTTCGGTGCTCGGCACCAGAGTGCTGGGGCAATTCGACCCGTTCGCCGGTCCCCGGCTGCTGCTCAACGCCCCGACGATCACCCAGATCCGCGGCGAGCTGAACCTGAACGCGCGGGACTTCTACCTGTGGATCGCCACCCACGAGCAGACCCACCGGCTGCAGTTCGAGCATGCGCCATGGATCCCGGGGGTGATGAAGCAGACCCTGGCCGAGGTCTTCGAGCCGCTGGGCGGAAAGACCAGCTCGATGAATGACCTCGGGGCGCGGATCAAAACCATGCGCAGCGAGGTCGGCGAGCTGACCAGCATCATGTCGGTGCTCGAAGGCCACGCCATGGTCGTGATGAACGACGTCAGCTCGATCCGCACGATCAAGACCATCCGCAACCGCTTCACCGCCCGCGGCAAGAACCGTTCGCCCTGGGCCAGCTGGATCGGCAAGCTGCTGGGCATGGACGCCAAGGCCCGCCAGTACGAGCGCGGCGCGAAGTTCGTGCGCCACCTGGTGGACGAGATCGGCTATGCCGGCTTCAATGAGATCTTCACCGACCGGGAATTGTTCCCGAGCTCCGCGGAACTCGATAACCCCGCACGCTGGCTGGCCCGCACCCGATGAGCCGGCCGATCGACCTGGCCCGCAACGCGGTGGCGGCGCAGGCCGGAGAATTCGCGCTGCTCGGCGTTTCGGGCGGGGCCGACTCCCTGGCGCTGGCCATCGCCGCGAGCCAGCTGCGCGAGCGAATCCGCTTTGCCGTGGTGATCGTGGACCATGGCCTGCAACCGGGCAGCGCCGCGGTGGCGGCGCGCGCCGCCGCGCAATGCCAGGCGCTGGGCCTGGAAGAGGTGCTGCTCAAGACGGTGCACACCGCCGGGGACGAGGCCTCCGCCCGGGCCGCCCGGTATGCGGCCTTCGAGCAGGCCATGGAGCAGACCGGGGCGCAACGCCTGCTGCTCGCGCACACCAAAGACGATCAGGCCGAACAGGTGCTGCTGGGGATCCTGCGCGGTTCGGGCACCAGGTCCCTGGCCGGAATACCTGTTTCGCGCGGCCCCTACGCCCGTCCGCTGCTGGAGCTGACCCGCCAGGACACCGAGCAAATCTGCGCACGGGCCTCAGTGGAGTACTGGGAAGACCCGAGCAACGCGGACACCGCCTACCGGCGCAACCACATCCGCCACGAGGTGCTCCCGTTTTTGCGTGCGCAGCTCGGCGGGCACCTGACCGAGGCGCTGGCCCGCACTGCGGCGCTGGCGGCGGCGGATGCAGACGCGCTGGACGCCTGGGCCGGGCGGGCGTGGGAGCAGGCGCGCAGCGCCGCCGGGGTGGACTTGCGGATTCTTGCCACTTTTCCCGAGGCCATCGCCTCCAGGGTGCTGCGTCTGGCCGCCGCCGACGCCGGGGCGCTGAACCTGGGCAGCGAGCGCACGGCGGCCCTGTGCGCGCTGGCCGGGGTGGGGGCGAGCAAGTCCCGTTCGGCCGGTCCGGTGCAGCTCGAAGGCAAGATCAGCGCGCTGCGGCGCTCCTCGGTGATAGTTTTCACCACCACAAGCTCAACAACACTAAACTAAATGTGGCACTCTAGTTGAGTACCCCACCTCTGAGAATCAGGAGAACCCTCGTGGATTCGAACACAGTCAAGGCCGATCTCGCGCACGTACTGTATACCAAGGAAGACATCCAGGCTCGTATCGACGAACTGGCTGCACAGATCGACAAGGATTATGCGGGACGCGACATCCTCGTTGTCGGCGTGCTCAAGGGTGCGGTGATGGTCATGGCGGATCTGGTCCGCGCGCTGAAGTCCCACCTGTCCATGGACTGGATGGCGGTCTCCTCCTACGGTTCCGGAACCCAGTCTTCCGGCGTGGTGCGCATCCTCAAGGACCTGGACACCGATCTGATGGGCAAGCATGTGCTCATCGTCGAAGACATTATCGACTCGGGCCTGACCCTGTCCTGGTTGAAGGCCAACCTGGAATCCCGCGGCCCGGCCTCGGTGGAAATCTGCACCCTGCTGCGCAAGCCGGAAGCGGCGAAGGTGGAAATCGACGTGAAATACGTCGGCATGGACATTCCCAACGAATTTGTTGTCGGCTATGGCTTGGACTACGCGGAAAAGTACCGCAACCTGGACTGCGTGGGCACCTTGGCTCCGCACATCTACGAGTAGGGAACTTTTAGCGCCGCTGAGGCGTTGAACTGAATCGAAGGTGGCGTTGCCCGGACGCCGGCAGAACGCGTGAGGGGGATGCGAAAGGTACGGGACCTTTCGGGTCGATGAAAACTAAGAAGATTTTTAACAGCTGGATCATTTGGGTCCTGGTCGGTGTGACCGCGATGGTGTTGTTCCTGCCGATGGTATTCGGCAACGGTTCGGCACAAGTGGATACCTCCGTGGGCCTGAACCAACTCACCAGCGGTAACGCCACCGAAGCGAAGATCTTCGACGGAGATCAACGAGTAGACCTGACCCTGCGCGACGCGCTGAACGTCGACGGAGTGGACAAGGGAAAGAAGATTTCCTTCTACTACTCCGTGCCCCGCGCCGACCAGGTGGTCGACGCGATGAACGACGCGCAGCTGAGCAAGTTCACCGATCAGCCGGTGGAAAACAACTGGCTGCTCTCGATGCTCGGCATCATCATCCCCTTCATCCTGATTGCAGGCATCTTCTGGTTCATCTTGGCGCGCAGCCAGGGTGGTGGCTCGAAGGTGATGCAGTTCGGCAAGTCCAAGGCGAAACTGATCACCAAGGATATGCCGCAGGTGACCTTCGTGGATGTGGCCGGCGCCGAGGAAGCGGTGGAGGAACTGCACGAAATCAAGGAATTCCTGCAGGAACCGGCTAAATTCCAGGCCCTGGGCGCGAAGATCCCCAAGGGCGTGCTGCTCTACGGCCCTCCGGGCACCGGCAAGACGCTGCTGGCCAAGGCCGTGGCCGGCGAGGCGGCGGTCCCGTTCTACTCGATTTCGGGTTCCGACTTTGTCGAGATGTTCGTCGGCGTGGGTGCCTCGCGCGTCCGCGATTTGTTCGAACAGGCCAAGACCAACTCCCCGGCGATCATCTTCGTTGACGAGATCGACGCCGTGGGCCGGCACCGCGGCGCCGGCATCGGCGGCGGCAACGATGAACGCGAGCAGACGCTGAACCAGCTGCTGGTCGAAATGGACGGCTTCGACGCCACCACCAACGTCATCCTGATTGCCGCGACCAACCGCCCGGACGTGCTGGACCCGGCGCTGCTGCGCCCGGGACGCTTCGACCGGCAGATCCCGGTGGAGGCACCGGATCTGAAGGGCCGCGAACAGATTCTGAAGGTCCACGTGGCCGGCAAGCCGATGGACGCCACGGTGGATCTGAACGCGGTGGCGAAGAAGACCCCGGGCTACACCGGCGCGGATTTGGCCAACGTGCTCAACGAGGCCGCGCTGCTCACCGCCCGCTCGAACGCAAACCTGATCGATGACCGCGCGCTGGATGAGGCCATCGACCGCGTCATGGCCGGCCCGCAGAAGCGCACCCGGCTGATGGACGAGCACGAGCGCAAGGTCACCGCCTACCACGAGGGCGGCCACGCGCTGGTGGCCGCGGCGATGAACCAGACCGCACCGGTCACCAAGATCACCATCCTGCCCCGCGGCCGCGCCCTGGGCTACACCATGGTGGTCCCGGAGTCCGACAAGTACTCGATCACCCGCAACGAGCTGCTGGACCAGATGGCCTACGCCATGGGCGGGCGCGTGGCCGAGGAGATCGTCTTCCACGATCCCTCCACCGGCGCCTCCAACGACATCGAGAAGGCCACCGACACCGCACGCAAGATGGTCACCGAATACGGCATGAGCGAGAAGATCGGCGCGGTGCGCCTGGCCTCCTCGGCCGCCGCGCAGGGCATGGGCACCGCGAGCCGGGACTACTCCGATGAGATGGCCCACCTGGTCGACGAGGAGGTGCGCACGCTCATCGAGCAGGCGCATGACGACGCCTACTGGGCGCTGACCGCCAACCGCCACGTGCTGGACCGCCTGGCCCTGGCCCTGCTGGAGCACGAAACGCTGAACCAGAAGGAAATCGCCGAGCTCTTCGTCGACCTGGTCAAGCTCGACAAGCGCGAGGTGTGGCTGAGCAACGACGGGCGCCCGGTCCACGAACAAGGCCCGGTATTAAGCCCCAAGGAGCGCGCGGCGCGTTCGACCGACTAGTATCGAAGTCGTGATTGAAGTCAATGAGATCGACCAGCCGCGCATTGCCGCGGCGGTCCGCGAAATCCTCGAAGCGATCGGCGAAGATCCGGACCGCGATGGCCTGCTGGACACCCCGAAGCGGGTAGCCAAGGCCTACGCCGAATTCTTCGCCGGTTTGCATCAGGATGCCGCCGAACACCTGTCCACCACTTTCGACATCGAACATGACGAACTGGTGCTGGTCAAGGACATCCCGTTCTATTCCACCTGCGAACACCATCTGGTCCCGTTCTACGGCACCGCGCATATCGGCTACATTCCGGGCCGCGGCGGCAAGGTCACCGGGCTGAGCAAGCTGGCGCGCCTGGTCGAGGTCTTCGCCCGCCGCCCGCAGGTGCAAGAGCGCTTGACCACCCAGATCGTCGATGCGCTCGTTGAACACCTCGAACCCACCGGCGCGATCGTCGTGATCGAATGCGAGCACATGTGCATGTCGATGCGCGGGGTGCGCAAACCCGGCGCAAAGACCGTCACCAGTGCGGTGCGCGGACAGCTGCGGGAGACCGCAACCCGTGCCGAAGCCATGAGCCTGATCCTCGGAAGGTAGCAACTATGTCACTTGGAGCCATCCCGGGCACCGGCCCGGCCACCAGCCCGCTGACCGTGATCCGCAAGTCGAAGCGGAAGACCTTCGCGGACCTGCCCACCGGGCGCACCCTGGTGATGGGGATCCTGAACGTCACCGAGGATTCCTTCTCCGACGGCGGCGAGTTCCTGGGCACCGACAAGGCGCTGGACCACGGGCTGAAGCTGCTCTACGCCGGAGCCGACATCATCGACGTGGGCGGGGAATCCACCCGTCCGGGAGCCAAGGCCGTGGATCCCGCCCTGGAGCAGGCGCGCATCATCCCGGTGATCGAGGCGCTGGCCAAGGCCGGCGCGGTGATCTCCGTGGACACCATGCACGTGTCCACCGCCCGCGCGGCCATCGCCGCCGGGGCGCACCTGATCAACGACGTCTCCGGGCTGACCTATGAGCAGGGCATGGCGGAACTGATCGCCGAAACCGGGGTCCCCTACGTGCTGATGCACCGCCGCGGCACCGCCGCGAATATGGTGCACGAGGCAAACTACGGGGACCCGGTGGCTGAGGTGCTCGCCGAGCTGCGCACCCTGCGCGACGAATTCCTGGCCAAGGGCGTGAAGCCCGAACAGCTGATCCTCGACCCGGGCCTGGGCTTCGCCAAGGACGCCGAGCACAACTGGGCGCTGCTGGCCAACCTGGCGGCCTTCGAGTCGCTGGGCCACCCGGTGCTGGTCGGCACCAGCCGCAAGCGTTTCCTCGGCGAACTGCTCGCCGACGGCAAGACCCCGCGTGAACCGCTGGGCCGCGACGTAGCGACCGCCGCGACCACCGTGCTCGCCGCCCGGGACAACGCCTGGGCGGTACGCGTGCACGATGTGGCGGCCAGCCGCGACGCGTTGGAAGTCGTGCAGGCCTATGGATCGCATTAGCATTCAGGGGATTTCCGCCACCGGCTATCACGGGGTCTTCGACCACGAGAAGCGCGAGGGCCAGGAATTCCGCATCGACGTCGTGCTGCACGTGGATATCACCCGGGCCGCACTGAGCGATGACGTGGCGGACACCGTGGACTACGGGGTCGTCAGCCAGCTGGTGGTCGATCAGATCCAGGCCGGCCCCTGGGACCTGATCGAAAAGCTCGGAGCGCAGATCGCCGAGGCGATCCTCGCCGCCTGGCGCTCGGTGGCCACCGTGGAGGTGGTGGTGCACAAGCCGCAGGCTCCGATTCCGGTGCCTTTTTCCGATGTGAGCATCTCGCTGACCCGGCAGCAGAGCGTGCATACCGCGATTATCGCGCTGGGCGCCAACCTCGGGGACAGCGCCGCGACGCTGCGCTCGGCGATCGCGGAACTGCGCGAGCACCTCGAGGTGCTGCGGACCTCCCCGGTAGCGATTACCAAGCCGGTGGGCGGCCCGCCCGAACAGCCGGACTACACCAACCAGGTCATCGAGGTGCGCACCACCCTGGGCCCGCACGAGCTGCTTGAGCTGTGCCAAAGCATCGAGGCCAACCACGAGCGCACCCGCGAGGTGCGCTGGGAGGCGCGCACGCTGGACCTGGATCTGATCACCTTCGACCAGCTGCGCCTGGACGGGGAATCGCTGACCCTGCCGCATCCGCGCGCCCACACCCGCGGGTTCGTGCTCGCCCCGTGGAGCTGGATGGACGCCGACGCGGTATTGAATGGCCAGCTGGTATCCCGGCTGGCGGCCGAAGCGGCGGACACCGCGGACATCATCAGGCTATGAACCGGCTCAAGCTGCGCACGCTCATCTGGTGCACGCTGCTCGGCGGCGTGACCGGTTGGGTTGCGCTGCGCCTGCTCACGGCCACCGGCAGGTTCTCCCCGGTGCTCGACTACGCCGCGTTGTTCTCCCTGGGCGCGGTGTGCGCGGTGGTCCTCTTCCTCGGCATCCGGGTCAAGCGTTCGACCCTGGGCCGCGGCCATATCGACCCGATCGCCGCCGCGCGCACGCTGGTGCTCGCGCAGGCGGCCGCCTACGCCGGCGCACTGATTACCGGCTGGCATCTGGCCCCGCTGCTGACCTTGCTGTTCGCCTCCGGCTCGAGCCCCACGCTCACCCGCGCGATGGTCCTCACCGGCGCCGGGATCCTGATGGTGATCATCGGCTACCTTGTTCAGCACCTTTGCAAACTACCGCCCGAGGACACCGATGAAAACACCGATGGAATCGTCACCGAATAACTTCACCGCGGTGGACCCCGACTATTTCAGGGTCAAGCTGGTCACCTGGCTGATCCAGACCGGCAGCTACCTGCTGGTGGCGCTGCTGCCGCTGATCCTGCGCCTGTTCGGCATCCCCGTGCCCTGGTGGCTTCTCATCGCGCCGCCGCTGGTTGTGCTTGGCCTGGCCTTGCCGATCCTGCGCGTGCTGCGCCGCCAGGTGCAGGCGCTGGGCTACCGGGAACGCGACGAAGATCTGCTGGTGCGTTCCGGGGTGCTCTGGCGCAAACAACTTGTCATCCCCTACGGGCGCATGCAATACGTCGAGGTCACCAGCGGGCCGCTGGAACGCCGCTATGGATTGTGCAAGCTGACGCTGAACACCGCCGCCGGGTCTGCCACCGCGGTCATTCCCGGGCTTCGTGAGGACACCGGGCAGGCGTTGCGCGAACGCTTGGTCGCGGCCGGCGAGGCGAACCTGCTGTGAACGAATGGCAGCGGGTCCACCCGGCCAGCCCCTTTGTGCACGGCTGGCTGGCCATCGTGGGTTTGGCCTGGGTGTACTGGCAGAACACCGATGACATTTCCTGGGAAGAGCGGTTCACCGGCAGCCGGCTGACCTGGACGGTGGGCCTCGGCTCGGCGGCGCTGGTGCTGGTGCTCATCTTCTACGCGCTGTCCTGGTATTTCACCCGCTACCGGATCAGCGAAACCCACGTTTATGTAAATTCCGGAATGGTATTCCGCAGCCAAAAGCAGGCGCGCATCGACCGGGTGCAGGGCATCGACATCGCCCAGCCCTTGGTGGCCCGGCTGCTCGGCTTGGCCGAACTGCGCTTCGATGTGGCCGACGGTTCGGCCTCGGTCATGCGCCTGTCCTTCCTGCGCAAGGCGCACGCCCACCAGCTGCGTGCCGAGATCCTGGCGCTGGCCCAGGGCGAGATCCCCGAGGCCGAAGAAGCCGCGCAGCCGGTTCCGCTGATGGCCAAGGTGCCAGCCGGACGCCTGCTCGCCTCGCTGTTCCTGCGGCTTCCCACGGTGATTGGCGTGCTCTTGGCGTTGGTCTTGGGCATCCTGAGCATCTCGGGGGTTGGCGTGCTGGTTGCCGGACTGGTGCCGATGCTGCTCGGCTTTGGCGGTTGGTTCTACAAGGAACTGAACAACTCATGGAACTTCAGCGCGAGCGCCACGGATACCGGCCTGCGGATCAGCCACGGGCTGGCCGACACCAAGCAGCAATCATTGCCGGCCGGCCGGGTGCAGTCGATCCAGATCAGTTCGCCGGCTTTTTGGCGGCTGCTCGGCTGGTACCGGGTGGAGGTCAATGCGCTCGGTGTCGGTGAGGAAGAAATGTCGAATCTGCTGGTACTGCCTGTCGGGGACTTCGAAGCGGTCACCCAGGTGATGGGGATCTTGCTGCCCGAGTTGGGGGTCGAGAACCAGCGCGCGGTGCTGCATACCGCCATCACCAGCGGAACCGACCACGGTTTCACCAGCTCACCGGCTCGGGCCAAGGCCTTGTCCCCGGGTGCCTGGAAGCATCAGGCGTTTTTGAGCACCAGCAGTTGCGTGATCACCCGCTTCGGCTGGCTCTCGCGCAGCGCGGCTTTTGTGCCGCATCGGCGGATCCAGGGGATGGTGCTGCAGCAGGGCCCCTGGGAGCGTCGCCGGGAGTTGGCGGGGATCCGCCTGTACAGCGCCGGCGGCTCGATCATGGGCTACATGCATCAGCTCGATGAGCAGGTAGCGACAGAATTTTTTGCGGCGCAAGCGCGGCGACAGGTTGAGAGGTAGATCCATGGAGGCACCCCGCTTAGGCATTGGAATCATCTCCGCCGGCAAGGTCGGAGCGATCCTCGGGGCCGCGTTGGCGGCCGCCGGACACCGGATCACCGGCGTGCATGCGGTCTCCGAAGCGTCGCGGGACCGTGCCGAGGTGTTGCTGCCCGGCGTGGAAATTCTGGATCCGGCCGAAATCCTGCGGCGCAGCGAGCTGGTGCTCTTCGCCGTTCCCGATGATGTGCTCGGCGAACTGGTTCAGGGCTTGGCCGCCGCTGGACACTTTGTGACCGGTCAGCTGGTTGCCCACACCGCCGGACGGTACGGCACCGGAATCCTGGAGCCCGCGCGAGCCGCCGGAGCCTTCCCGCTGGCCATCCACCCGGCGATGACCTTTACCGGGATGAGCTTGGATCTGCAACGCCTTACCGACTGCGTCTTCGCCGTCACCGCGGATGAAATCATGCTCCCCGTGGCTCAGGCACTAGTGGTGGAGATGCGCGGAGAGCCGGTGGTGATCGCCGAGGAGGACCGCGTGAGCTATCACGCGGCGCTGGCCCATGCGGCAAACCATCTGAATACAATTACCGCGCAATCGGCCGATATGCTGCGCCGGATCGGGGTGCAAGACCCGGCGGCCACCCTGCGTGCGTTGATGGGCGCAAGCCTGGATAACGCCTTGCGTTCGGGAGCCGGAGCCTTGACCGGTCCGGTAGCCCGGGGAGATGTGGGAACCGTCAGAGCGCATCTGGCCGCGATGGCCAAGGACCAAACCGAGACCGTGGACAGCTACCGCAGCCTGTCACGGGCTACCGCGCAACGAGCGGCGGCACTCGGGCGGATCTCACCGGGGACACTTCAAGAACTGCTGCAGGTTCTAGAATAGAGGGCGTGAAGACCCCGATGATTGTTCAAACCCGCGATGAGCTGAAGACAGCGATCGCTCAAGCCAACCCGCAAACTCTGGGCTTTGTCCCCACCATGGGGGCATTGCACCAGGGGCACGCGCGACTTTTTGCCAAGGCGCGTAGCGAAAACGAGCTGGTGGTCAGTTCGGTCTTCGTCAATGAGCTGCAATTCAATGACGCGCAGGACTATGCCAATTACCCGCGTGACCTCGATGCCGATGTGCAGGTAGCCGCGCAGGCCGGGGTTGATATCGTCTTCGCGCCGCGCGCGGAGGAAATCTACCACGCGGGGATGCCGTTGATCCGGCTGAACAGCGGGGTGCTGGGCGAAATGTACGAGGGGGCCTCCCGCCCGGGGCATTTCGACGGGATGCTGTCGGTGGTGGCTAAGCTGCTTCACCTGGCAGATCCGCGGCAAGGCGAATACCGTGCCTATTTCGGGCAGAAGGATGCACAGCAGTTGGCGCTCATTCGGCGGATGGTCGCAGATTTGGACTACCCGGTTCAGTTGCGCTCGGTGCCGATCGTCAGAAGCCCCGAAGGACTGGCGCTGTCCAGCCGCAATGCGTTGCTCAACTCCGAAGAATTGCGGGCCGCGTTGGTGCTGCACCGCGCGATCGAACTGATTTCCGGGCGTGCTGCCCGTCATGAACCGCTGAATATTGACGACGCGCTGGGCCTGTTCCAAATGGAACCACTAGTCGAGCTCGACTATTTCGTGGTGGTTGACCCCAATACGCTCCAGGAGCTCGCCTTCAATTGCCAGGACACTCCCTTTACCGGGCAGGGCCTCGTGCTGGTGGCGGCGAAGGTCGGTAATGTGCGCTTGATCGATAACCAGCCTATTTGAGTCAGCCGAAGCGTCGTGCGGTCTGCTCGAGAATTTCGCGGAATTGTCCCAACTCGGCCATGATCTGCGCGGCGCTCTCCTCCGCTTGAACGAATTGGACCGCTTCACCCGCATAAACCGGGGCCATCGAGACCAGAGCTTGCGCGCGGGCATTGCGCATCTGTTCAAGCAGCTGTTCCGTGGCAGCGGCCTGCAGCCCGGGAATGTCTCCGGCCCAGCGCTGGCTGAATTCGTTTCTCAGTGCCCGTCCGCCAAACTCTTCCGCCCAGGGGAGCTGTTGAGCGATATCAAATGCGCGGGTGTATACGGTGTCGTCTAGTCCGGCGGCCAAGACCGCGGCCTTTACGTTCTCGTGTCCGCTGGCTTCGGCACTAGCAAGGAAACGCGTCCCTACCCAAGCCGCATCTGCGCCGGCGCTTAACACCGCAGCGACGGCCCGAGCGGTTCCGATGCCGCCGGCGGCGATCACCGGTTTCACGTTCTGCATCGTCGCCAGCTGCACCAGCGGTAGCGTTCCCGCTTCATTGCGGCCATGTCCGCCACCTTCCCCGCCCCGGGCAATGACTACATCGATATCATCTTGCATGGCCCGGGCGAGGTCTTCGGCGTTTCCCACCTGCATGGCCGTGAGCACTCCCGCTTCGTGGGCCAGGGCCGCACTCCTGGTGGGGTCGCCGAAACTCAAAACAACCAATGACGGCTCGTAGTCGAGGAAGCTTTCCAGGGCGCTCAAGTCATTTTCCAAAGACCACGCCATGAAACCAACACCCCACGGGGAATCTGGTGAGCCCATATGGGCTGCCTGTTCCGAGATCCATTCGCCGGTGGGGCTGGCCGGGCAGCCAATCATCCCTACGCCGCCGGCGGCGCTGACGGCGGCAGCGAGCTTGCCTCCGGCGGCTCCTGCCATCGAAGCGTTAAAGATTGGCTCACGGTATCCAAGGAGTGTCTGAAGGTCGCTCATAACGCCAGACTAGGACACCAAATTGAATGTGACGCAGAACCCCCTCCGTCGATTTGTAAGTTAACCGAAGTCTCTGTATAGTTTTTCTCTGTTGCCGGAACGGAAACAACGTGGAATACACGTAGAATTCATCCGGCGGCAAAGAGCTTTTCACAAGGCGTTTCGACTGGGTTTGACCGGTTCACGAAACATGCTAGAGTTGTAAAGTTGCTCCGGAGCGAAGCAGTCACCGAAGAATGGTGG